>NZ_CP043627.1:5787500-6087500 GCF_016804325.1 Methylobacterium aquaticum
AGTCATGCGGCAGAGCTCGCCCATACGATATCGGAGCGACTACAGAATGTAGCGACCGGGGCGGACCGGGAGACGGCCCGAGCACAAGGCTCGACGCCGGTACCAGATACCTCGCGATCACAATCACTTGCACAATCACTCGCTCGCTCGCAAACCTGCACATGGCCCTTCGGCGGACGCCTTTTTCATTCCATAACCAACCTTATGCGAATCATGGAGTTCCAAGAGGCTCGGTTGGGCTGGAGAGGACCGATCCGGGCTCTCCCGGACCGGATCGAGGGCCCATCCCCGCACCACGCCTCAGAGAGCGGCGATCAGGGCCTTGGCCTTCGCGGCAACCTGCTCGGGCGAGTCGCCGGGCTTGTAGAGCGACGAGCCGCAGCCGTAGCCGCTGGCGCCGGCCTCACGCCAAGCCGGCAGGCTCCGTGCATCGATGCCGCCGACGGGTAACAGCGGGGTCCCCTTCGGCAGCACCGCCCGCAGGGCCTTCAGCATCGGCGGACCGCCGGCCTCGGCCGGAAACAGCTTGAGGGCGTCGGCCCCGGCATCGACCAGGCCGAACGCCTCGGCTGGGGTCAGGAAGCCCGGCATCGCCACCATGCCGCGGGCCTTGGCGGCGCGTACCAGGGCCGGATCGGCGTGCGGCGTCACCAGCAGGCGCCCGCCGGCGGCGGCCACCGCCTCGACCTCGGCCTCGCGGCGGATGGTGCCGGCGCCGACGAGCGCCCTGTCGCCGAGGCGCGCCACGAGGCGGCGCACGCTCTCGACCGGCTCGGGCGAGTTCAGCGGGACTTCGAGGATCGCCACGCCCTCGGCCACCAGCGCCTCGCCGATCGCCTCGACCTCGTCCGGTCGCACGCCGCGCAGGATCGCCACCAGGGGGCAGCGCGCGAGCCAGCCTGTCACATCCATTCGGTTCTCTCCGCGATCAGTGCCAGGCCGCGGGCAGCGGCATCCGGATCGCCCACCACCGCTTCGCCGCCCCTGAGGGCGATCGCCCGGCCGTAGAGCGCCATCAGCGGGCCGGAACCCACGAGGTGCACCAGCGCCGGTTGCGTCATGGCGGACGCCACCTCGTGCCCGATCAGCAGACCCGACAGGTAGCTCGCCGCATCCTCCGGCGCGAGCCGGCCGAACAATCCGAGGGCACGGGTGCCGAACAGGTGGTGGAGCAGCCCGCCCTCGTCCGCCGCGCGGGCGACACCGGCCTCGAAGGCCGGACCCACCTGCGCCGGCCCGGTCATCATCCGGCCGAGGATCGTGTGGCCGCCGAGCGCCGCGAACGCCTCGCCGGTCATGTGGGTGGTGAACCCGGCGATGCGCCCGTGCTCGACCCGCACCCACTTGGCGTGGCTGCCGGGCAGGCAGAGGAGCGCGTCCGCGGTTCCGCCGGCGAGCGCCCCGAAGACCTGGACCTCCTCGCCGCGCATCACCTCGGGCGTACCCGCCGGATCCTCGGCGCTCAGGCCCGGCACCAGCCGCACCGATGCGCCCGTGAACGGCACCGGCACGACGGCACCCGCCAGGTCCTCGAGGCCTGCCGGACAGGCGAGGTAGGGCGCCTCCTGCCAGCCCTGGCGGCTCCCGACCATGCCGGAGAGCAGCACGCGGGTCTCGCCGGCCGCCAGCCAGTCGCCGACCATCGCCGTCAGCGCCGCCGGAAAGCCGCCATCGGGCACCCGCAGGATGCCGCCGGCGCCCTCGCACCGCTCCAGCACTCCGCCATCCGGCGCGAGCCGGTAGGCGCGGGCGCTGCTCGTTCCCCAATCCACCGCGATCATGCCGGATGCTGTGCCCCAGGGGCGCTGCTGGCGCAACCGTCCGGCCATGGTCCCGCGCGCCCGCTCCGTGGCATGAGGTGTGCCCGTTGCGCTTGACGCCGGTCCGGGCCGCTCCTATCCAGAGAAAAAGGTTGCAACTGAAACCAATCGACAGGGCAGGAAAGGGTCGCCGCCATGACCGATCAGGCGCCGTCCGGGCTTCGTCCCGCCGCCACCGGCTCCGGTCTCAGCCCCGGATACATGTCGGGCTTCGGCAACGGCTTCGAGAGCGAGGCCCTGCCCGGCGCCCTGCCCGTCGGCCGCAACTCGCCCCAGACCTGCCCCTACGGCCTGTATGCCGAGCAGATCTCCGGCTCGCCGTTCACGGCGCCGCGCACCACCAACGAGCGCTCCTGGCTCTACCGCATCCGCCCGACCGTGATGCATTGGGGGGCGTTCCGGAAGGTCGATGCCGGCTTCTGGCGCACCGCGCCTGCCCCGGAGGTCGAGCTGCCGCCGGCGCCGCTGCGCTGGGATCCGGTGCCGATCCCGGCCGAGCCGCTCTCCTTCGTCGAGGGCATCCGCACCATGACCACCGCCGGCGATGCCGGTGCGCAGGCCGGCATGGGCGCGCATCTCTTCTTCGCCACCCGGTCGATGCAGGACGAGTATTTCACCAACGCCGACGGCGAGATGCTGGTCGTGCCGCAGGAAGGCGCGCTTCGCTTCCGCACCGAGTTCGGGGTGATCGAGGTCGCGCCCGGCGAGATCGTGGTGATCCCGCGCGGGGTGAAGGTCGCGGTCGAGCTGCTCGGCGGTCCGGCCCGGGGCTACCTCTGCGAGAATTACGGCGGCGCCTTCACGTTGCCCGAGCGCGGACCGATCGGCGCCAATTGCCTGGCCAACCCGCGCGACTTCCTCACGCCGGTCGCGGCCTACGAGGATCGCGACGCGCCCGGCACGATGCTGGTGAAGTGGGGCGGGACCCTGTGGGCCGCCGAGATCGCCCATTCGCCCCTCGACGTGGTGGCCTGGCACGGCAACTACGCGCCCTACAAGTACGACCTGCGGAGATTCTCGCCGGTTGGCCCGATCCTGTTCGATCACGCCGATCCGTCGATCTTCACCGTGCTGACCTCGCCCTCCGAGACGCCAGGCACCGCCAACATCGATTTCGTGATCTTCTCCGACCGCTGGCTGGTGGCGGAGAACACGTTTCGGCCGCCCTGGTACCACCTCAACGTGATGAGCGAGTTCATGGGGCTGGTCTATGGCGTCTACGATGCCAAGACCGGCGGGGGTTTCAGGCCGGGCGGGGCCTCGCTGCACAACACGCTGCTGCCGCACGGGCCGGACGTCGACGCGTTCGAGAGGGCCTCGACCAGCGAGCTGAAGCCCCACAAGCTCGAAGGCACCCTGGCCTTCATGTTCGAGACGCGGTTTCCCCAGAAGGTCAGCCGCTTCGCCGCCGAGACCCCGTCCCTGCAGAAGGAGTATGGGGCCTACGGGCGCAAGCTCGCCAAGCACTTCGATCCGAACCGGCCGGAGGCGCGGTGATGACGGCGATCGACCACACCCACGACCCCGCCGCCCGCACCTCGGTGCCCGGGGCCGACGGGCATCCGGACTTTCCGATCCAGAACCTGCCGCTCGGGGTGTTCTCCGAGGGCGACGGCGCGAGGCGGGCCGGCGTCGCGATCGGCGACCAGATCCTCGATCTCGCGGCGGCGCGGGCGGCGGGCCTGCTGACCGGCGAGGCGGCCCGCGCGGTCGCGGCGGCGGAATCCGGCGACCTCACCGGGATGCTGGCGCTCGGCGCCGGCCCGCGCCGGGCCCTGCGCCACCAGCTCTTCGCGCTCCTGCGGGCGGACGGGCCCGAAAGCGACCGGGTGCCGCCGCTCCTCCACCCGGCGGCCGCCTGCACCCTGCACCTGCCGGCGCGGATCGGCGACTACACCGACTTCTTCGTCGGCATCCACCACGCCACCAACACCGGCAGGCAGTTCCGGCCCGACCAGCCCTTGCTGCCGAACTACAAGCACGTGCCGGTCGGCTATCACGGCCGCGCCTCGTCGATCCGGCCCTCCGGCGTCCCGGTGCGCCGACCGCACGGTCAGGCCAAGCCTCCGCATCTCGACGCGCCGGTCTTCGGCCCGTCGCGCCGGCTCGATTACGAGCTGGAACTCGGGGTGTGGATCGGCCCCGGCAACGATCTCGGGGCGCCGGTCCCGATCGCCGAGGCCGCCGGGCAGGTGGCGGGCTTCTGCCTGCTCAACGACTGGTCCGCCCGGGACATCCAGGGCTGGGAGTACCAGCCCCTCGGGCCGTTCCTCGGCAAGAGCTTCGCCACCACGATCTCGCCCTGGATCGTCACGCCGGAGGCGCTGGCGCCGTTCCGCACCGCTCAAGCGGCGCGGCCCTCGGGCGATCCCGCCCCCCTGCCCTACCTCCTCGACGCGGCCGACCAGGCAGGCGGCGCCCTCGATCTCGAATTGGAGATCCGGCTCTCCACCGCGTCGTCGCGCGAGGCCGGCGCAAGCCCGCACCGGGTCGCGCGGTCCAACGCCCGGCACATGTACTGGACGGTGGCGCAGATGATCGCCCACCATACCAGCGGCGGCTGCAACCTGCGCCCGGGCGACCTTCTCGGCACCGGCACCCTGTCGGGCCCGGACCCGGATTCCTATGGCAGCCTGCTCGAGACCACCGAAGGCGGCAAGGTGCCGATCCGCCTCGCGACCGGCGAGGAGCGGCGCTTCCTGGAGGACGGCGACGAGGTAATCCTGACGGCGCGCGGGATCCGCGAGGGCTTCGCGTCGATCGGCTTCGGCGCCTGCCGGGCGGTGGTGCTGCCCGCTCCATGACCTGGAACCTGGTCGCCGATCTCGCGGAGTTCGAGGACAGCCCGGTGCTGGCCCGCGAGATCGGCGGCGTCTCGCTCGCGCTCTACCGCGTCGACGGCGCGGTCTACGCGACGCAAGGGCTGTGCACCCATGCCGGCGTCAGCCTCGCCGGCGGCGAGATCGTCGAGGGCTACATCGAATGCCCGGCCCATTACGGCCTGTTCGAGATCGCCACTGGACGGGCGCAGGGCGGGCCGGTCTGCCGCGACCTCGCGACCTATCCGGTGCGGGTCGAGGACGGCCGGGTCTTCGTCGAGGTCGCGGTAGACGGCGCTTGAGCGGCCGAGGGCGCGTCCCGCACCCGCGCCGCGTTCCCCTCACGACCGATCGATGCCGGGATCGCGAATCCGACGGCCCGCGGTGCGAGGTCGCTCACACCGTCGGAATATCGACCGTCCCACCGGTTCGGGCCGCCCGTGCGACGGCATCGACGACGCGCAGGTTCTGCAGCCCGTCGCGGGCGCTCACCAGCGGCGCGGCCTCGCCCCGGATCACCGCCGCGAAATGCGCGATCTGCTCCGCCAGCGGGTCGGCGGGTTCGACCGCCAGGGTCTCGCAGGTGAAGGGCTCGAACCAGGAACGCGGGCCCGCATAGCGCTTCACCCGCAGCGTCGGCACCGCCAGCGAGCCCTCGGTGCCGAGGATCGTGTAGGCGTCCTCGTCGGGGTAGCTCGGATAGGCGGCGTTCTCGCGCGAGGTCTGTTCCCAGCTACGCGCCGAGGCGGCGGTGTCCGACAACAGGAAGGTGCCCAGCGCTCCGCCGGCGAAGCGCAGGGTCATCGCCACCGTGTCCTCGACGGCAAAGCCCCGCACGGCCTGCGAGGCGGTGGCCTGCACGGCGGCGATCTCGCCTACCATCGCCCGCAGGTTGCCGATCTCGTGGATCATGTTGATGAGGAGCGGCCCGCCGCCCGGCTCGCGCCGCCAGGCATTCGGGCCCTCGAAATAGGCGTCGGGCTTGAGGAACACGGCGCTCCCCATCACCCCGACGATCCGGCCGAGGAGCCCGGCGCGGACAGCCTCGACCACGCGGCGCAGGAGCGGGCTGTGCAGGCGGTGATGGCCGACCAGCACCCGGGCGCCCGCCGCCTCCGCCGCGGCGACCAGGCGCTCGCCCTCTTCCAGGCTGTGCGCCAGGGGTTTCTCGATCAGCACCGGGATCCCGGCGGCGATGCAGGCGAGGCCCTGCGGGACGTGCAGGCGGTTGGGCGTCGCCAGCACCACGCCGTCCGGCCTGGCGTCGGCGAGGCACGCCTCCAGGGTGTCGTAGAGCGGGACGCGCTCCCGCGCGGCGATGGAAGCGGCCCCAGGGCCCGGATCGACGATCGCCGACAGGCGCGTCCCGGAATTCCTGCCGATCTCCTCGATGTGGCGCAGGCCGATCAGCCCCGCGCCCGCGACCGCGATCCTCACTGTGCCCATGTCCACTGTGCCCATGCACGGCCTCCCCGCCACGCCGTTCTCGCGGCGCTGAGGACGACCTGACGCGGGGGCGTGGTCCCGCGCAAGGCCGGCATCCGGCAGGACCTGGGATTACCGGTCCCCCGCCAGCCCCTGCCCGCTCGCCGCCCCGGCGAGCGCCAGGATTGCCCGGTTGAGCGGCACGGCGATGCCGTGACGCTCGGCCGCCGCGACCACGGCGCCGGTGAGATAGGCATGCTCCAGCGGGCGCCCGGCGAGCCGGTCGTAGAGCATCGAGCTGCCGCCGTCGCCGCTGATGCGGCGATAGCTGTCGAGGATGCGGGTGGCGTCCTCGTCGGTGAGCCGGGCGCCCTCGGCATTGGCTACCTGGATCACCTCGCCCATCAGCCCGCGGGCCAGTTCCTCGATCGCCGGATCGTTGAAGACCACGATGCGCCGCAGGGTGAGCGCCGTGATCGGGTTGACCACCGCGTTGCTCAGGAGCTTGCGCCAGGCGACGGTGACGAAGTCCGCTTCCCTAGCGATCTCGAACGGCGTGCCGGCAAACAAGTCCGCGAAGGCGCCGCCGTCCGTGCCCGCCGGCACGGTCATCCGGGTCGAGCCGTGATGGGTGATGCGGCCCGGCGCCGTGCGCTCGACCGAGCAGTAGATGATCGCCGGCAGCACCGCGACCTCCGCCGGCAGGTGGGGACGGGCCCGCTCCGCCTGGCCGACGCCGTTCTGGATCACCACCACCCGGGTGCCGGGCCCGACGAGGGTGGCGAACCAGGGCTTCGCGCTCGCGGTGTCCTGGGCCTTGGTGGTCACCAGCACCCAGTCGGCGGCGCCGACCTCGGCCGGATCGGCGACGATGCGGACCGGCACCTCGCGCTCGCCCGACGTGTCGGTGATGACGAGGCGGTCGAACGGCGTGCGCACGCACAAGGTCACGTCGCGCCCCGCCCGCTCCAGCGCCCCCGCCAGGTAGCCGCCGATCCCGCCGCTCCCGATCACCGCGACGCTGCCCGCCGGCCTGGTCCCGTCCGTCATCGTACCGCTCGCTCTGACAACCTTAGTCCGTCCGGACCTTAGGGCGGCCCCCGCGCCACGGAAAGGCGGGCTCGAAGCAGGCGGGGCCTGCGCCCGCTGCGCCCTCACCCAGGGTCACATCTTGTCCGCCGCAATGCGGGATCTAGCTTCCCGCTCGTCGCGTAGGCCAAGGAGGTCCCCATGACGTCGCACGTCCCGGTCGAGGGGCATGCCGCCTCCGGCAGCAAGCCGGCCCCGCCCTGCACGATCGTGATCTTCGGCGCCGGCGGCGACCTGACCAAGCGCCTCCTGATGCCGGCGCTCTACAACCTCGCCGGCAGCCGGCTCCTCGACGAGACCACCACGATCTGGGGCGTCGACCACACCGACGGCTCGGACGAGAGCTGGCGCCGGAACCTCTCCGAAACGATGGAGTCCTTCACCAAGGACGAGACGGCGGAGTTCCACGCCAAGCACATCGACCCGACGGCCTGGGGCTTCGTGCGCGACCGGCTGCACTACCTCGAGGGCGACTTCCTGGCGCCCGAGACCTACCGGCAGATTGGGGAGAAGATCCCCGGCAACGCCGTGTTCTACCTCGCGGTGGCGGCGCGGTTCTTCGCGCCGATCGTCGAGCATCTCGGCCAGGCCGGGCTGTTGAAGCAATCCGACGACACCTTTCGCCGGGTGGTGATCGAGAAGCCGTTCGGCAGCGACCTTACCTCGGCGCAGGACCTCAACAAGCGGCTCCTCGCGGTCGCGGACGAATCGCAACTCTACCGGATCGACCATTTCCTGGGTAAGGAGACGGTGCAGAGCATCATGGCGATTCGCTTCGCCAACGGCATGTTCGAGCCGATCTGGCGCCGCGACTTCGTCGACCACGTCCAGATCACCGCCGCCGAGACCATCGGCGTCGAGGAGCGCGGCGCCTTCTACGAGCCGACGGGGGCTTTGCGGGACATGGTGCCCAACCACCTGTTCCAGCTGCTCTGCATGACCGCGATGGAGCCGCCGGTCTCCTTCGACGCGGAAGCGGTGCGGACCGAGAAGGCGAAGCTCGTCCAGGCGGTGCGCCCGGTCCAGCCCGAGGATGCGGTGCGCGGCCAGTACCGCGCCGGCACCGAGCAGGGCCGTGCCGTCCCGTCCTACCGGGACGAGCCGCACGTCGCCGGCGACAGCCGCACCGAGACCTACGCGGCCTTGAAGCTCACCATCGACAATTGGCGCTGGGGCGGCGTGCCGTTCTACCTGCGCACCGGCAAGCGGATGACCGGGCGGCGCACCGAGATCGCGGTGCATTTCAAGCCGGCGCCCTATCGGCTGTTCCGCGATACCCCGGTCGACCAGATCGCCCCCAACATCCTGCGGATCATGGTCGATCCGGTCCAGGGGATGACCACGGAGTTCAACGCCAAGGTGCCGGGCCCGTCGATGCGGCTGGGCGCCGTGCGCTCGACCTTCCGCGAGGGCGACTTCTTCCCCCAGGAGCCGAATGTCGGCTACGAGACCCTGATCTACGATTGCCTGTGCGGCGACGCCACCTTGTTCCAGCGCGCCGACAACATCGAGGCGTCGTGGGCCGCGGTCGATCCGCTGGTGAAGGCCTGGAGCGCGGGCGGCGAGCCGGAACCGTACGAATCCGGCAGTGCCGGCCCGAAAGCGGCCGACGACCTGCTCGCCCGCGACGGGCGGCGCTGGCTGCCCCTGGACGGCGAGTAATACCAACGGTCGTTGGAAACGACCTTTGGTTCCGTTCTCGAATTTCCGTCAAGCCTCTGGCTTGGCATAGACAATTCGAGATGGCTCAATGGCCCGATGCGTCAGCATCTTGGGCCATTGGCATAAGGCTCGGATCCCGTTCTCGCGGAGACCTCAGCGATGCCCGATCCCGCCTCCTGCCTCACCGACACCGAGGAGGGCCGCCGCCTCGCCGCCGTCGAGGCCGAGGGCTGGCATCGCTGGGGGCCGTACCTGAGCGAACGCCAATGGGGCACGGTGCGGGAGGATTACAGCGAAGGCGGCGACGCCTGGGACTACCTGCCCCACGACCATGCCCGCTCCCGCGCCTATCGCTGGGGCGAGGACGGCATCGCGGGCTTCAGCGACGACCGTCAGCTCTGGTGTCTCGCGCTGGCCCTGTGGAACGGCCGCGACCCGATCCTGAAGGAGCGGATGTTCGGGCTGACCAACGGCGAGGGCAATCACGGCGAGGACGTGAAGGAGCTGTGGTGGTACCTCGACGCCACCCCGACGCATTCCTACATGCGGATGCTCTACAAGTATCCGCAAGCCCCCTACCCCTACGCCGACCTCGTCGCCGAGAACCGCCGGCGCAAGGGCCAGAACCTTCCCGAATACGAGATCGCCGACACCGGTGTGTTCGCCGACGGGCGCTACCACGACGTGACGGTGGACTACGCCAAGGCCGCCCCCGACGACGTGCTGATGCGGGTCACGATCGCCAATCGCGGGCCGGACGCGGCGGATCTCCACGTCCTGCCGCATGTCTTCGCCCGCAACACCTGGTCGTGGGGGCACGAATCCTGGGAGACCGAGCAACCCCGCCCGCTCCTGCGCCTGACCGAGACCGGCGCCGTCGCGGCGACGCGCGGGCGCGCGCCGGCCCTGCGCTTCACGGCCCTGCAGCCGGCCGAGTTCCTGTTCTGCGAGAACGAGACCAACACGCGCCGCCTCTTCGGCATGCCCGGCCCCGCCCATCCGAAGGACGCGATCAACGACCGCGTCGTCGAGGGCCGGCACGACGCAGTGAACCCGCTCGCCGAGGGCACCAAATGCGCCGCCTGGACGCGCGTGAGCGTGCCGGCGGGCGGCGTCGTGACGTTGCGCTTCCGCCTGAGCCCGGCATCGGGCCCGGATGACCGCGACCCCGCCGCCTTCGACGCCGTGATGGCGCGCCGCCTCGCCGAGGCCGATGCCTTCTACGCCGCGCTCCAGCGCGACATCGTCGACCCGGATGCGAGGCTGGTGCAGCGCCAGGCCCTCGCCGGCATGCTGTGGTCGAAGCAGTTCTACCATTTCGACGTCCGGCGCTGGCTTGCCGGCGACCCGTCCCAGCCGGCCCCGCCGGAGGCCCGCCGCCACGGCCGCGATGCCGACTGGACCCATCTCAACAACGCCGACATCGTCTCGATGCCGGACAAGTGGGAATATCCCTGGTACGCGGCCTGGGACCTCGCCTTCCACTGCGTGACCTTCGCGCTGATCGATCCGGCCTTCGCCAAGGGCCAGCTGATCCTGCTCACCCGCGAATGGTACATGCACCCGAACGGGCAGTTGCCGGCCTATGAATGGGCCTTCGGCGACGTGAACCCGCCGGTCCATGCCTGGGCGGCGCTCCGGGTCTACCGCATGGACCAGGCGATGACGGGCAAGCCCGACCGCGCCTTCCTGGAGCGGGTCTTCCACAAGCTGATGCTGAACTTCACCTGGTGGGTGAACCGCAAGGATGCCGGCGACCGCAACGTCTTCCAGGGCGGTTTCCTCGGGCTCGACAATATCGGCATCTTCGACCGCTCGGCGCGGCTCCCCACCGGCGGCACCCTCGACCAGGCCGACGGCACCGCCTGGATGGCGATGTACAGCCTCAACCTGATGCGGATCGCGCTCGAACTCGCGATCGAGAACCCGGTCTACGAGGACATCGCCACCAAGTTCTTCGAGCACTTCCTGACCATCGCCGAGGCGATGACCCATGTCGGCGGCAATGGCACCGGGTTGTGGGACGAAGCCGACGAGTTCTACTACGACGTGCTCAGCCTCCCCGACGGCCGCCAGGTGCCGCTCAGGGTGCGATCCCTCGTCGGGCTGATCCCGCTCTGCGCCGTCGAGGTGCTGGACGAGCGTTTTTCCGAGCGCTTCCCGGCCTTCGCCCGCCGCGCCCGCTGGCTCCTCACCCACCGTCCCGACCTCGCCGCTCAGGTCTCGCGCTGGGAGGAGCCGGGACGGGGCAACCGGGTGCTGCTCTCGCTGCTGCGTCGCCACCGCATGAAGGCGCTGCTGCGCCGGATGCTCGACGAGACCGAGTTCCTGTCGCCCCACGGCGTGCGCTCGGTCTCGAAGGCGCATGAAGCGGCACCGTTCCGTTTCCCCTGGGACGGGCAGACCTTCGCGGTCGATTATGAGCCGGCGGAATCGACCACCGCGGTGTTCGGCGGCAACTCGAACTGGCGCGGACCGATCTGGCTGCCGATCAACTTCCTGCTCGTCGAGGCGCTGACCGAGTTCGGCCGCTTCTACGGTCCCGAGTTCAAGATCGAGTGCCCGGCGGGCTCAGGGCATTACCTCACCCTGCCGGAGATCGCCGACGAACTGTCCCGCCGCCTCACCCGCCTGGTCCTGCGCGGTCCCGACGGCCGCCGGCCGGTTCTGGGCGACGATCCGCTGTTCCAGGACGACCCGCATTTCCGCGATCACGTCCCGTTCCATGAATATTTTCACGGCGAGACCGGGGCGGGCCTGGGGGCGGCGCACCAGACCGGATGGACGGGCCTGCTGGCGCTGCTGCTCCAGCCGCGGCGAGTGGTGGCCGGCGGGCAGGTGCCGGCGGCACCGGAGAGGTGATGCAGGGCCTCCCGACCATCCCTCGCTTCGTCCCCCCTCGCGTCGTGGTGAGGTCCGCCCGTGAAGGCGATTACGTCGATCCCGGTCCGCTTTGTCAGCGCGATCAAGCGCTCGTTCCGGCAGTTCCTGAGCCTGCCGCTCGCGACGGTCATCGGCTTTGCCGGCTTGAGCGTCCTGGTCTACCTCGCGGACAGGTCTTGGTCCGGCGGCGAGGCGCCCCACGGCTTTCGCTGGCTCGGGGAGCTGATGGGAGACCGGGCCGCCCTCGGAAGCCTGCTCGCGACGGTGGCGTCGAGCATCGTCACGGTCACGTCCATCACCTTCTCGCTGCTGCTCCTCGCCGTGCAGCAAGGCGCCGCCGCGTTGACGGCGCAGGTGACCGACCAGTTCATGGCCCGCAAGGTCAACCAGTTCTATTTCGGCTATTTCGTGGGCCTGTCGGTCTTCGTGCTGATGACGCTCGTCACGAATACGGATTATCATCGTCCCGTGTTCGCCGCGGCCCTCAGTCTGCTGCTCACGGCTCTGGCCCTGTGCCTGATCATCGTGATGATCTACAACACCATCGATCAGATGCGGCCCGAGCAGATCATCCAGTTCATTCACGGCAAGGTGCTCGGCGCGCGCGACGAGGATCTCACGCTGCTCGCGGCAACCCGGCGGGAGAGGCGCCGCGGCTGGAGCGACGTCGCGCTCGTCCGGTCCTGCGAGAGTGGCTACGTCGTCGGTCTCGACCTCGCTCGGATCGAGAGAGCCGTCGAGCGGCATGCACGAGGCGACGTCGAGATCGAGATCCTGATCACGCTCGGGACGTATCGGGCCGTCCATGACCCGATGTTCCAGGTCCGAGCGAGACCCGGTCTCAGCTTGAGCGAGGAGGCACGCACCGGCCTCATCGACGCGGCGCTGGCCGCCTTCACCTATGACGACGGCCGCGATCTGCAGAACAACACCGCCTACGGGCTGCACCAGCTCTCGACGATCGCGTGGACTTCGGTCTCGACCTCGAAATCCAACCCCAATCCAGGTCTCGCGGTGATCCAGGCCCTGCGGGACATCATCTCGCAATGGAGCCGGGGCGAGGTCGAGATACGGGACGCGTCCGCCTCCTGCATCGTCTACGACGATGCGGCCCCGGTCATCGCCACCGACGCGCTCGAAGCCGTGATCGTGGTGGCCTCGGAATCGATCCAGTCGCAGACGCTGACGGAGGCCGTCAGGACGCTCGCCATCCTCCTGCACCACGTCGAAGCGCCGACGGCCGAGCGGCTGGCCGATGTCGCCCATCGCGCGCTGTCGAGCCTCGGCGAGCACGTCCTCACCCGCCAGCTCGACGTCGCACTCCGCGACCTGACGGAGGCCCTGCGGGAACGGGGCTTCGCCACCGTCGCGGATGCCGTCGGCGAGGCGTCGGCCGACCTCGCGGCCAGCCTGGGCAAGCTGAACTCGCGCTCGACCCGGGTTCCCGGGACGACATCCTGACCGCGGACCGTCGCGCCGACTCCCGTCGGGCCGCGGAGCCCGTTACCGCGACGGGTCGAACGGCGGTCAGCGCTTCTTCCCCGGCCGCCGGAACACCCCGACGATCTCGACATGCGGCGAGTGCCGGAACTGGTCGACCGGGGTCACCGCCTCCAGGCGGTAGCCGCCGCGCACCAGCACGCCTGCGTCGCGGGCGAAGCTGCCGGCATCGCAGGAGACGCCGACCACCACCGGGACCTTCGATTCGGCGATCCGGGCGCTCTGCGCCTCGGCGCCCGCCCGCGGCGGGTCGAACACGATCGCGTCGAAGCGGTCGAGTTCCGGCGCCAGGAGCGGGCGGCGGAAGAGGTCGCGGCGCTCGGTGGTGACGGTGCGCAGCCCCCCCGTCTCGCGGAAGGCGCGGTCGAGGGCCTTGAGCGCCCCCTCCTCGCCCTCGACGGCGTGGACGGTGTGGCCTTCCGCCAGCGCCAGCGAGAAGGCGCCGGCGCCGGAGAACAGGTCGACCACGCGCTTGGCCTTGGCCACCCCCTCGACGACGAGGCGGGCGAGCGTCGCCTCGCCCTCGGCGGTGGCCTGGAGGAAGCCGCCGGAGGGCGGCACCAGCCGGGAACGGCCGGCCGGAATCTCGGGTGCGCGGCGCACGATCAGCACCTCGCCGTGGAGCGAGAGCCGGGCGAGGTCGAGCTCTCCGGCGAGCAGCACCAGGCTCTGCCGCGCCCGCTCCGAGGCCGGGCCGTGGCCGCGGATGTCGACGTCGAGGCCGCCGGCGGTGGCCGTCACCTGCACGTCGAGGGGTTTTCCGCCGCCGCCGCCGAGGGGCCGGCTGACCGCCCGGGCGATGTCGGGAGCGCGGTGCAGGGCCGCTTCCGTGATCGGGCAATGGTCGATCGCGACGAGAGCGTGGCTGCGCGCCGCCATGAAACCGGCCTGCGGCCCGCCTTCGCCCGCCCGGACGTGCAGGGTGATGCGGCGCCGGCCGGTGCCGTGGGCATCGACGAGGGGTGCCACCGGCGCCTCGATCCCCGCCCGTGCCAGCGCCCCGACGACGAGGTCGCGCTTCCACTCGGCGTAGGGAGCGGGCGCGAGATGCTGGATCGCGCAGCCGCCGCAGGTGCCGAAATACGGGCAGAACGGCGCGATCCGGTCAGGGGACGGCGTCAGCACGGCATCGAGGCGGGCGCGGGGCGGCCGGGTCCCCTCCTCCGGCACGGCCCGCACGGTCTCGCGCGGCAGGGCGCCCGGCACCACCACGCCGTCCGCCGTCACCCCGTCGCCGCGCAGGCCGAGGCGGGTGATCTCCATCGCGTCGCTCATCACACCGCCTCCCGCACCGCGCCGATCAGGAATTCCCGGTTGCCGTCGCCGCCCTCGACCGGCGACGGGATCAGGCCGCGCACCGAAAAGCCGAGCGAGACGACGAGATCCCGGATCCGGTCGCAGACCGCCTCCTGCACCGCCTCGTCGCGCACCAGCCCGCCGCGGCCGACATGGGCGCGCCCGGCCTCGAATTGCGGCTTGATCAGAGCCGCGAGGGCCGCGTCCTGCGCCAGGAGCGGGATCACGGCCGGCAGGACCAGCCGCAGGGAAATGAAGCTCACGTCGATCACCAGGAGGGAGGGCGGCTCGGGAAAGGGGGTGAGGGCGCGGGCGTCCGTCGCCTCGAGCGCCGCGACCCGGGGATCGGCCGCGAGGCTCGGATGGAGCTGGGAGCGGCCGACATCGACGGCATGGACGAAATCGGCGCCGCGGCGCAGCAGCACGTCGGTGAAGCCGCCGGTCGAGGCGCCGATGTCGAGGCAGGTCCGGCCCGCCGGGTCGATCCCGAAGGCATCGAGGGCGGCGGCGAGCTTGACCCCGCCGCGGGAGACATAAGGGTGCGGCGCCTCGGCGACGATGGTCGCGCCCCGGGCGATCAGGTCGGAGGCTTTGCGCACGACGGCGCCGTCCGCC
Organism: Methylobacterium aquaticum; assembly: GCF_016804325.1. Classification (NCBI taxonomy): domain Bacteria; kingdom Pseudomonadati; phylum Pseudomonadota; class Alphaproteobacteria; order Hyphomicrobiales; family Methylobacteriaceae; genus Methylobacterium; species Methylobacterium aquaticum. Next base: position 5,802,610 of record NZ_CP043627.1, read on the forward strand.
CGCACCAGCCCGGCCTCGATCGCGGCCTGGGCTCGCGCCCGGCTCTCGAAATGGCCCGCCTCCACCAGGAGGCGGTCGGCCCGCAGCCGCTCGCCCGTCGTCATCATCGTCCCGTTCTCAATCGTCCACGACCGGGGCGTCGTCTTGCAGGCCGGCCGTCCCCGCGGGCGCCGCGCGCCCTAGCTATGGGGCGGCACACGAGGAGACTTCGTTCCATGAGACATATCGTGCTCGCGAGCACCCTGGCCCTCGGCCTCGCCACCCCGGCCCTGGCGCAGGACAAGCCCGCGGCGGACAAGCCCGCGGCGCCGACGACGTACGATGCGCCGATCGTCAACAACAAGGGCGACACGATCGGCAAGATCGCGATCCGCGACGGCGCCAATACCCTGGTGATGCGGGTGACGATCCAGCCCGGCGGCCTGCCGCCCGGCTGGCACGGCATCCACTTCCACGCCGTCGGCAGCTGCGCCGACACCGACAAGTTCCAGGAGTCCAAGGCGCACGTCAATCACGACAACGCCAAGCACGGCCTGCTGCACCCGGAGGGACCCGACGAGGGCGACATGCCGAACGTCTTTGCCGCCACCGACGGCTCGGTGAATGCCGAGGTGTCGAGCGACACCCCGCTCACCGGCGAGGGCGGCCTGAAGGACAATGACGGCTCGGCACTGATCATCCACGCCAACGAGGACGACCACATTACGCAGCCGATCGGCAATGCGGGCGCCCGCATCGCCTGCGCGGTGATCAAGTAGGCCGGATCGGGCCGCATCGGACGATGCGGCCCGGTTCCCGCCTTAGCGCTGGCGCCGGGCGACGCTGACGACGTTGCTCGCCGCCTTGGCTTCCGGGCGCGCCGGCAGCGCAGCCTCGACGACCTTGACGATCGAGGGCGCGTCGAGCCCGGCCTCCGCGTACATCCGCTCCGGCGAGTCGTGGTCCTGGTAGCTGTCCGGCAGCGTCAGCGTCCGTACCCGCACCTTGCCCTCGTCGAGCGCACCGCGCGACGACAGCAGGTGCAGCACCATCGCGCCGAAACCCCCGACGGACCCCTCTTCCAGGGTCACCAGAACCTCGTGGCTCGCCGCCAGATCCAGGATCAGCGCCTCGTCGAGCGGCTTGGCAAACCGCGCATCCGCCACCGTCACGCCGATCCCGGCCGCCTCCAGGCGCTCGGCCGCCTTCAGCGCCTCCGCCAGACGCGTGCCGAGGCTGAGCAACGCCACCCGCGCGCCCTCGGGCCGGCGGATCACCCGGCCCTTGCCGATCTCCAGAACCTCGCCCCGCTCCGGCAGCTCGACCCCGACGCCCTCGCCGCGCGGATAGCGGAACGCGATCGGGCCGCTGTCATGCGCGTGCGCCGTGGCCACCATGTGGACCAGCTCGGCCTCGTCGGCGGCCGCCATCACCGTCATGTTCGGCAGGCAGCACAGATACGCCAGGTCGAACGCGCCGGCATGGGTCGCGCCGTCGGCGCCCACCAGACCGGCCCGGTCGAGGGCGAAGCGCACGGGCAGGTTCTGCAACGCCACGTCATGCACCAGCTGGTCGTAGCCGCGCTGCAGGAAGGTCGAGTAGATCGCGCAGAACGGCTTGAACCCTTCCGTCGCCAGACCGCCCGCGAAGGTCACCGCGTGCTGCTCGGCGATGCCGACGTCGAAGGTCCGCTCCGGATGCGCCTTGGCGAACAGGTCGAGGCCGGTGCCCGACGGCATCGCGGCGGTGATCGCCACCACCTTGTCGTCGGCATCCGCCGCCTTGATCAGGCTCTCGCCGAACACCCGCGTATAGGCCGGCGCATTGGGCTTGGCCTTGGTCTGCTTGCCCGACACCACGTCGAACTTCACCACCGCGTGGCCGCGATCGGCGGCAGCCTCAGCGGGAGCGTAGCCCTTGCCCTTCTGGGTCACGACATGGACCAGCACCGGGCCGTCGGGCGCGTCGCGCACGTTCTTGAGCACCGGCAGCAGGTGGTCGAGGTTGTGGCCGTCGATCGGGCCCACGTAGTGGAAGCCGAGTTCCTCGAACATCGTGCCGCCGCCGGCGAGCATGCCGCGGGCATATTCCTCGGCACGGGCCGCGGTGTCGTAGAGCGCCTTCGGCAGGAGGCGGCCGAACTGCTTGGCGGTGTCGCGCAAGCTCCGGTAGGTGTCGCCCGAGACGAGCTTGGCGAGGTAGGACGACATCGCGCCGACCGGCGGGGCGATCGACATGTCGTTGTCGTTGAGGATGACGATGAGGCGGGATTTCAGCGCGCCGGCATTGTTCATCGCCTCGTAGGCCATGCCGGCCGAGATCGAGCCGTCGCCGATCACCGCCACGACGTTGCGGCGCGGCGGCGTCTCGCCGCGAGCCTTGGCGGCGGCGTCCGCGAGGTCGCGGCCGATCGCCATGCCGAGACCCGCGGAGATCGAGGTCGAGGAATGGGCCGCGCCGAAGGGATCGTAGGGGCTCTCGGAGCGCTTGGTGAAGCCCGAGAGGCCGCCGCCCTGGCGCAGCGTGCGGATGCGGTCGCGCCGGCCGGTGAGGATCTTGTGGGGATAGGCCTGGTGGCCGACATCCCAGATGATGCGGTCGTCGGGGGTGTTGAAGACGTAGTGGAGGGCGACGGTGAGCTCGATGACGCCGAGGCCCGCGCCGAGATGGCCGCCGGTGACCGAGACGGCGTCGATGGTCTCGGCGCGCAGCTCGGCGGCGAGCTGCGTGAGATCGCTCTCGGGCAGCTGGCGCAGGTCCGCAGGAATGCGGACGCGGTCGAGGAGGGGAAGGTTGAGCGGTGACACCGGAGCCATCCTCACGTCCGGAAGGAGAAGACCCGCCGCGGCACGCCGGGGCGGGATGAATGGGAGCGATCAGGCGACATCGAGCGGCGCCGTCCCGGCGGCGCGTCCGTCCGCCCCGAGGGTGATGCGCTGGATGCGCGCCTCGGCGCGCTGCAGCAGCGTCTCGCAGTGCCGCTTGAGGACCTCGCCGCGCTCGTAGATCGCGACGGATTCGTCGAGCGGCACGTTGCCCTGTTCGAGGCGTTGCACGATGCCTTCGAGTTCCTCGAGGGCCTTCTCGAACGGCAGGTCCGCGGTTCCGGTTGGGCCGGCGGGTACGGAGACGGCCGCGCGGCTGGCATCGGACCGGGCTGCGGACATGCGTGAAGACACTCCCATGATGAGCGTTGGGTTATGGCGACGGGAGTGGCGCGAAACAACCCTTTGGCGGTGCCGCAGGGGCGCTATGGCGCCAGGGATGCCCGTTTGCGCGCCAGGGCTGCGTTTCGGCCACAGTGGAATCAGTCGATGGTGACGCTGAAGGGCTCGCCCTCGAAGGCGTCCGCCCCGCGACCGATCGCCGCGATGGCCGCCACCATGCGCCCGTCCCGCCCGAGCATCGCATCCGCCACGGCGACGAGGCGCCGGTTCGGCGTCGCCGAGGGCGAGGCCCGGCGCAGTTCCCGGGCGATCTCGGCCTCGTCCCGGTCGGGCCGCAGGGCGCAGGTCGCGATGAAGGCGGCCGCCGTGGAGCGGCTGATGCCGGCGTAGCAGTGGATCACCAGCGGCTGCTCGCGGGGCCAGGCCCGCACGAAGTCGAGGAGCCGCCGGACATGCGCCTCGTCCGGCAGGACGTGGCCGTCGAGGGTGTCGGTGATGTCGCTGACGCCGACGAACAGGTGGTCGGTCTCGGCGATGCTCGGCGGCCGGACCACCTTCGTGCCGACATTGATCAGGGTCACCACGTGGCGCGCGCCGGTCGCCGCGACGGTCTCGGGCAGGCGGGACAGGGCGCAGACGTGAAGGGTCGGCATGGCGGCGGGAAATCCTTCGTGTCAGGGAGCGGAAACGCCCTGCAAGGCGTCGGCCAAGGCGTGGAACCGGGCGAGGAAGGCGCCTTGCGCCTCCGCGGTCGGCCAGGGGTCGAGCAGGGTGCCGAGATCGGCGTCGAGGCGGTCCGGCTTGCCGAACACCCGCACGGCCTCGACCTGCGAGAAGCCGGCGAGCCGCGTCGCCTCGAGATAGGCGCTCAGGCGGTCGGCGCGTTTGCTCAAGCGCTGCATCGCGGCATTGGGCTCGGGGGTGAGGCCGAAGCGCAGGCGGATCGCCGCGAGCAGCCGGTTCTCCACCGCCTTGTAGGAATGGCCGATCGCCGCCTTGAACGGCGAGATGATGTCGCCGATCACGTATTCGGGCGCGTCGTGCAGCAGCAATTCCAGCCGCCCGGCGGCCGGGAGGCCGGGCTCGAAGGCGCCGCCGATCGCCTCGACGAGCAGGGAATGCTGCGCCACCGAGAAGACGTGCGGGCCGGCGGTCTGGCCGTTCCAGCGCGCGACACGGGCCAGACCGTGGGCGATGTCGACAATCTCGACGTCGAGGGGCGAGGGATCGAGGAGGTCGAGGCGCCGCCCCGAGAGCATCCGCTGCCAGGCCCGCGGCGGGGCGCTCACGGCCGGACCCCGAGGCCGCCGGGCCCCGGAAGAGCTGCGCAGGGCTCGTGGCGGCAGCAGCCGACGAGGTGGTCGTTGAGCATGCCGACCGCCTGCATGAAGGCGTAGACGATGGTCGGGCCGCAGAAGCCGAACCCTTCCGCCTTGAGCGCCTTCGACATCCGTCGCGAGACCTCGCTCTCGGTCGGGATCTCGGCGCGGGTCGCGGCTGTCGTCTGGAGCGGCCGTCCGTCGACGAAGTCCCACAGGAAAGCCGAGAAGCCCGGGCCGCGCTCCTGGATGGCGAGCCAGGCCCGCGCGCTGCGGATCGTCGCCTCGATCTTGGCGCGGTTGCGGATGATGCCGGTATCCTGCATCAGCGCCTCGACCTGCGCCGGGCCGAACCGCGCGATCGCCTCGGGCTCGAAGCCCGCGAAGGCCCTCCGAAACCCGTCGCGCCGGCGCAGGATGGTGATCCAGGACAGGCCGGCCTGGAACCCGTCGAGGATCAGCTTCTCGTAGAGGGCGCGGTCGTCGTGCTCGGGCACGCCCCACTCGGTGTCGTGATAGGCGACGTAGAGCGGGTCGGTGCCCGGCCACCAGCAGCGCTGGCAGCCATCGGGATGCAGGATCAGCGACATCCGGCCTCGTGTAGCGGGGGCTGCCCGGAACGCAACCTACTCGACGAACTCGGCCGCGGCGAAGCCCTGCAGGTAGAGGAGCGCGGTCAGGTCGCCGTGGTCGATCCGGGCGTGCGCTGCGGCCGCCACCGCGGGCTTGGCCCGGAACGCCACGCCGAGACCCGCCTCCCCCAGCATCGCCAGGTCGTTGGCGCCGTCGCCCACCGCCAGGGTCTCGGCCGGATCGAGGCCGAACCGGGTGCGCAGCTCGACCAGGGCGTCGCGCTTGGCCTCGCGTCCGACGATCGGCTCGGCGACGGTGCCGGCGAGCCGGTCGCCCTCGGTCTCGAGGCGGTTCGAGCGGTGCTCGTCGAAGCCGATTTGCGCCGCCACCGGCCCGGTGAACAGGGTGAAGCCGCCCGAGACGAGCGCCGTGTAGGCGCCGTGCACCTTGAGGGTGCGCACCAGGGTACGCCCTCCGGGCATCAGGGTGATGCGCTCGGCGATGACCCGATCGACGGCCGTGAGGGGCAAGCCCTTCAGCAGGGCGACGCGCTCGCGCAGGGCCGGCTCGAAGGCGATCTCGCCGCGCATCGCCCGCTCGGTGATCGCCGCGACGTGGTCCTTGAGCCCGACCACGTCGGCGAGCTCGTCGATGCATTCCTGGCCGATCATGGTCGAATCCATGTCGGCGAGAAACAGCCGCTTGCGCCGGTGGGGGCTCACGACCTGCACAGCCACGTCGACGGGTTCAGATCCGAGCGCCGCCCGCAGACGCTCGGCGAGGGCCGGCGCGGAGGCGGGCGCGCCCTCAACCAGGATCTCGGCCGCGACCTCGCCGTGCAGGATGCGCGGCTGGTGCTCGGTCGCCAGCACGCGCCGGGCTTCGGCCAGCACCGCGTCGGTGATGGCGGGGCGCTCCGGGTTTGCTATCAGGGTGGCGACCAAGGTCATCGGGGATCTCGGGTCATCGGAAAAGCTCGGGCTCGTCGGTACGGCGTGTCCCGGCTAGCGCGCATCAGAGAGGCAGGCATGGACGGGCGGGTTCGGGCGATCCTCATCGCAGGGCCGACCGCCTCGGGCAAGTCGGCCCTGGCGCTGGCACTGGCGCGCCGGCATGGCGGCGTGGTGATCAACGCCGATTCGATGCAGGTCTATCGCGACCTCCACCGCCTCAGCGCGCGACCGAGCCCGGAGGAGGAAGCACAGGCGCCCCACCGCCTCTACGGCACGGTCGACGGCGCGGTGAACTTTTCCGTGGGACATTACCTGGAGGAGGCGGGCGCCCTGCTCCGCGACGCCTGGGCGGAGGAGCGCCTGCCGATCGTGGTCGGCGGCACCGGACTCTATTTCATGGGCCTGACCGATGGCCTCTCGGAGATCCCGCCGGTGCCGGACGCGATCCGCGCCGCGGTGCGGGCCGAGGCGGAGGGACGCGAGACGCCCGACCTCCATGCCGCCCTCGCCCTCAAGGACCCGGACGGCGCCGCCCGCCTCGACCCCAACGACCGCCTGCGGGTGCTGCGCGCCCTCGAAGTGCTGGCCGCGACCGGCCGGCCAATCGCCGCCTTCCAGGCCGCGCGCCGGCCGGGCCCGCTCACCGGCCGGCCCTGCGCCAGGATCTTCCTGACCCCGGACCGGGAGGCGTTGCGGGCGCGGATCGATGCTCGCTTCCTCGCGATGATGGCGGCCGGCGCCCTCGACGAGGTGGAGCGGCTTGCCGCCCGCGACCTCGACCCGATGCTGCCGGTGATGCGCGCCCACGGCGTGCCGGGGCTGATCGCTCACCTGCGCGGAGAGATGTCGTACGACGAGGCCGTGGCCCGGGGCCAGGCGGATACGCGGCGCTACGCCAAGCGGCAGGTGACGTGGTTCCGGCACCAGGCCGGGGCGGAGTGGGCGTGGGTGACGCCGGAGGCGACGATGGCGGGGGTGGAAGCGGGGATGTGGGACGGGATGGGGTGAAGTCGGAAGGTTCGGGTGCTTTTTCGGAGACGCGCCCAAGCCGCAGATGAGCAGCTCATCCGACGGTTTTCGCAATTATGACAGTAATTTACCGCAACATCCTGCGATCTCGCTTGAAGCAATCGCAGTTCGATGGTCCGCGTCGAGGAGCCATGAGCGAATCGGACCAAGCCCTTGTTGTATCAGCCCGATTACCGCTCGGGCCACGTTCGATGGGTCTCACCGGATCTCAAATTCTCCGGGTCATTCCGGGGCCGCGGAGCGGAGCCCGGAATCCAGAACCGCGGGTGGCAAAAGATGAATCGGACCGCGATCCGCCCTTTCCTGAACCGTCGGCGGCTCTGATGGTGTGGACGGCCCCCCGATCGGCATCAGTGTGCCAGAATGAGGTCGTTGGGATCTCATCCGAGGAGGCCGTCCATGACCGAGGTTACCCGCATTGGGCTGGATACGTCCAAGGGAAGTTTTCAGCTGCACGGCGTCGATGCGTCCGAGGCTGTGGTCCTGAAGCAGAAGCTGACCCGGACCAAGATGCAGGAGTTCTTCGAGAAGCAGCCGGCCTGCCTGGTGGTGCTGGAGGCCTGTGCGGCGTCGCACGACTGGGCCCGCACGCTGGGGGCGATGGGCCACACGGTCCGGCTGATCGCTCCGCAATTGGTCAAGCCCTACGTGCTGCGCTCCAAGAACGACGCCCGGGACGCGGCAGCCCTGTGCGAGGCAGCCAGCCGGCCGCAGATGCGTTACGTGCCGGTCAAGACGCCCGAGCAGCAGGCCGCGCAGATGCTGGCGGGCCTGCGCGAGCAGCGGCTGAAGCGGCGCACCCAGATCAGCAACAGCCTGCGCGGCTACGCGGCCGAGTTCGGGCTCACGGTCCCGCAGGGTCTGGCCCATCTCGCGGACCTGGCGGAGCGCTTCGCGAAGGAGCCGGCAGTGCCGGACCTGGCCCGCACGCTGTTTGCGGATCTATGGGAGGAGTACCAGGATGCTGACGAGCGGGTGCAAGAGGCTGACCGCCAGCTCAAGCTCTGGCAGCGGGAGAACACGACCTGCCAGCGGCTGAGCGAGGTGCCGGGGCTGGGTCCGGTCGCCTCGGCGTTGCTGGTGATGAAGACGCCCGATCCCGCGGCGTTCGACAGCGGCCGGGACTTCGCGGCGTGGCTGGGCCTGACGCCCAAGGACCACTCGACGGCGGGCCGCCAGCGGCTAGGCGGGATCACGCGAGCGGGTGACGAGCAGTTGCGCAGCGTGCTGGTGGCTGGCGCGATGGCGGTGTTGCGTCACCACAAGCCGGGCAGCGGCGGGCTGAAAGGCTGGCTGACGGGGCTTCTGGCACGCAAGCCGATGAAGGTGGCGGCGGTGGCGCTGGCCAACAAGCTGGCGCGGATTGCCTGGCGTCTTCTGGTGAGCGGGGGCTCGTACGACCCGGCCTGGGCCGGCGCTGCTGTGGGCGGGGCTGCGCCGGCCCAGGCCTGATCGGGGGTAGGATCTGATCGGGAGCAGGGCTTGGCGGTATAGCAGGGCCTGGCAGTATTGTCGGCGAGGCGAGGTCAGCGCGGATTGAAGGAGTTTGGGAGCCGGTGAGGCGCCCGTGAGCTTGCAAGCAGAAGATGAGTGGTCGGCTACGCTGTCTGTGACGCGCGAAAAATCCGTGGAATCCAGGGGCCGTTCGAGGCCGTGTTTCTGATGGGAGAGCGTGTCGCGAACCACCATTTTGGCCGCGGCCCCAGGGCCGCACCAAGGCCGGACATATGGATGCAACGCGAAAGCTTGGCCGGAATTTTCCGCTTGCGAGAAGGGGCCGTCCACATATGGATTCCGGGCTCCGCTTTCGCGGCCCCGGAATGACCCGGAGAGTGTGACGACTGTCGCGGCAGGTCGAGCGGGCGCTCACGCCCGCCCGCGCCGCCCCTCCACCAACCACATCGCCAGCACCGCCGCGGCGATCGCCGCCAGGGCCGCCAGGCCGAGCCCGAGCGGGTAGACCGAGACGCCCCGCACCACCGCGCTGTCGCTCGGGCGGAAGCCGATCCAGTCCGAGCCGGAGAGCCGGCCGGAGCGGCCGATCTGGAGCCGCGGGATGGCGAGCCCGCCTCCGGCCTCGGCCAGCCGCCGCACCGAGCCGCCGGTCGCCTCGGCGAGGCTGCGCAGGCGCTCGGTGTCGCTGAACACGTCGACCAGCTCGCGCGGATTGGCCGGGCCGACGCTGACGAAGGCGACGAGGGGGCCGGAGCGCAGGGTATGCAGCCCGAGTTCGTCGGCCTCGAAGGCGGCGGCGAACAGGCCGGGTTTGTCGGGGTTCAGCGTCAGGGTGCGGGTCTTCCCGCTCGGCGCCGTCACGGTGACAGGCTCGGCGGTGTCGGCCATGGTCTGGCGCTCGACCCGGACCTCGCGGCCGTGCCCGGTGGTGTTGGCCCGCAGAGCCTCCTCCTCCAGGGCCGGCTCCTTCATCAGCCAGTGGCCGAGGCGGCGCAGCAGGTCGAGATGCGGCCCGCCGCCCTCGTAGCCCCGGGCCCAGAGCCAGGCATGGTCGGAGAGGAGGAGCGCCACCCGCCCCTTCTCCTCGCGGGACAGGGCCAGCAGCGGCAGCTTGTCGGCGCCGGCCAGGATCGGGGTGACGCCCGGGCGGACCTCGGCACCGATGAGCCGCAGCCAGTCGCCCCAGGCCGGGGGCGAGGCCTCGGAGCCCGGAAGGTCGCGGGTGACGGGGTGGCGCTGGCCGCTATCGGTCAGCGCCGCCTTGTAGGCGCGCTCCACCACCCGGCCGTTCGGCTCGCCCGGCAGGATCGCGGAAAGCCGCGTACGGGCCAAACTCGCCGCGGAGGCGAATTCCGGGCCGGCGGCGATCAGCAGCGCCCCGCCCTCGCGCACGTAGCGGACGATGTTGTCGAAGTAGCTCGACGGCAGCACGCTCTGGTTGGCGTAGCGGTCGAAGACGATGAGGTCGAAATCCTTGATCTTCTGCTGGAACAGCTCGCGGGTCGGGAAGGCGATCAGCGACAGTTCGGAGATCGGCGTGCCGTCCTGCTTCTCCGGCGGGCGCAGGATGGTGAAATGGACGAGATCGACGTTGGCATCGGATTTCAGCAGGTTGCGCCAGGTGCGCTCGCCGGCATGGGGCTCGCCCGAGACGAGCAGCACCCTGAGCTTCTCGCGGATGCCCTCGATCGGCAGCACCGCCCGGTTGTTGGCGGTGGTCAATTCGCCGGGCAACGCCTCGGCCTCGATCTCGACGACGTTGGGCCCGCCATGCTCGACCCGGAGCGTCAGGCTGAAGGGCTGGCCGGTGCGGACGGTCTGGCGCACCACCTGCTCGCCGTCGCGGCGCACCGTCACCACCGCCGAGCCGGTGCCGCCGCGCTCCATCACCTCGGCCCGGATGGTCTGGTCGCGCCCGACGATGCCGAAGCGCGGCGCCTCGATCAGGCGGATCTGCCGGTCGCGCTCGTCGGGCCGGCCGGTGACCAGCACGTGGAGCGGCGCCTTGAAGCTCGAAGCGGCGAGGTTGGCCGGAATGTCGTGGACGACGCCGTCGGTCAGCATCACAACGCCGGCGAGGCGATCCGGCGGCACGTCGGCGAGCGCGCTGGAGAGCGCCGTGAACAGCCGCGTCCCCTCGTCGCCGCCGGCGGCCTCCGGCACGTCGACGAAGCGCGGCTCGATTTGATTCAAGGTGCCGAGGCGGCGCTGCAACTCGGCCCGCACCGTGTCGGTCATCGCCGGGCGGTCGCCGAGTCCTTGCGACCCCGAGCGGTCGACCACGACGGCGACCACGTCCTTGACCGGCTCGCGCTCCTCCTGGACCAGCGAGGGGTTGGCGAGGGCCAGCAGCACCAGGGCGAGGACGAGGACGCGCAACAGCGCCACCGGCCCGCGGGCGAGGAAGGCGACCACGGCGAGGATCGCGGCGAGGCTCCCTAAGGCCCAGAGGACCGGGACGGGGACGAGGGGGGCGAGGCTGAGGCTCAGCATATGGTTGTCTCTGGGCTGCGGTTTCGCAGTGGCGGCCGCATGTCGTGGAGGTCATAGGGAGCGGACGGCGTATGCGGGATCCCCTCACCCCCTGGGAATGCCGCGTCCGTGATCCGTTTCAGGACGGCATCGAGATCCGACATCACGTCCTCGTTCTTGACGCGCAGCAGGCAGAAGCCCAGGCGCTCGATCTCCTTCGTTCGCCGGGCGTCGTAGTCACGGTGCCACTCGTGCTGTCGGCCGTCGAGTTCGACGATCAGCTTGCGGTCAGGGGACAGGAAGTCGACCGTGTAGAGCAAGAGCGGAACTTGCCGCTTGAACTTGATCCCGTGACAGCGGCGCCCGCGTAGCACGGTCCAGAGACGATCCTCGGCCGAAGTTGCCTGCTGCCGTAAGGCCCTGGCGAACTGCCTCGACTCTCGGGCCATGCTGGGTGTTCCTCTATAAAGATGCTTATCAAGAGCCGAAATATTTCCAGAAGAGCGCGGGATCCCCTCTCCCGTGTGGGAGAGGGGTAGGGGTGAGGGTGACACGCTTCCGTGTGAAACAATGAGCGTCGTGTTGCCAGCGGGACGGTGGGAGCATGACTTAGAACCGTAGCACCCTCACCCCTACCCCTCTCCCACACGGGAGAGGGGATCCCGCGCCACACACGTTTAACCTCGTGTTCCATACATTTTTTACTGCCCCAACCGCTCCAACAACGCCGGCACGTGGACCTGGTCGGCCTTGTAGTTGCCGGTGAGCGCGTACATCACGAGGTTGACGCCGCCGCGGTAGGACATCTCGCGTTGCCGCGGATCGCCGCCGACGAGGGGATAGAGGGCTTCGCCGCGCCGGCCGACGGCCCAGGCCGAGGCGAGGTCATTGCCCGTGATGACGATCGGCGAGACGCCGTCGCCGGCCCGGGCCGGGCGGCGCTCGGCCCCGTCGCCGGCCGGCGGCAGCGCCTCGACCCAGGTCTGGCCGGTGGCGTAGCGGCCGGGGAAGCTGTCGACGAGGTAGAACGCCTTGGTCAGCACGTGGTCGCGTGGCACCGGCTCGAGTTCCGGCACTTCCAGAGTCGCGAGCATGCGCTGGAGGGTGAGGGCTTCCGGCGTCGGCGGGCCGCCGGGACGGGCCGTCATCGCGTCGCGGGTGTCGAAGATCACCGTGCCGCCGTTCTTCATGAAGGCGTCGATCCGCCGGATCGCCGCCTCGCCCGGCAGCGGCCGGTTCGGCACGATCGGCCAGTAGATCAGCGGGTAGAAGGCGAGCTCGTCCTTGGCCGGGTCGATGCCGGCGGGCTCGCCGGGTTCGAGCGCGGTGCGGCTCGCCAGCATCTGGGTCAGCCCGGTGAGGCCGGCCCGGCTCGTCTCGTCGACGGTGGCATCGCCGGTGACGACGTAGGCGATGCGGGTGACGAGCGCCGATTCGATGCCGTTCGGCCGGTTGGCCGCGGGCTCGGCCGCTCGGGCGATGTCCGGGCTCGCGCCGAGCACCAGGAGGCCGAGGATCACGGCCGCGGCGGCCGGCCGGCGGCGCAGGCGCCCCGCCATCCGGCCGAGGAAGCCGCCGAGCCACAGGCTCGCCAGGGTGTCGAGGGCGAGCAGCAGCAGGGCGGCGAGGAAGAACGGCCCGCGCAGGTCGCGGGTCCGGGCCTCCTCCAGGCCGCCGAAGCGGGCACCGGCAAGGGCTTTCAGGTCGAGGGGCTTCAGCCGATCCTCGGCGGTGAGCGCGTTGACCGCGAGGCCGCCATCGACCGGGCCGTAATAGCCCGGCGGATGCTCCGGATTCGCCCGCTCGGTCCAGGTCGCCGGGATCGCCCGAGCGGTGGGCGGGGGCGCCTTCAGGGCGCCGAACCCGTCGAGGGTCAGGCGCGGGGCGAGCACCGGCGGCGGGGCGCCCGGATTCGAGCCGGTCGTCGGCGGGGTGGTGCCGGCGAGCGCCACGACCCGGCGCAGCATGGTGACGAACAGGCCCGACAGCGGCAGGTTCGACCAGGTGGTGTCGGCGGTGACGTGGACCAGGACCACCATGCCCTCCCCCCGCTTGGCGGCGGTGACGATCGGAGTGCCGTCCTGAAGGGCGGCCCAGGTGCGCCGGGCGAGGTCGCCGTCCGGCTCGGCGAGGATCTGGCGCCGCACGCCGATATCGGCCGGCGGCGTCAGGCCCGCAAAGGGGCTCTCGGGGGCGAAGGGCGCCAGCGTGCGCGGGCTGTCCCAGGACAGCGTGCCGCCGAGGTTGCGCCCGCCTCGCCGCAGGCGCACCGGCACGAGGTCGTCGCTGCCGGCGGCGAGCCGGGCGCCGGCGAAGCGCAGGAGCAGCCCGCCCTTGTCGACGAAGGCGGAGACCCGCTCCAGCGTCGCGGGATCGAGGGCGCCGACATCGGCGAGCACCAGGACCGAGACCTGGGAATCGAGCATCTGGCCGATGGATTCGGCGACGCCGCGACCGCCGCGGGGCTCCAGCACGTCGGCGAAGGGCGTCAGCGCGCGGGACAGGTAGTAGGTCGGCGAGAGCAGCGGCTGGGCCTGGTCGCTGGTGCCGCCGAAGACGAGGCCGACCCGGCGGCGCCGGCCGCGCTCGTCGGCCAGAACCACGGCGCCGGCCGAGTGCTCGCCCGCCACCTCGAACCGCGCGATGGTGTTGCGCAGTTCCACCGGCAGGTCGAAGCGGACCTCCGTCGCGGTGGCATTGCCGGCAAACGAGAAATTCGTCTCGGCGAGCGGCAGGCCCTTGGCATCGAGGGCCCGGACCGTGCCGGAATCACGGCCGTTCGGCTCCGCCCGGACCACGCTGACGCCGAGCTGCCCGCCGGACGAATCGGGGCCGGCGAGGCCCAAGGGCAGTGCCCGCTCGGCCCTCAAGACGGTGATCTCGGCGCGGTTGCGGGATGCCGCCGCCGCGAGGCCCGCCGGGAAGCCGTCGCCGTCCGGCCCCGCCACGCCGTCGCCGACCCAGACCACGGCGCTGCCCGGGTTCCGCTCCAGGAAGGCGGTCAGCGACGGCAATTGCGCCGAGCGGTCGGCGAGGTGCGGCAGCGGCTCGATGGCGCGCAGGCGTTCGAGCGCCGGGCCGGGGCCGGTGGCCTCCAGGCCCGTCGGCGCCGCGGCGGTGGCGAGGAGCGCCACCGGCCGGCCGGCCCGGGAGGCCGCCTCGACCTCGGCGGTGGCCACACGGATCCGGTCGCGCCAGTCCTGCGCCGCGGTGAACCCGTTGTCGAGAATGAGAACCAGGGGCGTCCGCCCGTCGCCCGCGCCCTGCGGGCTCGGGTTCCAGACCGGTCCCGACACCGCGAGGATCAGGCAGGCGGCGGCGAGGAGGCGCAGCGCCAGCAGCCAGGGCGGGGTGCGGGCCGGGGTCTCGCGCTCCGGCAGCAGGTCGGCGAGGATGCGCAGCGGCGGAAAGTCGATCCGGCGCGGGCGCGGCGGCGTCACGCGCAGGAGGTACCAGAGCGCCGGCAGGGCGATCAGCGCCGCGAGGGCGGCGGGGGCCGCGAAGCCGAGGGGCAGTCCGAACATCGAAGGCGTCCTCAGCCTGCGCCGCGGGCGGCGGCGACCAGGGTGACAAGGCGGAACGCCGCCTCGCTCGCCGGCCGGTCGGTGCGGTGCAGCGTGAGCGTCCAACCCTGCGCGCGGGCGATCTCGGCCAACGCGTTGCGATGGGCGCGGATCCGCCGCCTGTAGGCCTCGCCCCAGGCCGCAGCGTCGCCGACCCGGAGCGACAGGCCGGTCTCGAGGTCGTGCAATTCGGCCTCACCGGAGAACGGGAACGTCTCCTCCACCGGATCGACCACCATGACGAGGTGGCCGCGGCTGCCGGCGCCGGCGATTGCCGCGACCGCGGCCTGCACCTGCTCGGGGGGAGAGAGGAAATCGCCGATCAGCACCGCCTCGTCGAAACGGCCGACGGGGGCGCGCGGCGGCAGGTCCTCGTCGAGGCCGGAGGTGTCGCCCGACAGGGTCTCGGCCATCCGCTCGACGATGGCGCGGGTGGCCTGGGGCCGCGACAGGCCGAGCAGCCCGACCCGCTCGCCGGCCTCCACGAAGGCGTCGCCGAGCGCCAGCGCCAGCACGAGCGCCCGCTCGATCTTCGGCGCCTGCGCCAGGGTCGAGCCGAAGCCCATCGAGGCCGAGCGGTCGACCCAGAACCAGACGGTATGCGCCGCCTCCCATTCGCGCTCGCGGACGTAGAGCCGGTCGTCCCTGCCCGAACGGCGCCAGTCGATCCGGCTCGCCGCCTCCCCGGCGACGAAGGGGCGGAACTGCCAGAAACTCTCGCCCGGCCCGGCCCGGCGGCGGCCGTGCAGGCCGTGCGCCAGGGTCGCGGCGACCCGGCGGGCCTCCAGGATCAGGCGCGGCATCCGCTCGGCGAGCGTGAGGGCGGTCTCGGTCTCCCGCCGGCCGGGGGCGCGGAGGCCTGCATCGAGGACGCGCGTCGCGACCACCGGGTCAGAGCCGCCCGACGAGGCGGCCGATCAGGCCGGGGATCGTCTCGCCGTCGGCCCGCGCCGCGAAGGTCAGCGCCATGCGGTGCTTCAGCACCGGCTCGGCGAGCGCCGCCACGTCGTCGACGGAGGGCGCGACCCGGCCCTCGATCAGCGCGCGGGCGCGCACCGCCAGCATCAGCGCCTGGCTGGCGCGGGGGCCGGGGCCCCAGAGCAGCTTGTCGGCGATCGCCGCGTCGCCGCCGACGGGACGCGCGGCGCGCACGAGATCGAGGATCGCGTCGACCACCGCCTCGCCGACGGGCAGGCGCCGCACCAGGCGCTGGGCCGAGAGCAGGCTGTCCGTATCCATCACGGCCTGCGGCCGGTGCTCCTCGGCGCCGGTGGTCTCGAGCAGGATGCGCCGCTCGGCGGCGCGGTCGGGATAGCCGACGTCGATCTCCAGAAGGAAGCGGTCGAGCTGGGCCTCGGGCAGCGGGTAGGTGCCCTCCTGCTCGATCGGATTCTGGGTCGCCAGCACGTGGAACGGCCGCGGCAGGTCGTGGCGGGCGCCGGCCACCGAAACGAAGCGCTCCTGCATCGCCTGGAGCAGTGCCGACTGGGTGCGGGGGCTGGCGCGGTTGATCTCGTCGGCCATCAGGAGCTGGGTGAAGATCGGCCCGCGCACGAAGCGGAACGAGCGGTGCCGGTCCTGGTCCTCGTCGAGGATCTCGCTGCCGAGGATGTCGGACGGCATCAGGTCGGGGGTGAACTGCACCCGGCGCGCATCGAGCCCGAGCACGGTGCCCAGGGTCTCGACGAGCTTGGTCTTGGCCAGTCCCGGCAAACCGACGAGGAGCCCGTGGCCGCCCGCCAGCACGGTGACCAGCGCGAGATCGACCACCTGCTCCTGCCCGAAGATGACCCCGTGGATCGCCTCCCGGGCGCGCCCGACGCCGGCGAGGCAGGCTTCCGCGGCGGCGACGATGCCGTCATCCATCGGGGTCGCGGCGGCCGGCGCGGTGGTTGGGGTCATGCGGGGTCCTCATCGTCGTCCGGGGGCCTCGCGGCCCGTCCCGGGGATCGGGGAGTGTGGCTCCCTTCCGCACCGCAAGGCAAGGTCGGCGCGACGCCGCAGGGCGGCGGGGCGGGTGTCGCTTCGGCTGGGTGGGCGGGCTCGTCTCGGAGAAGCGTCTATCCAGGGAAAGGAGAGTCGCGGGTTCCTCCTCTCCCCGCGGGCGGCAGGGCTGTCCATAGAGAGGGATAGCGCGGGCAAACCCTCCCCCCACTGTGCAGGGCTGTCCGGGGAAAGGCGAGGCGCAGGAAAGTCCCTCTCCCCGCGGGCGGGGAGAGGCTTTCGTCCCCCTTGTCGGGGACGAAAGGAGCGGAGGCGAAAGCCGCAGCGAGGGTAAGGGGGTGTTTCCGGATGAGGCTCCTTCGGAAACACCCCCTCACCCTCGCCCTTCGGGCTTCCTGAGCCCCTTCGGAGCTCAGGCCTCTCCCCGCAACGAAGTCGGGCTTCCCCGACTTCGTCCGTCGCTTGCAGATCCCGGGCAAGCCCGGGATCTGTCGGGGAGAGGGGAAACCCGCGCTTTTTTCTTTCCCCAGACAGCCCTGCCCACTGTGGGGGAGCGCAGCGGGACGAAGTCCCACCGAGAGGGGCAGCGCGACGTTGATCCAGATGGCGCCCGTCACCATGGTCCCGACATTGCCGGAAGCGTCGCCCCCTCTCCCGCCCGGCTGCGCCGGGCACCCTCCCCCGCAGAGGGGGGAGGGAGAAACCCGCGCCCCTTGCTACACCGTCTCACGCAGCAGAGTTGATCGGCCTTGGAACCGCCTCACGGCTCCTGGCAGGCGAAACTCTCCGCCTTGTCCGCCTCGCCGCCCTGATACCGCGCCTCCTTCGGGTAGGGGCAGAGCAGCCGCGTGCGGCCCGGGAAGGCGGTGCCGCGGGCGACGAGCCGGTCGGGCGCCTCGCCGCGCTCGACCCAGGATTCGATCGCAGCGAGCGGGTCGACATCGTCGAGGGCCGGCCCGCCGCCGCAATGGTTCATGCCCGGCACCAGGAACAGGCGTGCCCGGTCGGCGAACGCCGCCGCGCCGCCGTTGTCACGCGTCAGCGCCTGCCAGTGCTCGACGAGGTCGCGGGCGGAAAAGACCGGGTCGGCGGCGCCCTGGTAGACGAGGAGACGACCGCCGCGGGCGGCGAAGGTCGACAGGAAGGTGCCGGTCGGGTCGTTGAGGGCGGCGGTTTCGGCGGTGCGCGGGGTGTCGCGGTCGAAATCGAAGCGCAGGGCATCGAAGCCGGGATCGGGCGGGGTCAGAAAGTAGTTGGCGATCGCGGACGGCCCGAGGGTGGCGTTGCGGGCGTTCGGCACAGCGGTCTTCGAGGTGCCGAGCTTCCAGGCCCGCCAGCCCGGCGCGGCAAGGCCCGGGTCCCAGGGCCAGGAGGCGTAGACCGGCTTCCCTTGCGAATCGTGGGCGCCGCCGAAGCTCGTCCGCAAAGCCTCGACCTGCGCCTGGCTGAGGCAGGTCGCGGTCTTGTCGCCCGGGCAGGCGAGGCTCGCCGGATCGAACCGGCACGAGGCGACCGCCTCGACCGTGCCGTCGGCGAGCCCGTCCGCGGCGTCGCAGGTCTTGAGGACGGATCGCGCCACGAGGTCCAGGTCGGCCTGGGTGAAGGCCTCGGCCAGGACCGGCTTGCCCTCGGCGTCCTTGGGCGCGGCCGACAGGAAGGCGCGCGTGTCCCAGACCTGGCCGAGGGCCGCCCGGGTCAGCCGGAAGGTCGGGGCGCCGGCTACCACGCCGTCGAAGGCGGTGGGAAAGCGCGTCGCCGCCATCAGGGCCGAGCGGCCGCCATTGGAGCAGCCCATGAAATAAGCGTGCGCCGGGGCGCGGCCGTAGCGGGCCGCGATCAGGGCCTTGGCTTCCCGCGCGACTTCCCCGACCGCCCGGTAGGCGAAGTCGATCCGCGCCTGCTGGTCGAGGCCGAAGGAGGCGTCGGCATTGTCGCGGCCGCGATGGCCGGAATCGGTCGAGGCGACGGCATAGCCGCGCACAAGGGCCGGCGGCGCCGTCGCCCCCGAGATCGGGATCGCGCCGAGCGCCTCGCCGACCACGCCGTCGAGCCCGCCGCCGCCCTGGAACAGGAAGCGGCCGTTCCAGGTCTCCGGCAGGCGCAACTGGAAGCCGATGCCGTAGGCGACGCCGCCCGCCCCGGCCCGCGGATCGATGGTGCCCTCGACGAGGCAATGGGCCGGCAAGGCTGCCTTCGCGCGGGCCGCTCCGGTAAGGGCGGCGCGGCCGGGATTGTCGGCCGGCAGGGTGCCGGCGGGGACCGGCTCCGCACGGGTGATGTGCAGGTCCGGCCGGGCGAGGCGCGTGAGGTCGCCGCAGGCGAGCGGCGCGGCGAGGGCCGGCAGGGCAAGGGAGAGGGAGCCGGCGACGACGGCCGGCAGGGCGAGCCCCGCCCCCCGCACGATGGTGCGCACCATGAGCCCCCTTCCCCAGAGATGTGGCCGGGCCGTCGAGCGCCCCGCAGGATGTCGGCCGACACTCGGCCCCGGCGCGCGGCTGCCGTCAAGCGACGGCGACGACGAAACCCTGCGGCAGCCCGTCTCCGGCCCTGTCGCCGCGGCAGGACCCGGCGCATGATCCGGGGACGAACCATCGCCGGGAGGATCCGCCATGATGCACCGCGACGCACCGCCCATCGACCGTCGGATGCTGATCCTGTCGGGCGCGGCCCTCGCCGGCTCCGGCCTCGCGGCGCCGGCAGCCGCCGCGGAGGCAACGGCCACCGGCCCTCTCGCCGACATACCCCTGGTGCCGCCGCGGACGGAGTTCGTCTACGAGGCCGTGGTCGAGATCGCCCCGCTGGTGCCGCTCGGCGATTCGCCGCTCGGTGAGCGCCGCATGGTCCCGATCACCGGCGGCCGGTTCCAGGGCCCGCGGCTCCGCGGCATCGTCCTGCCCGGCGGGGCCGACCGGCAGCTGGTGCGCAAGGACGGCGTCCGGCGCCTCGATGCCCTCTACGAGTTGAGGACCGAGGACGGGGCGATCCTCACCGTGCGCAACCAGGTGACGATCGATCCCGGCCGCGACGGCGGGCCGGATTCCCGCTTCTCGACCATCGACGTCACGGCGCCCGAGGGGCCGCATGCCTGGCTCAACCGGCTGGTGCTGGTCGGCACCCTGCACAGCCTACGGCCGGCACAGGAGGCGGTGCTGGTGCGGGCGTTCCGGCTGGCCTGACGCATGGTAGGATGGTGGCGAGCAACCGGGAGCGCCCGCCATGCGCGCCGCTGAGACACGCGATCCTCCGATGAGCCTCGACGGCTTCCTGGCCTTCCTGGAGGACAGGCCGAAGGGGGAACGCTGGGAACTGGACGACGGGGTGCCGCTGATGAACCCGCAGCCGACGCGGCGGCATGACTGGATCCAGACCAACATCCTGGAGGCCCTGCGGCAACATTGGCGCCTTCATGCCAGTCCCTGGCGCCCCTCCGGCCCGAGTCAGGTCCCGGTGCCGGGCGCAGCCCGCACCGTGGCGCCCGACATTCTGGTCGCGCCGGATGACGGCCGCGACGACCTCTGCATCACGCCTGCACCGCTGGTCGTGTTCGAGGTTCTGTCACCCAGCGATCGGCCACGCCGGCAAACGTCGAAGCTCGCCGCCTACGCTGCCGTCTCCTCGATCGAGAGCGTCGTGCTGGTGCGGCAGGACCGACGCTCGGTCGTCGTGCATCGCAGAAATCCGGCAGGCGGACTCTCGCCCATCGTCTGTACGGACGAGGTCGATCTGCCGGAGATCGGCGTCACGCTCACGCTCGATGTAATCTACGCCTATACGCCGCTTGCCTGACAGATGGGCCTGCTGGTTGCGAGCAGCTTTGCTTCTCACCCCAGCTCCGCCTCCAAGAACTCCCGCACCGCCCCCGCCTCGATCCCCGGCGCGATAAAGCTTTTCCCGATGCCCCGCGCCAGGATGAAGGTGAGCGCCCCGTCGCGGACCTTCTTGTCCTGGCGCATGGCGTCGAGGAGCTGGTCGGCATCGCCGCAACCGCCCGGCACCTGCGCCAGCGTGGTCGGCAGGCCGGCGAGCGCCAGGTGGTTGGCGACGCGGCCGGCATCCTGGCCCGGGCACAGGCCGAGCCGGGCGGAGAAGCGGAAGGCGAGGCACAGGCCGATCGCCACCGCCTCGCCGTGGACGAGGCGGGCGGAATCGTAACGCGTCAGGCGTTCCAGCGCATGCGCGAAGGTGTGGCCGAGATTGAGGAGCGCCCGCTCGCCATCCTCGCGCTCGTCGCGCACCACCACGCCGGCCTTGGCCCGGCAGCAGGCGGCCACCGCCGCCTCGCGGGCCGGACCGCCCGAAAAGATCTCGGCGAGGTTGGCCTCGCACCAGGCGAAGAAGTCGGGAGAATCGATCAGCCCGTACTTCGCCACCTCGGCGTAGCCGGCGCGCATCTCGCGCAAGGACAGGGTGTCGAGGGAGGCGGTGTCGGCGATCACCAGGCTCGGCTGGTGGAAGGCGCCGACGAGGTTCTTGCCGTGGGGCGAATTGATGCCGGTCTTGCCGCCGACCGACGAATCGACCTGGGCGAGGAGCGTGGTCGGCGCCTGGACGAAGCGCACGCCCCGCCGCAGGGATGCCGCCGCGAAGCCCGCCAGGTCCCCGACGACGCCGCCGCCCAGCGCCAGGACGAGGTCGCCGCGCTCGATCCGGTGGGCGATCAGCCCGTCGCAGACCTGGGCGAAGCCCGCATAGCTCTTCGAGCCCTCGCCCGGCGCCACGGCGATCAGGGTGGTGCGCAGGCCCGCCTGTTCCAGCGAGGCGGTGACGGCCTCGCCGTATTCCGCCGCCACGGTCTCGTCGCTCACCACGCCGACGGCGCGGGCCTTGAGCGCGGCGACGCGGGGACCGATCCCGGCCAGAAGCCCGCGGCCGATCAGGATGTCGTAGGCCCGGCCCCCGTCGAGGGGCACGTGAACGGTCTCGGTCTGCACGATGGTCCTCGGAATCCGTCGGGAATCGTCTACTGGGCGGCGAGGCCGTGGCCGGCGAAGGCGGGCGTACCGGGCTCGGGGCCGTCCTCGCCGGCGTCCGGCGACGGCGTGCCGCCGTCGCCCGGGGGCAGGCGGTCCATCGACCCGCCGGCGAATTCCCCGGGCGCGTCCCCCGCCATGTAGGCGTCGAGGGCTTCCAGCACGTCCTGCACCACCCGGTCGTGGGAGACGTCGCGCGACACCACGACCACGTCGGCCCCGCCATAGACGGGATGGCGCAGGTCCATCAGCCGGCGCATCGTGCCCTCGGGGTCCTCGTTCTGGAGCAGCGGCCGGCCGGGGCGCTTGCGCACCCGGCGCATCAGCACGTCGAGATCCGCCTTGAGCCAGACCGAGACCCCGGCCTCGGCGATGCGCTGGCGCGTCTCCGGCCGCATGAAGGCGCCGCCGCCGGTGGCGAGCACCATCGGGCCCTCGCGCAGAAGGCGGGCGATCACCCGCTCCTCGCCGTCGCGAAAGCTCGGCTCGCCGTAGATGGCGAAGATGTCCGGGATGGTCAGGCCGGCCGCCGCCTCGATCTCGTGGTCGGCGTCCTTGAAGATCAGGCCGAGGCGCCCCGCCAGGCGCTTGCCGACGGTGCTCTTGCCCGCGCCCATGAGCCCGACCAGCACGATCGAGCGCAGGCCGAGACCCCGGCGCACGCGCGATTCGATCGTCTGTTCATGAGGGGGACGCTGGTTCATGCGGCGTTCTTTAGCCTGTTTTTCGCGCAGGACGAAACGGCGGATATCGGGGAAAACCACCGCCTTTCGCCCCCTCCCCTCCGGCCGCCCCGGGCACCCGCGCAACAGCCGCCCGCATTCCGCCGCGACCCCGGCCGCCGGCCTTGCCTCCGGGGACACCACGTGGTCGAACCGACGGCCAAGGTGGCCCGCGACCTCGAGCGTCCGGGCCGCTCTTCGTCACGCGTCACCCTGGGGCCCCGCCGACGTGCCGACCCTCTTCCGTTTCCTGGCCGTGGTGGCGATCCTGGCCGGCCTCGCCTTCGCGGCGATGTTCGCGCTCGCCACCTTCGTCGAGCCGACCCCGCGCGAGATCTCCGTCACCATCCCGAACGCGAAGCTGCAGCCGAAATGAGCACCTTGGGCCCCCAGGGCCTGATGCACGCCTATCTCGACATGCTGGCCGCCGAGCGGGGCGCCGCCGCCAACACGCTCGCGGCCTACCGGCGCGACCTCGACGACTACCTCGCCTACCTGGCAGCCAAGCGGATCGATCCCGGCGCCGTCGAGCCCGCGGGCATCCGGGCCTACCTCGCCGAGTTGGAGGCGCGCGGCCTCAAGAGCACCTCGGCGGCGCGCCGGCTCTCCTGCGTGCGCGGCTTCCACCGCTTCCTCTACGCCGAAGGCCTCGTCGAGGGCGATCCGACCGCGCCGGTCTCCGGGCCGAAGCGCGGCCGCGGCCTGCCGAAGGTGCTCTCGGTGGCGGAGGTCGACCGGCTGCTCGGCGTCGCCAAGGAGGCGGTCGCGCAGGCGCCGAACCCGGCCGAGGCGGCCCGGGCCGGGCGGATGCACTGCCTGATCGAGCTTCTCTACGCCACGGGCCTGCGCGTCTCCGAGCTGGTCGCCCTGCCCCGCGCCGCGGGCTCCACCAAGGAGCGCTTCCTGGTGGTGAAGGGCAAGGGCGGGCGCGAGCGCCTGGTGCCGCTGACCGAGGTGGCGCGCAAGGCCATGGCGGCCCATCTCGACACCCTCAAAGCCCCCGGCCCCTGGCTGTTTCCCGCCGACAGCGAGACCGGCCACCTCACCCGCCAGGCCTTCGCCCGCGACCTGAAGGCGGTGGCCGCCGCCGCCGGCCTGCGCACCGACAAGATCAGCCCGCACGTGCTGCGCCACGCCTTCGCCAGCCACCTGCTGCAGAACGGCGCCGACCTGCGGGTGGTGCAGGAGCTGCTCGGCCACGCCGACATCTCGACGACGCAGATCTACACCCACGTGCTCGACGAGCGCCTGAAACAGATGGTGCGCGACCTCCACCCCCTGGCGAGCGCCTGAGGCGACGCGCCGGACGGCACCCGATCGATCGCCCGGGTATCCGGCCCGGCCGGAGCGGACGGCTGGAAATCCGAGGATTCCCGCGCGACGGTGCGTGCATCACCGCCGGGAGGTCGGCCGATTCGGTTTGATGACGCAGAGAGAAAAGATCATCTTCGGGCAGAAGCCGGACTGGGAGCCCAGTATCCGGGCTGCTGCCAGCGCGACCTGAGACGTCACGGTGGCGGTGAGGGATGGTGGGCCCGCACCGACTGGCGGACCTTCGATCTGATCGTTCCCCTGACGATCCGGGACGGGCGGATGCTGCGAAAATCCGGCATCCGCCTCGCCGGCAAGGCGCCGTGCCCCAGCGCGCGAGCGGTCGATTTCTGCCACGACAAGCGCAGCTTCAGCCGCACCCTGTCGCTGATGCGTTTTCGCCCCATGATCCCGCGACTCATCGACAGGGCCAACCGCCTGGAATTTCCCGGCATCCTGAAGAAGAACAACGACGAGCACGGCGTCAACTCGCTGATCCTGGACCCGAGGGTCGATGCCGCCGAGTGGACGCCGAGACTCAACAGCCAGGACTTTTTCTTGCAGGAATGCGTCTCCGGCCACACGGAGCGCGCCACGCACCTGCTGCTACGCGAGGGCCGGATCGTTCACGCCTGCACCGTCACGGTCGACATGGGTG
This sequence comes from Methylobacterium aquaticum, assembly GCF_016804325.1. Lineage (NCBI taxonomy): Bacteria > Pseudomonadati > Pseudomonadota > Alphaproteobacteria > Hyphomicrobiales > Methylobacteriaceae > Methylobacterium > Methylobacterium aquaticum. The sequence continues at coordinate 5,826,725 of NZ_CP043627.1, forward strand.
ACCGGCCCTTCGTCAAGGGAAAATGGTGCGAGCACCGCGCGATGAAAGCCGTCGACGACGAGACGTTCCTGGACGTCTTCGCCGACATTCTCCAGATCGCCGGATTCACCGGCGGCACCTGCTGCGTCGACTACAAGGTCGTCGACGGCATCCCGAGAATCCTCCAGGTCATACCAACGGCCCTAAAGTTTGACCTGTGCCCAGTCCCGCGCGGTGATGGAGGTGACGAGGTCTGGGTCGTTGGCGAAGAAGTTCCAGGCGTCGCAGCAGGCGTCGACGATCTGCTGGTAGGTGCGGTAGACCCGGTGGGCGAGCTTGTTCTGGCGCAGGTACTGCCAGACCAACTCGATCGGGTTCAGCTCTGGAGACGAGGCCGGCAAGTGTAGCAACGTGATGTTGTCCGGCACCACCAGGCCGCGCGGGCGAGGCTTCTTGGCGGTGCCGTGATAGCCAGCCCCGTCCAGCACCAGGATCGCGTGCGCGCCGGGCGCCACCTGCCGGCTGATCTCGGCCAGATGCAGCGACATCATCGCGGTGTTGACCGTCGGCAGCACCAGAGCCGCGCTGGTGCCCCGCGCCGGGCAGGCCGCTCCGAACAGGTATGTCCACTTGTAGCGCTGGTCGCGCGGCGCTCGCGGGCGTGTCCCCTTGCGCGCCCAGACCCGCGTCAGCGTGCCCTGCTGGCCGACGCGGGCCTCGTCCTGGAACCAGATCTCGAGCGGCTTGCCGTGGGCGGTCTCGGGGAGGAGTTCCGTCACCCGCGAGGCGAAGGTTTTTTAAAAGCCTTCTGTGCCGCCTCGTCGGCCTTGGGATGCTGCGGGCGCACCGAGAGCCGCACGAAGCCGAGCTTGGCCAAGTGCTTGCCGACCGTACGCTCGTGCATCTCGACCCCGAACAGCTCCCTGATGCGCGCCTGCAGGTCGACCCGGCGCCAGCGCACCACGCCATCCGTGTCCACGTCCGGCCCCGCCTCGACCAGGGCGGCGAGTTGCTGCATCTGCTCGGGCGTCAGCTTGGCGGCGCGGCCCGGCGCCTTACGGTCGCGCAGACCCGCCAGACCCTCGGCGTTGTAGCGATGCACCCAGTCGCGCAGGGTCTGGCGGTCCATCCCACAGGAGCGGGCCGCTCTGGTGCGGTCGGCGCCCTCCAGCACCAGAGCGAGCGCCAGCATCCGACGGGCCGCCGGAATGCTCGGTGCCTTGGAGGAGGCCGCGCGCAACTCCTCGGCGGTCAAATCCGTGCGGGTGATAGCGATCCCGGCCATGGCGATCTCTCCTGATCCGGCAACCGAATCAGAAGCCAAGCCGCGGCGCAACACGCCGAGTCACACTCACCGGCCGTTGGTATCAGTCCGCGGTTCGGATGGTCCCTGCTCTACGACCTGGGGAACCATCTGTGGGCCTACGCGATTGCCGCGCGGGCGTGACACGGTACAGCTTCGCCGGCGGCGACACCGCCGCGCCCGAAGGCTGAGACGTGTCGGCCAGGAGACGACCGGCCCTCGAAACGGCCGGGGGAGGAGTGTGCATGTCGTTCCTGTCCGTGGCCGCGCAGGTGCTGGCGCTGGCGCTGATCGTCGCGACCCTGCTGCCGTTCTGGCGCAGCCGGACCGGGCTGGTGCGCACCTTCGATTTCCCGCGGTTCCAGATCGCCGCCGCGATCCCGCCGGTTCTGATCCTGTTGGTCGCCTCCGGGCACGATCCGCTCTCCCTCGTCCTCGGGGCCGGGCTCCTGGGCGCGCTCGGACTGCAGCTCCGGCACATCCTGCCCTTCACCCGCCTGACGACGCCGGCCGCCCGCGCCGCCCCGGCGCAGGCGGACCCGGCTTCCTGCGTGGCGATCCTGATCGCCAACGTGCTGCAATCGAACCGGGCCTACGACCGCCTGCTCGCGGCGGTGGAGGCGAGCGACCCCGACCTGTTCCTGGCGCTGGAGACCGATGCGGGCTGGCGCGACGCGCTCTCGCCGTTGCGCGCCCGGTATCCCCACGGGGTGGACCAGGCGCAGGACAACACCTACGGGCTGATGCTCTATTCCCGCCTGCCCCTCGACGACGTCCGGGTGCGCTTCCTGATCGAGGACGACGTGCCCTCGGTGCGGGCCGGCGTCACCCTGCCGTCTGGCGACCGCTTCGTCTTCCACGGCGTGCATCCGCGCCCGCCGCATCCGGGCAACAGCAGCGCGACGCGGGACGGGGAACTCGTGCTGGTCGCCCGCGAGGTCGCGCGCGAGGGCGGGCCCACCGTGGTGGCGGGCGATCTCAACGACGTCGCCTGGTCCCGCACCACGGGCCTGTTCCAGGCGATCGGCGGCCTCCTCGATCCGCGGGTCGGGCGCGGCGCATACCCGACCTTCCACGCCCACTGGCCGATGCTGCGCTGGCCCCTCGACCACGTCTTCTTCAGCGAGCATTTCCTGCTCGCCCGGCTGGAGCGGCTGCCGAATGTCGGCTCCGACCACTTCCCGATCCTGATCACCCTGTGCCGCGATACCAGGGCCGAGACGATGCAGGAACCGCCCTCGGCCGATGCCGAGGACCGGCGGGAAGCGTCCGAGGCGGTGGCGGAGGCGCGGGAGGCCGCGCAGTCGTGAAAGTCAAACAGTATGACTATTCAGCCGGGCGCGGGCGTGCTGTAAGAGGCTGACCGGCGCCGTCGGGGCGCCTCTCTCACGTCGGTTCGTCACGCGACAATGCGCGCCCCCTTCGCCAGAGCCCCCGCCGCCCTGCCCGCCGCCTCGCCCCCGGGCGCCGGCCTGGTGGTGATCCCGGCCGGGCGCGCCCGCTCCAACCACGCCGAGGTGGCGCGCAGCCTCGGCACGGCGATCATCGCCGGGCGCTACCCGGCCGGCGCCAAGCTGCCGGGGGACGGCGAGTTGCTCGCCACCTTCCGGGTGTCGCGGCCGGTCCTGCGCGAGAGCGTCAAGACGCTGGTGGCCAAGGGGCTTCTCACCACCAAGGCGCGGGTCGGCACGGTGGTGCGCGAGCGCGCGGCCTGGAACATGTTCGACGCCGACGTGCTCGCCTGGCACCTCGAGGCCGGCATCGACCGGCGCTTCCTGCGCGACCTCGCGGAGATCCGGCTCGCGGTCGAGCCGGCGGCGGCGGCGCTCGCCGCCGAGCGCCGGACGCCCGACGACCTCGCCGCGCTGGAAGCCGGCCTCGCACGGATGCGGGCCGAGCCGTCCGATTCCATCGGCTTTGCCGAAGGCGACCTCGCGCTTCACGTCGCGGTGGCGGTGGCCTCCGGCAACCCGTTCATGCGCTCGATCGGCGGGGTGATCGAGGTGGCGTTGCGGGCCTCGTTCCAGCTCAGCGCCCCGGTCGAGGCGGCGGACCGCGAGACGGTGCTGTCCGCCCACGCCGCCATCGTCGCGGCCATCGCGGCCCGCGATCCGGAAGCCGCGGCGGCGGCCCTGCGCGAGGTCATCCATAACGGCCTGCGCCGCCACGGTGCGGCGGCCTGAAGACCAGTCGAGGAGGCAAACGCCATGTCCACCAACGCCAAGTCCACCAACGCCAAGTCCAACGAGGAAAATTCGACGGCTCCCCGCCCCTATCGCGGCGTCTTTCCCGTCGCCCCGACGATCTTCCACGAGGACGGCACCCTCGACCTCGACGGCCAGCGCCGCGCCATCGACTTCATGATCGAGGCCGGCTCGAACGGACTGTGCATCCTCGCCAACTTCTCCGAGCAGTTCGTCCTCACCGACGCCGAGCGCGACGCGGTGATGACGGCCGTGCTCGAGCACGTCGCCGGCCGCGTGCCGGTGATCGTCACCACCACCCACTTCGCCACCCATATCTGTGCCGAGCGCTCGCGCCGCGCGCAGGACCTCGGCGCCGCCATGGTGATGATCATGCCGCCCTATCACGGGGCGACGATCCGGGTGACCGAGGCCGGCATCGAGCGTTTCTTCCAAAGCGTCTCCGACGCGATCTCGATCCCGATCATGATCCAGGATGCGCCGGTCTCCGGCACCAATCTCTCGGCCACCTTCCTGGCGCGGCTCGCCCGCGAGGTGGAGAACGTGTCCTACTTCAAGATCGAGACCGCGCAGGCGGCGGCCAAGCTCCGCACGCTGCTGGAACTCGGCGGCGACGCGATCGAGGGCCCGTGGGACGGCGAGGAGGCGATCACGCTGCTCGCCGACCTCGATGCCGGCGCCACCGGCGCCATGACCGGCGGCGGCTATCCCGACGGCATCCGCCAGATCCTCGACCCGTACTTCGCCGGGCGCCGCGACGAGGCGGTGCAGGCCTATGGCCGCTGGCTGCCGCTGATCAACTACGAGAACCGCCAGACCGGGTTGGCGGCGGCCAAGATCCTGATGAAGGAGGGCGGTATCATCCGCTCGGATGCCGTGCGCGCGCCGCTCGAACTGCCGCATCCGGCGACCCGGGCCGGGCTGATCGAAATCGCTCGGAGCCTGGATGCGGCGGTGTTGCGCTGGGGGCGGTGAACGGGCTTCTTCCGCGGGATCCGCACCTGCGGATCCCGCGGGAGGGCGGGACGCCGTAAGCTAGAACCGCGCTCTCACCTCCTCCACCACCCGCTCCGGCGTGAACCCGAAATGCCGGGCGAGGTCGGCCTCGGCCCCGGAGGCGCCGAAGCCGCTCATGCCGACGAAGCCGCCCTCCTCGCCGAGATAGCGGTCCCAGCCGAGGCGGACCGCCGCCTCGATCCCGACCCGGACCGTGCCGGGCCCCAGGATTTCTCGGCGATAGGCGGCGTCCTGGCGCTCGAACAGCTCCCAGGACGGCATCGAGACCACCGCGGTCGGGATGCCGTCCTCCTCCAAGCGCCGGCGCGCCTCGACGGCGAGGGCCACCTCCGAGCCGGTGGCGAGCAGCGTGACGCGGCGGGGACCGGTCGCCTCCTCCAGCACGTAGGCGCCGCGGGCCGACAGATTCTCGCCTGCACCGTCGCGGCGCAGGGCCGGCAGGGCCTGGCGGGCGAAGATCAGCGAGGACGGGCCCTTGCGGTTCCGGAGCGCGATCTCCCAGCATTCCGCCGCCTCGACCGCGTCGGCCGGGCGCAGGACCAGCATGTTGGGGATGGCGCGCAGCGACGCCAAGTATTCGACCGGCTGGTGGGTCGGCCCGTTACGGCCGATGCCGATCGAATCGTGGCTGAACACGAACGGCACGGGTAGCCCCATCATCGCGGCGAGGCGCAGGACCGGGCGCAGATAATCCGAAAAGACCAGGTAGGTGACGCCGACCGGTACCACGCCGCCATGGGCGGCCATGCCGTTCATCATCGCCCCCATGGCGTGCTCGCGGATGCCGTAATGGACGTAGCGCCCGCCCTGGTCCGCGGCGGTGAAGGCCTTGAGCGTGCGCTTGTGCTGCGTCGCGCCCTCGAGATCCGGCGCGCCGGAGAGGAGCTCCGGGATGGCGTCGGCGAGGCGGTCGACCAGCTCGCCCGACAGCGCGATCCCGGATTGTGCCTTGCCCGACCGTGCGGCCTCGTCGCGGAAGGCGCGCAGGGGCGCATCCCAGCCCTCCGGCAGCTTGCCCTCGCGCAGGCGGTCGAGCAGGTGGCGGCGCTCCGGCGGCAGGGCGGCGACGCGGCGGGTCCAGGACTCGAATGCGGGGGCGTTGCGCGCGCCGGCCTCACGCCAGGCCGCCCGGATCCCGTCGGGGATCTCGAAGGCCGGGTGGGGCCAGTTGAGCTGCTGGCGGGCGGCGGCGCTCAAGCTCGCCGGGATGCGGGCGGAGTGGGCCGCCCGCGTGCCTTCGACGCCGGGCAGGCCGCGGCCGATCACCGTGGTGCAGCGGATCATCGAGGGACGCGGATCGGCCTTGGCCAGCAGCAAGGCAGCCGAGACCGCCTCGATGTCGTGGCCGTCGACCTCCTGGACGTGCCAGTGGCTCAAGCGGAACCGCGCCGCCATGTCGTCGCTCAGCGCGAGGTCGATCGCGCCGTCGTCGGTCATCCGGTTGTCGTCCCAGAGGAAGGTGAGCTTGCCGAGGCCCAGATGCCCGGCGAGCGAGATCACCTCCTGGCCGACGCCCTCCTGCAGGCAGCCGTCGCCGACGAGCGCATAGGTGCGGTGGTCGATGAGGTCGGGCCCGAGCCAGCGGTTGAGATAGGCCTCGGCCAGCGCCATGCCGGCGGCGTTGGCGATGCCCTGGCCGAGGGGCCCGGTGGTCGTCTCGATGCCGTGGGCGGGGGCGTATTCCGGGTGGCCCTCGCAGGGCGAGCCGAGTTCGCGGAAGCGCTTGATGTCGTCGAGCCCGATCCCCTCGTACCCGCTGAGATGGAGGAGCGCGTAGAGCAGCATCGAGCCGTGGCCGTTCGACAGGACGAAGCGGTCGCGGTCGAACCACAGGGGCTCGCGGGCCAGGAACTTGAGATGGCGGGTGAAGAGCGCCGTCACCGTGTCGGCGGCTCCGAGCGGCGTGCCCGGATGCCCCTCGCCCACCCGCTCGATGGCGTCGATGGACAGGAAGCGGATCGCATCCGCGAGCGCGCGCGGCTCGGTGCCGGTCATCGGGGGTCCCTCCCGGGGATGTTGGGTGCTCTTGAGGCACGATCACCCAACCGCCCCCCGGGACGGAACTCAAACGAGTTTTTCCCCGCCCGAGATGAGCGGGATTCACGTCATGCTCAGGCGGCGATCAGCCCGCCCATCCGGGCGACCCGGCCGAGATGATGGTCGGCATCGCCGAACAGCTGGTCGATCATCGTGACCCGCTTGAAGTAGTGGCCGACGCTGTACTCCATGGTGACGCCGACGCCGCCATGGAGCTGCACCGCACCCTGGCCGACGATGCGTCCGGAGCGGCCGATCTGCACCTTGGCGCCGGCGATGGCCCGCGTGCGCTCGTCCGCATCGTCCTCGCCCGCCATCATGGTGGCGAGGAAGGCCATCGAGCGGGCCTGTTCGAGCGCGATGAACATCTCGGCGGCGCGGTGCTGGAGCACCTGGAACGAGCCGATCGTGACCCCGAACTGCTTGCGGGTCTTGAGGTACTCGACCGTCTGCTTGTGCATCCGGTCCATGCCGCCGACCGCCTCGGCGCAGAGCGCCGCGATGGCCTCGTCGGTCACCCGCTCGATCACCGGGAGCGCGCCCGCGGGATCGCCGATCACCGCATCGGCCCCGACGCGGACCGAGGACAGCGACACCTCGGCCGCCCGCATCCCGTCCTGGGTCGGGTAGCCGCGGCGCGACACGCCCTCGGCATTGGCCTCGACCAGGAACAGCCCGATGCCGTCGCGGTCGCGGCGCGCGCCGGCGGTGCGGGCCGAAACGATCAGCCGGTCGGCGCTGTCGCCGTGCAGGACGAGCGACTTCTCCCCCTCCAGCACCCATCCGTCGCCGTCGCGGCGCGCGGTGACGCCGACATCGTGGAGGTCGTAGCGGGCCTGGCGCTCACTTTGCGCGAAGGCGTAGCGGGTCTCGCCGGCGATGAGGCCGGGCAGCCATTCGGCGCGCTGCTCGGGGCTCGCGGCGTGGCGCAGCACGCCGCCGGCGAGCACCACGGTCGCCAGGTAGGGCTCCAGCGCCAGGGCGCCGCCGAACGCCTCCATGACGATCATGGTCTCGACCGGCCCACCGCCGATGCCGCCATCGTCCTCGGAGAACGGCACGGCCAGCAGGCCCTGCTCGGCGTAGGCCGCCCACATCGCCTTGGCGAAGCCCTCGGGCTCCTTCCCGTAGCGCTTGCGGGATTCGAAATCGTAGCGGTCGGCGAGCAGCCGCTCGACGCTGTCCTTGAGGAGGCGCTGCTCCTCGCTCAGATCGAAATCCATCGGGTCGTTTCCGTTCTCGCCGGTTTCGAAGCGCGGCTTCGTTCGATTGATCCCAATCACGACCTCATCCTGAGGTGCGACCGGAGGGAGCCTCGAAGGAGGGCTCCAGATGTCTCGGTGGTCCCTGGAGCCCTCCTTCGAGGTCAATCCATCTTCGATGGATTGACACCTCAGGATGAGGTCGAGGGTGGGTGGGGTTGGGTTGTGCTGGTCCCCGCCCCTTCCCTCGCCTGTCCTCAGAGCCCCAGGATCGCCTTCGCGATGATGTTCTTCTGGATCTCGTTCGAGCCGCCGTAGATCGAGATCTTGCGCCAGTTGAAATAGGTCGGCGCGGCCGGCCCCGCCCAGTCGGGCCCGACCGGCGGCTCGTTGCTCAAGTGATCGTCACCCTCGTCTTCCGAGACGTAAGGCAGGGCGTAGGGCCCGACGACCTCCAGCAGCAACTCGGTCGTCGCCTGCTGGATCTCCGAGCCCTTGATCTTGAGGATCGAGGAGGCCGGGTCCGGCTTGCCCTTCTCGCGGGTGCGCTCGGCGGCCACCACCCGCAGCTGCGTCATCTCGAGCGCCTTCAGCTCGATCTCGAGCGCCGCCAGCTTCTCGCGGAAGCGCGGGTTCTCCAGGATCGGGGTGTCGCCGACCCGCTCGATCGCCGCCAGCTCCTTCAGGCGCCGGATGCGCTGCTTGGAGACGCCGACGCGCGCGATGTTGGTGCGCTCGTTGCCGAGCAGGAACTTGGCGTAGTCCCAGCCCTTGTTCTCCTGGCCGACCAGATTCTCGACCGGCACCTTGACGTCGTCGAAGAAGACCTCGTTGACCTCGTGCCCGCCATCGATGGTCTGGATCGGCCTGACCGTGATGCCCGGCGTCTTCATGTCGATCAGGAGGAAGCTGATGCCCTCCTGCTTCTTCACGGTGGCATCGGTGCGCACCAGGCAGAAGATCCAGTCGGCATACTGGCCGAGCGTGGTCCAGGTCTTCTGGCCGTTGACGATGTAGTGGTCGCCCTCGCGCACCGCCTTGGTCTTGAGCGAGGCGAGGTCGGAGCCCGAGCCCGGCTCCGAGAAGCCCTGGCACCACCAGTCGTCGATGTTGGCGATGCGGGGCAGGAAGTGCTTCTTCTGGGCGTCGTTGCCGAACTGGGCGATCACCGGCCCGACCATGTAGACGCCGAATTGCAGCGGCGACGGGGCCGGGAAGCTCTGGAGCTCGTCGAGGAAGATGTACTGGCGCACCGGGTCCCAGCCGGTGCCGCCCCACTCGACGGGCCAGTTCGGCACCGCCCAGCCCTTCTTGTTGAGGATCTTCTGCCAGGTGACGATGTCGTCCTTCGACGGGTGACGCCCGTCGATCATCTTCTGGCGGATCTCCTGGGGCAGGTTTTCTTGGAAGAAGGTGCGGACTTCCTGGCGGAAGGCGCGCTCCTCGGGGGTGAAGCGAAGGTCCATGGGTGCCTCCTCGGGAGGTGATTGTTTTCTGAAAATGGCTCGACGCGTGAACCCTCCCCCCTCTGCGGGGGAGGGTGGCCTGCGGAGCAGGCCGGGAGAGGGGAACCACGCTTCCGGAAGAGGCGGGAACCGTTCTGAAGGGCGCCACCTGAATCGGCGTCGCGCTGCCCCTCTCCCGGCCCCTGCTGACGCAGGGTCCACCCTCCCCCGCAGAGGGGGGAGGGTTCGGGCGCGCTACAGGTCCTTGAAGCCCTTGCCTTCCGCCGCCAGCCGCTCCAGCAAGGCCGACGGCTTGAACGCGTCGCCGTACTCGGCCTGGTAGGCGCGCAGGCGCTCCAGCACCTTCGGCAGCCCGATCGTGTCGGCCCAGAACATCGGGCCGCCGCGATAGACCGGCCAGCCGTAGCCGTTGATCCACACGATATCGATGTCCGAGGCCCGGATCGCCTTGCCCTCTTCGAGGATCTTCGCGCCCTCGTTGACCATCGGGTAGAGGGTGCGCTCCAGGATCTCCTGGTCGGTGGCGTCCCGCCGCGTCACGCCCTGGCGCTCGGCGACCTTGGCGATGATCTCCTCGGTGACCGTGGAGGGCGTTGCCTTGCGCTTGGCGTCGTAGTCGTAGAAGCCGGCGCTCGTCTTCTGGCCGCGGCGGTCCTGCTCGCAGAGGAGGTCGCGCACGCTCTGCGACTTGTTGGTCTCCCGGCTCCAGCCGATGTCGAGGCCGGCGAGATCGCTCATCGTGAACGGGCCCATCGGCAGGCCGAACTCGTAGACCACCCGGTCGACGTCCCAGGGGGTGACGCCCTCGAGGATCAGGCGGTTGGCCTCGCGCTGGCGCTCGGCCAGCATGCGGTTGCCGACGAAGCCGTGGCAGACGCCGACCAGCACCGAGATCTTGCCGATCTTGCGGCCGATCTGCATCGCGGTGGCGACCACGTCCTTGGCGGTCTTCTCGCCGCGCACGACCTCCAGCAGGCGCATCACGTTGGCCGGCGAGAAGAAGTGCATGCCGATCACGTCGGCCGGGCGGTTGGTCATCGCCGCGATGGCGTCGATGTCGAGATAGGAGGTGTTCGAGGCCAGGATCGCGCCGGGCTTGGCGATCGTGTCGAGCTTGGAGAAGATCTCCTTCTTGATCCCCATATCCTCGAACACGGCCTCGATGATGAGGTCGCAATCGGCCAGCGCCTCGATCTCGAGGGTGTCGGTGAGGAGGCCCATCCGGGTCTCGACATCCTCCGGCTTGAGCTTGCCCTTCTTGGCGGTGTTCTCGTAGTTGGTGCGGATGGTCTTGAGGCCGCGATCCAGCGCCTCGCGCTTGGTCTCGACGATCGTCACCGGGATGCCGGCGTTGAGGAAGTTCATCGAGATGCCGCCGCCCATCGTGCCGGCGCCGATCACGCCGACGCGGGCGATCGGGCGGGCGGGCGTGTCGTCCGGCACGTCCGGGATCTTGGCGGTCTGGCGCTCGGCGAAGAACACGTAGCGCTGCGCCGCCGACTGGGTGCCGGAGACGAGCTTCTGGAACTCCGCCCGCTCGAAGGCCAGCCCCTCGTCGAAGGGCAGCCGGCAGGCGGCCTCGATGCAGGCGATGCAGGCTTCCGGCGCCTCGAACCCGCGGGTCTTGCGGGCATTCTCCTGGCGGAACTCCGAGAACAGGCCCGGATTCTCGCGCCCTTCCGCGATCTTGTCGTCGCGGTCGCGGATCTTCAGGAGCGGCCGGCCTTCCGCCACCACCCGCTCGGCGAAGGCGATCGCGTGAGCGCGAAGCGACTCCTCCGGCGCCAATTCGTCGATCAGCCCCATCGCGGCGGCCGCCTTGGCGCCGATCGGCGAGCCGCCGACGATCACCTCGAGCGCCTTGCGGGGTCCGACGACCCGCGGCAGGCGCTGGGTGCCGCCCGCCCCCGGCAGGATGCCGAGCTTGACCTCGGGCAGGCCGACCTTGGCGCTCGGCACCGCCACCCGGTAGTGACAGGCGAGCGCGGTCTCGAGCCCGCCGCCGAGCGCGTTGCCGTGGATCGCCGCGACGACCGGCTTGGTCGAGGCCTCGATGCGGTTGAGGAGGTCGGGCAGGCTGATGCCGCTCTGCGGCTTGCCGAACTCGGTGATGTCGGCCCCGGCCGAGAACATCCGGCCGCCGCCGATCAGCACGATCGCCTTGACGGCGGCATCGGCCTCCGCGGCCTCGACCGCCGCCAGGATGCCCTGGCGGAGCGCCGTCCCGAGGGCGTTGACCGGGCCGGATTGCAGCGTCAGCACCGCGACCGCGCCTTCGCGGGCGGTCGAGACGACGTTGTCGTTTGCGTTCACGTCTTGCGCCATATCCGCACAAATCCCTCTGCCGGCTTCCTCCGGGCGCCTCTTGCCGGGCGCCGTCACGAGCCGGAATGTGGCAGGATCAATAGATCTCGAACAGGCCCGCAGCACCCATGCCGCCGCCGACGCACATCGTCACGACGCCATACTTGGCGCCGCGGCGGCGGCCTTCCAGCAGGATGTGGCCGGTCATCCGCGCGCCCGACATGCCGTAGGGGTGGCCGATCGAGATCGCGCCGCCATTGACGTTCAGGCGCTCGTCCGGGATGCCGAGCTTGTCGCGGCAATACAGCACCTGGCTGGCGAAGGCCTCGTTCAGCTCCCAGAGGTCGATGTCCTCGACCTTCAAACCATGCTGCTTGAGGAGCTTGGGCACCGCGAAGACCGGGCCGATGCCCATCTCGTCCGGGTTGCAGCCCGCCACCGCCATGCCGCGATAGGCGCCAAGCGGCTTCAATCCGCGGCGCTCGGCCTCGCGCGCCTCCATCAGCACCACGGCGGCCGCGCCGTCCGAGAGCTGGCTGGCATTGCCGGCGGTGATGAACTGGCCTTCCTTGATCCGCTGGCCGTCCTTGAACACCGGCTTGAGGCCCTGAAGGTCCTCGAGCCTGGTCTGGGGCCGGTTGCCCTCGTCCTGCGCGAGCGTGATCTCCTTGTGCGAGACCGCGCCGGTCGCCTTGTCGATCACTGCCATGCGGGCGGCCATCGGCACGATCTCGTCGGCGAACTTGTTCTCGGCTTGCGCCCGAGCGGTGCGCTGCTGCGATTGCAGGGCATAGGCATCCTGCGCCTCGCGGCTGATGCCGTAGCGGGCCGCCACGTTCTCGGCGGTCTCGATCATCGTCATGTAGATCGCCGGCACGTGCTCGACGAGCCACGGATCCTGGGCCCGGAACCGGTTGACCTTGTCGTTCTGGACCAGCGAGATCGATTCGAGCCCGCCGCCGACCGCGACATCGAGCCCGTCGGTGATGATCTCCTTGGCGGCGGTGGCGATCGCCATCAGGCCCGACGCGCATTGCCGGTCGAGGCTCATGCCGGCCACCGTCTCGGGCAGCCCGGCCCGGAGCGCCGCCTGGCGGGCGATGTTGCCGCCGGTCGAGCCCTGCTGGAGGGCCGCCCCCATCACCACGTCGCCGATCTCGGCCGGGTCGATGCCGGCGCGTTGCACCGCATGCGCGATGGCGTGGCCGCCGAGCGCCTGTCCTTGCGTGTCGTTGAAGGCGCCCCGGTAGGCCTTGCCGATGGGAGTGCGCGCGGTGGCGACGATGACGGCTTCCCGCATCTCTTCAGGTCTCCTCCGATGCCGCCCACCGCTGCGGGGGACGGGTTTTGCCGCATTATCGGGGATTGGGTATGGAGCCGCAAGGGCCTCCAAACCGGGATTTGAACGAGGGGTACGCCCCACCGCTCGCCCTCCTCACGGCCGCGTTTTCGAAAAGGCGGCTTGCTTAATCGCGAGACGGGGCTAAGGTCCCGACAAAAGCAGGGCCGGTTTTACGCGAAGACCGATCCGAAAAAGGTCCTACCGGGAGGACGCCCATGCAGACGCCGCTCTTCGATCTCGCCGGCCGCGTCGCCATCGTCACCGGCTCGTCCCGCGGCATCGGCCGCGCCATCGCCGAGCGCCTGGCCGAGCACGGGGCCAAGGTGGTGATCTCCTCGCGCAAGGCGGAAGCCTGCGCGCCGGTGGCCGAGGCGATCAATGCCCGCCACGGCGAGGAGCGGGCGGTGGTGATCCCCGCCAGCATCTCGTCGAAGAGCGACCTGGAGCGCCTGGCCAAGGGCACCGAGGACCGGTTCGGCCGCATCGACACGGTCGTCTGCAACGCCGCCTCGAACCCCTATTACGGGCCGATGAGCGGCATCTCCGACGACCAGTTCCGCAAGATCCTCGACAACAACGTGATCGCCAGTCACTGGCTGATCGGGTTCTGCGCCCCCGGCATGATCGCGCGCAAGGACGGGTCGATCATCCTGGTCTCGTCGGTGGGCGGCCTCAAGGGCTCGGGCGTGATCGGCGCCTACAACGTCTCGAAGGCGGCCGATTTCCAGCTCGCCCGCAACCTCGCGGTCGAGCTCGGGGCCCACAACGTGCGGGTCAACTGCATCGCGCCCGGCCTGATCCAGACCGACTTCGCCCGCGCCCTGTGGGAGGACCCCAAGTCGCGGGCCGCCTATACCGCCCGCACGCCGCTCGCCCGCATCGGCCAGCCCGACGAGATCGCGGGTGCGGCGGTGTTCCTGGCGAGCCCGGCCGGCGCCTTCATGACCGGCCAGAGCATTGTGATCGACGGCGGCCAGACGATCACCTGACCGGACGCACAGCCCGACCCATTACGTCGCCATCCATCATGCCTTTCCATCCCACCCGCGACCTCATCCTGAGGTGTTAGTCGATCGGAGATCGACTTGACCTCGAAGGAGGGATCCAGAACTCTCCGCGATCTCTGGAGCCCTCCTTCGAGGCTGCGACGCAGCACCTCAGGATGAGGTCGCGGGTGGGAGCAAGAGGCTGGAAATCAAGCCAAACAGGCTCCCAGCGAGCCGCCAGTCACGAGCCCGCCGATGACCGAGCAGACGATTGCCCCGTCCTGGCCCGCCCTCTCGCTCGCCGAGGTGAATGCGCGCCTGACCGCGCCGGGCTCGCCCTTCGCGGTGACGGAGATCGCGATCCGCGGCGTGCCGACCCGGATCTGGGCCAACGCGCCGCTCACCCTGCGCGACATCTTCGTCACCGGGCGGGCGCATGGTGAAAAGACCTTCCTCGTCTACGAGGACGAGCGGGCGAGCTTCGAGGCGTTCGGCCGCGCCACCCTGGCGCTCGCCGAGAACCTGATCCGCGGCGGCGTGCGCCCCGGCGACCGGGTGGCGATCGCGATGCGCAACCTGCCGGAATGGCCGGTGGCGTTCTTCGCGGCGCTGCTGGCCGGCGCCATCGCGACGCCGCTCAACGCCTGGTGGACCGGCCCGGAACTCGACCACGGCTTCACCGATTCCGGCGCCTGCGTCGCGATCGTCGACGAGGAGCGCTGGGCCCGGATCAGTGAGCGCCGCGACGGCTATCCGGCCTTGAAGCGCGTCCTGATCGCCCGCGCGCCGGCGGCTCCCGGCACCGAGAGCCTGAGCGACCTCATCGGGCCACTCTCGGCATGGGGCAGCCTGCCGGAGGGCCGGATGCCGGACGTGGCGATCGGTCCGGAGGACGTCGCCACCCTGTTCTACACCTCGGGCACCACCGGCCGTTCCAAGGGAGCGATCGGCACCCACCGGGCCGGGGCCAGCAACGTGATGGCCCATCCGTTCTCGGCCGCCCGGGCCTTCCTGCGCCGGGGCGAGCCGGTGCCGGTGCCCGACCCGTCGGCGCCCCAGAAGGTCGGCCTGCTCTCGATCCCACTGTTCCACGTCACCGGCTGCTTTGCCACCCTGGTGCCGAACCTCTTCCGCGGCGGGCGCCTGGTGATGATGCGGCGCTGGGACCTCGCCCGCGCGATGGCCCTGATCGAGCGCGAGCGCTGCACCAGCGCCGGCGGCGTGCCGACGATCGCGTTCCAGCTCCTCGACGGGATGGCGGCCGGCACCCACGACCTCTCCTCGCTGGAGACGATCAGCTACGGCGGCGCCCCGGCCCCGGCCGACCTGGTCCGGCGGCTCAAGGCGGCCTTTCCCAAGGCCCAGCCGGCGACCGGCTGGGGCATGACCGAGACCACCGCGACCTTCACCCACCACCAGGCCGAGGATTACCTCCACCGCCCCGAGAGCTGCGGCCCGGCGCTGCCGATCTGCGACGCCGAGGTGCGCGACCCGGAGGAGACCCCGCTGCCCCCCGGCGAGGTCGGGGAATTGTGGGTCAAGGGCCCGATCGTCGTCGCCGGCTACTGGAACCGGCCCGACGCCGACGCGACGGTGTTTCGCGATGGCTGGCTGCGCACCGGCGATCTCGCGCGGATCGACGCGGAGGGCTTCATCACCATCGTCGACCGGGCCAAGGACATGCTGATCCGCGGCGGCGAGAACATCTACTGCGCCGAGGTCGAGGGCATCCTCTACGACCACCCGGCGGTCGTGGATGCGGCCGTCGTCGGCATCGTGCATCCGACGCTGGGCGAGGAGCCCGGCGCCGTCGTGGCGATCGCCCGCGGGGCGGAAGCCAGCGAGGAGGAGCTGCGCGCCTTCGTGGCCGCGCGCCTTGCCGCCTTCAAGGTGCCGGTGCGCATCCTGCTCCACGACGAGATCCTGCCACGCAACCCGAACGGCAAGATCTTGAAGGGGGAGTTGAAGAAGTTGTTTTTGTGATATTTCGGGATATGTCGCATTTTACTATGATTGTCTAAATAGATATCCTATCCTCCGCGTCATTCCGGGGCCGCGTAGCGGAGCCCGGAATCCAGACACTCAGGTGGAGCAGGAAAAAGCGGCTCGCTCACAGGTCTTTCTGGGACCATCCGCGGTTCTGGATTCCGGGCTCCGCTGCGCGGCCCCGGAATGACGCGGAGGGTATGACTGCTGTCGGGTCTTGCTAAAAATGACGCATGTCAGAAACCTGACAGCGTCGGATAGAGATCATCCCAAAGTGGATTAAATTCCTCGATCAGCCGGATTTTCCAATCGCGCCGCCATTTCTTGAGCATCTTCTCGCGTGCGATCGCATCCTGCACTCGTTCGTACTCTTCGTACCAGACCAGGCGCGTGATGCCGTGCCGAGCGGTGAAGCTGTCCTGATGCTTGGTCCGGTGCTCGAAGGCGCGGCGCGCGAGGTTGTTCGTGACGCCGACATAAAGAGTGCCGTGCCGCGCGCTTGACATCATGTAGACATGATAAGTCATTCCATGCTCGAAATTTCGGCTGCTATAGAATCATCGCACCAATTTCATACCCTCCGCGTCATTCCGGGGCCGCGAAAGCGGAGCCCGGAATCCAGAACCGCGGATGGTGCAGGAAAGAGCGGTGAGCGTGCCGCTTTGTCCTGTTCCACCTGAGCGTCTGGATTCCGGGCTCCGCTGCGCGGCCCCGGAATGACGAGGAGGGAACGAGATCGGGGGAGGCTCTTCGAACCAGCCCGACAGAGCCGCCATTTCCGGATCGGGCAACCTGCCCCCTCACCCCCTCACCCCACGTAAAACCCCGCCCCCTCGAACGTCACCCCGGCGAAATCCCCCCGGCGCCAGCGCAGGCGGACCGTGAGGGTGCGCAGGTCGTGGGCGGCGATGACGAGGGGAAAGGTCTCCGGCAGGGCGATGCGGGCGGGGACGCGCAGCCGCGCGCCCGCGGTCGAGACGTCCACGACCTCGCAGGCGACGGAAAGGTCGGGGCCGAGCACGACCCGGCCCGGCTGGATCAGGCGGCGGCGGCGGCCGATGCGGGGCGTCGGGGCGGATTCGCGGCCCGCGGCGCCGTCGGTCTTCCGCAGATCGGTCATGACATCCCCGCAACCGGGCCCTCGTGCCCCGAGCGGCACGCTTACGGCTTTCCCGCCCCGGCGCAAACCCGGGACCGGCCGGGGCGGCCGCGTTAACCAGGCGTCAAGCATGTTCCTTCATGTCTCGTTAGCCATCAACCGTCGGACCCATCCCGGCCCATGCCCGCAGCCCCGGCCCCGCGCAAGCGTTCCTCCAAGGGTCCCTCCAAGGGCCCTTCCCTCCCGCCCGAGAGCCCGGTCGCGGGCCTGATCGCCCGTCGCCGCGCCCGCGAGGCGGCGGCGGAACGGGGCGTGTTCGGTGCCGCCATCCTGCTGGCGCTCACCGCCTCGGGCTTTGCCGGCTACACCCTGTCCCAGCCGGCCCGGCCCTACGACGTGCGCGAGGTGCTGCCGGCCATGTTGACCGGGCCCTTCGCCTGGCGCCGGACGGTCGCGGAGGTGCGCCCGACCGAGCCCGACCTCGATCCCCTGATCACCGGCTCGCTGGCGGACAAGCCGGCCGCGCCCGCCGGGACCGCGGCTTTGGCCGTGCCGCCCGCGCCGTCCGGGCCGCCGCCTTCCGGCTTCGCCCTGCGGCGCGCCTCGGCCGGCCAGGCCGTGGTCGAGGGACGCGACGGGATGCACGAGATCGCCATCGGCTCCACCCTGCCGGGGGCCGGCCGGGTGCTGTCGATCCGCAGCACCAGCGCCGGCTGGATCGTCATTACCACCGAGACCATCATCGGGCCGACCCCGCTGTGAGTGCGCTGCGGCAAGCGTGGAGGCTCCGGCAAGCCTGGAGCAAGCGTGGCCGCCTAGAGCGAGACCTTCATCGGGAGACCGCGCCGCAGCGGCGGGCGGTTCCGACCCACCGCGCCGACGGGCCGGAGAGGCAGCCGTGACGAACACCCTGACGAGCTACATGCTCCTGTCGCGGAACCTCGCGACCTCGCTTCAGCGCAAGGGCCAGGATCCCATCGTCGCGCGCGAGACCGCCTATTACCAGGCCAATATCGGCAAGGTGAAGTCGGTCGACGACTTCATGGCCGACAAGCGGCTCTACAACTATGCCATGAAGGCCTTCGGCCTCGAGGACATGGGCTACGCCAAGGCGTTCATGCGCAAGGTCCTGACCGAGGGCACGAGCAGCGCCACCGCCTTCGCCAACCGCCTCGCGGACGACCGCTACGTCGCCTTCGCCAAGGCCTACGACTTCTCGCCCGGCGCCAGCGCCAAGGGCACCGACCCGGTCGTGGTGTCGCCGACGCAGCTCAGCCCGGCGGGCAGCGCCAAGCTCTCCCTGCCCTACGCGCTCGCCACGTCCTACGACTTCACCGGCACCAACGAGGCGAGCTTCACACTCGCCTCCAAGGTCGACGCGACGGCGACGAAGAGCGCCACCATCGTCCTCAACAAGGCGGCCTTCGCCGGCAAGGTCGCGGACCTCGCCAAGGTCACCCCGACCGAGATCGGCGCGGCGATCAACGCCCAGATCGGCGCCTCCGGTCCCGACGGGCTGATGGGCAAGGTCCAGGTCGGCATCTCGGCGAGCGGCAGCCTGTTCTTCGAGACCACCGGCTACACCAACCTCGGCTTCGACGGCGCGCCGGGCGGCACCGGCGTCAATGCCGACACGGTTTATCTCGCCGGCGGCACCAACCGCACCCTGACGGTGGACAACGCGCCCCTGTCGGCGCCCGGCCAGACCGCGGTCGACATCGGCAACGGCATGGACCTCTCGCCCGGCGCCAACGTCAAGGGCGTGGTCGACGCCTACCTCCAGCAGAGCCTCGAGGGGGATGCCGGCGCCGAGGATACGGGGGTACGCCTCGCCCTCTACTTCGCCCGCAAGGCGCCGTTCCTCAACAGCGGCTACGACGTCCTGAGCGATCCGGCCCTGACGCAGGTCGTCAACACGGTGATCGGCCTGCCGGCGACGAGCAGCGCCACCACCAGCGAGGCCCTTGCGAAGCGCGCGACCCTGATCGCCTCCAAGGTCGATTTCACGAGCTTCCTGGACCCGGCCAAGGTCGAGGCCTTCGCCCGCCGCTTCGCGGCGATCTGGGACGCGCAGAACAACACCGCCACGGACCCGATCCTGGCTTTGTTCAGCAACGGCCGGTCGTGAGGCGACGATGCAGAACAGCCTCTACGTCAACCTGTCGGCCCAGGTCGCCCTCGACAAGCGCCTGACCACCACCGCCAACAACGTCGCCAACATGGCGACGGCGGGCTTTCGCGCCGAGGAGACCAAGTTCTCGGCGCTCCTCGCCCAGGCGACCAAGGGCGCGGTCGCCTTCGTGGGCTCGGGCGACACCTACCTCTCGCGGGCCTCCGGCCCGATCACCAAGACCGATTCGCCCCTCGACGTCGCGATCCAGGGCGATGCGTGGCTGAGCGTCGGCGGCCCGTCCGGTCCGGTCTATACCCGCGACGGCCGCCTGACGATGGACGCGACGGGCCAGCTGCGCAGCCTGACCGGCCAGCCGGTGCTCGATCCGGGCGGCTCGGCGCTCCTCCTCGACCCGCAGCAGGGCCCGCCGACGATCGGGCGCGACGGCACCATCTACCAGGGCACCAACCAGGTCGGGGCCCTCGGCGTGTTCACCCTCGACAACAAGGGCACGCTCACCCGCGCGCCCGGCAACGCCGTGACCTCCAGCCTGCCCGCGCGGCCGGTGCAGGACTTCACCCGGATCGGCGTCGTCCAGGGCTACGTCGAGGGCTCGAACGTCAACCCGATCATGGAGATGACCAAGCTCATCACCATCCAGCGCGCCTTCGAGAGCGCCGCCACGGCGACGAGCCAGGCCGAATCCTCGCTCCAGAGCGCCGTCAAGGCGCTCTCGCCGCAGGGAAGCTGAGCATGGGCGCCGACCCCCTCGCGCGCCTCGCCGAGGCGATGGCGTCGGCCCGGCAGGACGGGGCCCTGGTGCGGATCGGCGGGCCGATCCGCGAGGTGACCGCGAGCGCCTGCCGGATCGGCGGCGTCGCGCCCTTCGTGCGCCTCGGCGACCGGATGGCTTTCTCGACCGGCGGGCGGTCGCAGGTCGGCGAGATCGTCCGGGTCGATGCCGAGGGGGCGACCCTCAAGGCCTATGAGAGCCGGATCGAGGCCGGGATCGGCACGATCGCCCGCCGCCTCGGGCCGGCGGAGCTGCGGCCCGACCCGAGCTGGAAGGGCCGGGTCATCGACGCCCTCGGGCGACCGATCGACGGGGCCGGCCCCCTGCAGGCGGGCGAGCGCCCGGTCCCCCTCGACGCCGACCCGCCGGCGGCCCTCGGCCGCGCCCGGGTGCGTGCCCCCTTGCGCACCGGAGTCCGGGCGCTCGACCTCTTCACGCCCCTCTGCGCCGGCCAGCGCATCGGCATCTTCGCCGGCTCCGGCGTCGGCAAGTCGACCCTGCTCGCCATGCTGGCGGGGGCGGACGGCTTCGACAGCGTCGTGGTCGCCCTGGTGGGCGAACGCGGCCGCGAGGTGCGGGAATTCCTGGAAGGCGCGCTCGCGCCGAGCCGCCACCGCGCCGTGGTGGTGGTCTCGACCGGCGACGAGAGCCCGATGATGCGCCGCCAGGCGCCCAAGGTGGCGCTCGCGGTGGCCGAGGCGTTCCGCGACCGCGGCGAATCGGTGCTGCTCATCGTCGATTCGGTGACCCGCTACGCCCATGCCGCCCGCGACGTGGCGCTGGCGGCGGGCGAGCCGGCGGTGGCCCGCGGCTACCCGCCGAGCGTCTTCTCCGACCTGCCGCGCCTGCTCGAGCGGGCGGGCCCGGGCCTGGAGGGGCGCGGCACCATCACGGGGGTGTTCTCGGTGCTGGTCGACGGCGACGACCACAACGACCCCGTCGCCGACAGCATCCGCGGCACGCTGGACGGCCACGTCGTCCTCGACCGGGCCATCGCCGAGCAGGGGCGCTACCCGGCGGTCGACCTCCTCGGCTCGATCTCGCGGCTCGCCACCGAGGTCTGGACGCCCGAGCAGCGCGACCTGATCCGCAAGCTGCGGGCGATGATGGCCCGGTTCGAGGAGACCCGGGACCTGCGCCTGATGGGCGGCTACCGGGCCGGGACCGATGCCGAGCTCGACCAGGCCATCGGCCTGGTGCCGCGGATCTACGACGCCCTGCACCAGGACCCGACCCAGCCGCCGAGCCGGGACGCGTTCCTGGAGCTCGCCCAGAGCCTGCGGGGCTGACGCGCGATGGCCGGTCCTCTCCCGCTCTTCAAGCCCCGCGCAAGCCTGCGCGGGTCTAGTCCGTCCCGAGTTCCGGCTCTGCGGGTCCAGGCCCTGCGAGCCCTGTGCCGCCTGCATCCCATTCGAAGCATTTTGACGAACGAGGTCCCGCAATGAGTCTCATCGGCGTGCTCCGCTCCGGTGTCTCGGGCATGAATGCCCAGTCCAACCGCATCTCGACGGTCGCGGAGAACATCCAGAATTCCAGCACGACGGGCTACAAGCGCGCCTCGACGGAGTTCTCCTCGCTGCTGATCGCCGATAGCGGGACCGGCAACTACAATTCCGGCGCGGTCGAGACGACGGTGCGCCGCGCGGTCTCGGAGGGCGGCACCATCAACGCCACGACCTCGAAGTCCGACCTCGCGATCGACGGCAACGGCTTCTTCGTCGTCAAGGACCCGACGGGCGCGCCGCTCCTGACCCGGGCCGGCAACTTCAAGATCGACGCCACCACCAACACCTACACCAACGCCGCCGGCATGACCCTGATGGGCTACAGCCTGCTGAACGGCACGCCCTCGACGACCCTCAACGGCGTCGCCGACATGGTTCCGATCAGCCTCGCCGCGGTCAACAGCCGGGCGACGCCGACCACCGCCGGCTCCCTGTCGGGCAAGCTCCCGGTCGACGCCACCGCGGCCGGGGCGGACCAGTACTCGAAGAAGTACTCGGTCGTGGCCTACGACAACGTCGGCAAGGCCCGGACCGTCGACGTCTACCTGGCGAAGAATAACGACAACACCTGGACGGTCTCACTCTACGACGGCGCTGCCACCCCGACCCCGTCCGGCACCGCCCCGAGGCTGCCCTTCGACGCGAGTGGAGCCACGATCGCGCCGCTGGCGAGCACCACCCTGGGCTTCAATGCGCAGGGCCAGATCACCGGCACCGGAGCGAAGGGCTCGGGGACCTATACGGGTCCGAAATCCCTCACCCTCACCACCCCGGGCGGGCAGAGCACGACCTTCGACCTCTCCGGCCTGACCCAGCTCGCCGGCGACTACGCCATCACGGGCAAGGCCAACGGCCAGGCGCCGGCCGCGGTGACCGGCACCTCGTTCGACGCGGACGGCACCGTCTACGCCAATTTCGACGACGGCACGCGCCTTGCGGCCTTCAAGATCCCGGTCGCCACCGTGCCGAGCGCCGACAACCTCGAGCCGCGCTCCGGCAACGTCTACCGGCCGACGGTCGATTCCGGCGCGATCCAAGTCGGCTTCGCCAACGAGGGCGGCCGCGGCAAGATCCTGTCGGGCTCCCTCGAGCAGTCGAACGTCGACGTCAGCACCGAGCTCACCGCGATGATCGAGTCGCAGTCGACCTTCACCGCCAACTCGAAGGTGTTCACGACCGGCAACGAGATGCTCGACACCCTGATGAGCCTGAAGCGGTAACGGCGGACGAGAGCGGCGCCCGATCGCGTCGCGATCGGGCGCCGCCGTCGAACCATGCTCTAGCCAACCGGAACTGACAGATGGGCCTCTCGCTCGCGCTCGATTCGGCACGCTCGGCGCTCCTCGCCACGTCGAGCCAGATCGCCACCACCGCCCGCAACACCGCGGGGGCGAACGACCCCGGCTATTCGCGCAAGATCGTCAGCCTGGTGACCGGGACGGGCGGGACCACGGTCGTGGTCACCCGCGCGAGCGATTCGGCCCTGTTCACCCGCAAGCTCTCGGCGGCCTCGGCGGCCTCCGAGAGCCAGGCCCTGCTCGACGGCCTCACCAGGTTGTCGCAGACGGTCGGCGACACCAGCGACGCGGGCTCGCCGGCGGCGCGGCTCGGGGCCCTCAACGCGGCGCTCCAGGCCGCCGCCAACCGCCCCGACGATGCCGGGCTCGCCCGGACGGCGGTCGAGAGCGCCCGCGATCTCGCGACCAGCCTCAACAGCGCGGCGGCGGCGGTGCAGAATGCCCGCGCCGAGGCCGACCGGGGCATGACGGACTCGGTCGCGCGGATCAACGACCTGCTCGGGCAGTTCGACATCGCCAACCGGGCGGTGATGCGCGGCACCGCGAGCGGCCAGGACGTCAGCGACAGCCTCGACACCCGCGACCGCATCGTGTCGCAGCTCTCGGCCGAGATCGGCATCTCCGTCTCCGACCGTCCCGGCGGCGACATGGCGATCTACACCGACAGCGGCGTGACGCTGTTCGACCGGGGCGCCCGGACGGTGAGCCTCACCCCGACGGCCGCCTTCTCGGCCGGCACGGTCGGATCGGCCGTGACGATCGACGGCGTGCCGGTCACGGGAGCCGCCTCGCCGATGCGGCTGTCGAGCGGGCGGCTCGCCGGCCTCGCCACGTTGCGCGACGAGAGCACGGTCACCTACGGGAACCAGCTCGACGCCATCGCCGGCGCCCTGATCGACACCTTCAAGGAAACCGGCGCCGCCGGACCGAAGGCGGGCCTGTTCACCGCCGGCGCGGGCGGTGCCCTGCCGGGCTCGAATGCCGGGCTCGCAGGGAGCATCGCGCTCAACGTCGCCGTCGACCCGACCCTCGGCGGCGACGTCACGACCCTGCGCGACGGCGGCATGAACGGCGCCGCCTACAAGGCCAATCCGGGCACGGACGCGGCCTACGCGACGCGCCTGCGCGGCCTGGTCGACGGGCTCGCCACGGCGCGCAGCTTCGCCCCGGGCCCGCCGCTGAACGAGACCGCGACGCTCGCGGGCTTCGCGGCCGATTCCGCCGGCTGGCTCGAAGCGACCCGCAAGGCCGCCTCGGGGGAGGCCGATTACCAGAAGACCCTGCTCGGCCGGGCCAGCGACGCCCTGTCGAACGCCGTCGGCGTCAACGGCGACGACGAGACCGCCCAGATGCTGCAGCTGCAGCGCTCCTACACGGCCTCGGCCAAGATCCTCACCATGGTGGACGACCTGCTGCAGACCCTCCTGACCGCGATCCGGTGAGGCGTCCCGGCGATCCCCCGCAAGACAGAGCCTGCCCGCCATGATGACCACCAGCTACATCTCCAGCCTCGGCCTGTGGAACGCCCCCCGCACCGCCATCGGCCGGCTCCAGTCCGACGTCGCCGACGCGGCCAAGGAGATCGCCACCCTGCGCTACGCCGATGTCGGCCTGGCGCTGGGCGGCCAGGTGAGCCGCAGCCTCTCCCTGCGCCAGAGCGCGGCGGAGATCGCCGCCCTCAAGGACGGCAACGGGGTCACGGCCCTGCGCCTTGGCGCGACCCAGAACATCCTGCAGCAACTGCAGAAATCCGCCGACACCCAGTTCGCCGCCCTGACCGGGCTGACCTCCGACAAGCGCGTCGCCGCGATGGCGGCCTCGGCCGGCGACACCCTCGCGTCGCTGACGAGCCTCCTCAACTCCGCGGCGAGCGGGCAGACGCTGTTCTCCGGCATCAATACCGGCGTCAGCCCGATCAAGGACGGGGCGGTGGCGAATGCCCAGGCCGCCGCGGCGGCGGCGTTCCAGACCGCCTTCGGCTTCCCGCCGAGCGACCCCCGGGCCTCGACCCTGACGGCGACGCAGGTGAAGACCTTCCTCGACGGCACGATCGCGGCTCAGTTCGCCGACCCGAACTGGGGCAATACCTGGTCGCAGGCCTCGAGCACGGCCGTGACCAGCCGGATCTCGCTGAGCGAGACCGTGACCACCTCGGTCTCGGCCAACGGGACGGCGTTCCGCCAGCTCGCGCAAGCCGCCATCGTGTCGGGGATGGGCCTCACCGGCCTCTCGGCCGACGCCCAGGCCGTCGTCTCCGACCGGGCTATGGGCCTCCTCAGCCAGGCCAGCGCGGGGCTCGTCTCGCTCCAGGCCGATCTCGGCCGCAGCCAGTCGCGGATCACCGACGCCAATACCCGGCTCGATGCGCAAGGAACCCTGTTCCAGAAGGAGATCAACCGCCTCGAAGCCGTCGATCCGGTCGAGGCCAAGGCGCGGCTCGACGCCGCCCAGACCCAGCTCCAGATGTCCTACTCGCTCACCGCGCAGATCCAGCAGCTGTCGCTCCTGAAATTCCTCTCGTAATCCGGCGATTCCGCCGCCCCGCGCGACGCATTCCTTGCGACTCCATCCAGACGCGTAGACACCAGACCGACGAGGCATCGGCTCGATGTACCGCTTTTCCTATTCCGAGATCCTGGAGGACGCCCCGGAGGTCGGCCGCGAGCGCGAGCGCGCCGCCTTCGACCGGGCGCTCGCCCAGCTGCGCGACGTCGAGGCCCGCGGCCTTGCCGGGCCGGAGCGGACCGCCGCGGTCGGCTTCGTGCAGGACCTGTGGAACATCCTGATCGCCGACCTCCTGGCGCCCGAGAACGCCCTGCCCCCGGCGCTTCGCGACGACCTCGTGTCGATCGGCGCCTGGACCATGCAGGAGGCGGGCGAGGTCCTGCGCTCGCCCGAGCGCAGCCTTTCCGCCCTGATCGAGGTGAACACCTCGATCCGCGACGGCCTGAGGTGAGCGGAACCATGCGCCTGTCGCTGCGAGCCGGTGAACGGATCTACATCAACGGCGCCGTGCTGCGGGTCGACCGCAAGGTGGCGATCGAACTCATGAACGACGCGACCTTCCTGCTGGAGAGCCACGTGCTCCAGGCGGAGGCCGCGACGACGCCCCTGCGTCAGCTCTATTTCGCCGCCCAGACCATGCTGATCGATCCCAGCCAGGCGGCCTCGGCGCGGGTGCTGTACGACGGCCTGCGCGACGGCCTGCTGGCGACGACCGGCGAGGCGGTCCTGCGCGACGGGTTGGAGGCCGCCCACGCCTTCGTCGAGGGCGGGCGGCTGTTCGAGGCCCTCAAGCTGATCCGCGGGCTCTATCCCCTCGAAGCCGCCCTGATGAAAGCCGGGGATACGCCCGCCGGGCCGGCGCCGGTGCCGGCCCTGACCGCGCTCGCCCGCCGCACCCGTACCCCCGACCGGCCCCGCGAACGTCCGATCGTGCGCCCGCCCGCGACCAGCCGCCGCTCCGCCCACGCCGCCCTGCCCGCCCGCGACCCGGAGGCCTGAATGACGACCGTCCCCAGCACCACCAGCGCCACCGCCGCCACGGGCAGTTCCGCGACCGCCGCCGCCGCCAAGGCCGGCAGCTCGTTCGCCGCCCAGATGAATTCGGACACCTTCCTGACGCTGCTGATGGCGCAGCTGAAGAACCAGGATCCGACGAAGCCGATGGACTCGACCGCCTATGTCGGTCAGCTCGCCACCTTCTCGCAGGTCGAGCAGGCGACGAAGACCAATTCGAAGCTCGACTCGCTGCTCGCCTCGAGCTTCCTCGACCAGGCCGACACGGTGATCGGCCGCACCCTCACCTCGGCCGACGGCACCCAGACCGGCATCGTCCAGTCGGTGCGGGTGACGAGCGACGGGGCGCTGGCGCGCCTGACCAGCGGCCAGGACGTGCTGCTGACCTCCGGCGTCACGATCCAGTAAGGTGCCGGGCCAGGACGCCCGACGCTTCGGAGATTTGTCATGAACGAGGTCGACGCCCTCGAACTCGTCCGCGCCGCGATCTGGACCGTGATCGTCGCCGCGGGCCCCGCGGTCGGCGCCGCGATGCTGGTCGGCATCGCGGTGGCCCTGTTGCAGGCGCTCACCCAGATCCAGGAGGTCACCCTGACCTTCGTGCCGAAGATCGTGGTGATCCTGCTCGTCCTGCTGGTCACCGGCACCTTCATCGGCGGCCAGATCAACGCCTTCGCGGAGGCCGCCTACGGGCGGATCGCGACGGGCTTTCAATAATTCTTTCGGTTCGCTCCACACAAGTCGACACCCTCCGAGTCATTCCGGGGCCGCGCGAGCGGAGCGCGGAATGACGATGGAAGATCTGCAACCTTCCAAGCAGATGGAACGGACGGACCGGAGCCCCCCGGCCGACCCCGGTAACCAACCTCCCCTCCCCAACCCCCACGCAAGCTAGCCGTGGCACACCCGCCGGCGAAGAGCCTTCGCGGAGGATGGTGGGATCATGGCGGTGGGCGCGGCTCCGGCAATCGAGCGCAAGTCGCGGCGGGATTTCGGCTTCGCGGCCGGCATCGTGGCGATCCTGGCGGTGCTGTTCCTGCCGGTCCCGGCATTGCTCATCGATGTCGGGCTCGCCTTCTCGATCGCCCTGTCGGTGCTGATCCTGATGGTGGCGCTCTGGATCCAGAAGCCGCTCGAATTCTCGGCCTTCCCGACCGTCCTGCTGATCGCCACGCTGCTGCGCCTGGCGCTCGGCATCGCGACGACCCGGCTGATCCTGGCCAACGGCCAGAAGGGCGTGGACGCCGCCGGCCACGTCATCCAGGGCTTCTCGCAGTTCGTGATGAGCGGCGACTTCGTGATCGGGATCGTGGTCTTCCTGATCCTGATCACCGTCAACTTCCTGGTCATCACCAAGGGCGCGACCCGGATCGCGGAAGTGGGCGCCCGCTTCACCCTCGACGCGATCCCCGGCAAGCAGATGGCGATCGACGCCGATCTCAATGCCGGGCTCATCGACGACAAGGAGGCGCAGCGCCGGCGCCGGGAGCTGGAGGAGGAGAGCGCGTTCTTCGGCTCGATGGACGGCGCCTCGAAATTCGTCCGCGGCGAGGCGGTGGCCTCGCTCATCATCATCGCGGTCAACGTCTTCGGCGGCATCATCATCGGGACCACGCGGCACGGCCTGCCGCTCGGCACCGCCGCCGACATCTTCACCAAGCTCTCGGTCGGCGACGGCCTGGTCTCGCAGATCCCGGCGCTGATCGTCTCGCTCGCCGCCGGCCTCCTCGTCTCCAAGGGCGGCACGCGGGGCACTGCCGAGCAGGCGGTGATCGGACAGCTCGGCGCCTATCCCCGCGCGCTGCTGGTGGCGGCGGCGATGATGGGCGTGTTCGCCCTGGTGCCGGGCCTGCCCTTCCTGCCCTTCATGGCGCTGAGCGGGCTCCTGTTCTTCATCGCCCGGACGATTCCCCGCCGCCTCCAGGCCCAGGCCGCCGCCGCCGAGGCGAAGGCGCGGGTCGAGGAGGCGGTGAAGCAGGCGGATGCCAAGGAGAAGGACTCGGTCAAGGAATCGCTCAAGACCCCGGAGATCGAGCTCAGCCTCGGCCGCCAGGTCGGCTCGCAGATCCAGGCCTCGCAGGCAGAGCTCGGTCACCGGGTCGCCAAGATGCGGCGCAAGTTCGCCCGCCAGTACGGCTTCGTGGTGCCGGACATCAAGGTCTCGGACAACCTCGCTTTGCCGCCGAAGAGCTACCAGATCCTGATCCACGGCACCGTGGCGGCGAGCCAGGAGCTGCGCCCCGGCGAGATGCTGGTGGTGGTCGGCGACGGGCCGAAGCCCGACGTGCCGAGCGACGAGGTGCGCGAGCCCGCCTTCGGCCTGAAGGCGTTGTGGGTGATGGATTCCTACGCCGCGGAGGTGCGCCGCGGCGGCTTCGAGCCGATCGACGGCGCCTCGGTGCTGCTCACCCACCTCTCCGAGGTGATCCGCAACAATCTGCCGCAATTCCTGTCCTACAAGGACATGCGCGCCCTCCTCGACCGGCTCGACCCCGAATACAAGCGCCTGCTCGACGAGATCTGCCCGTCGCAGATCTCCTATTCGGGCCTCCAGGCGGTGCTGAAGCTGCTGCTCGCTGAGCGGGTCTCGATCCGCAACCTGCACCTGATCCTGGAGGCGGTGGCCGAGATCACCCCGCATGCGCGCCGGGCCGAGCAGATCGCCGAGCACGTCCGGATGCGGATGGCGCAGCAGATCTGCGGCGACCTCGCCGAGAACGGCGTGCTCAACGTGCTGCGGCTGGGGGCCAGCTGGGACCTGTCGTTCCACCAGAGCCTGAAGCGCGACGCCAAGGGCGAGGTGGTGGAGTTCGACATCGACCCGCGCCTCGTCGAGCAGTTCGGCACCGAGGCCTCTGAGGCGATCCGCTCGCGGATGAAGGAGGTCCACGGCTTCGCCCTCGTCACCGCGCCCGACGCCCGGCCCTACGTGCGGATGATCATCGAGCGGATCTTCCCGACCCTGCCGGTGCTGTCGCATCTCGAGATCGCCCGGGGCGTCGAGATCAAGTCGCTGGGCACGGTCTCGTGACCAGGATCGGGCCGGACAGCTTCCTCGCCGTCTTCCTGATCTTCTGCCGGGTCGGCGGCTGTCTCCTGGTGGTGCCGGGTTTTTCGAGCCCGCGGGTACCGCAGCAGGTCCGGCTCCTCATCGCCGGCGCCGTCTCGCTCGCCATCGCCCCGCTGATCGTGCCGCAATTCGAGACGCGGCTGGCCGGCCAGGTGCCGATGCAGACGCTCGCCTGGATCGTCAGCGAGACCCTGACGGGTCTGATGATCGGCTTTCTCGGCCGGGTGTTCATTCTGGTGCTGGAGACGGTGATGAACGCGGCCTCGACCATGGTCGGCTTCGGCGGCATGCCCGGCTCGCCGATCGAGGGCATCGACCCGGTGCCGGCGGTGGAGGGGCTGATCCTGCTCACCGCGGTCGCGATCATCTTCGCCGCCGACCTGCACTGGGAATTGTTTCGCGGCCTCGTCGAATCCTATTCCCGCATCCCGCCCGGCGAGGGGCTCGGCAGCCAGCTGATGCTGACCCGGATCGTCGACCAGGTCACCGCCGCCTTCATGCTCGGCCTGCGCATCGTCGCGCCGTTCATCCTCTACGCCATCATGGTCAACCTGGCGGCAGGCTTCGTCAACAAGCTCACGCCGACGATCCCGGTCTACTTCGTCGCCACGCCGTTCGTGATGTTCGGTGGCCTTCTCATGCTCTACTATCTCGCGGGCGAGTTCATGACGCAGTTCCTCACCGGCTACGCGGCCTGGCTGGTGCGCGGCTGATGGCGTCCGGCACCGGCGACCGGCTCAAGCGGGCCAAGCGCCTCGTCACCGTGCAGGAGCAGATGCGCCGCGCAGCCGAGATCGAGCTGGCGGCGACCCGCGAGCGCGTCTCCGAGATCGAAGCCGACCGGGTGCGGCTGCTGGCGGCGCTCGCCTCCTCCGAGCACGGCCCGATGCTGCTGGAGGCCACGGCCAAGCGGCTGCGCGGTCTGGCGGCACAGGCCACCGCGCTCGAGGCGGAGGCCGCGGCGCAAGCCGACGCGGTGCGCGAGCGCGGCCTTGCCCAGAAGCGCGCCGAATCCCTGGTCGAGCGCCGGGCCGACGATCACCGCCGCGAGGCGGACAAGCGCGACGACCTCGAACGGCTCGATGCCCAGGTGGCGCGGCACTCGGCGCAAGCCGGCCGTCCCGACGCAAGCCTCCCGTAAGCCAGGGCCGTTAAGATCCTGTTGACGTAACCGATCCTGATTCGAGCCGCCGATGAGCATCTCACCGCCCTCCGACATCGTGCTCGACGTGGCCCGGGCCGCCGATCCGGCGCGGTTCCAGGAGGCCGCCGCCAAGCTGTCGCAGCCCGGCAGCGCCGGTGCCACCGCCTTCGCAGATGCGGCGCGCGATGCCGGCCTCTCGACCCACATGCCGCTCGATGCCCGCGGCTCCCTCCTCAGCCTGCAGAACCAGACCGCGCTGACCGGCGCCGGCAGCGACCCCTACAAGAAGTTCGAGGGGCTGGTGATGCAGCAATTCGTCGAGGCGATGATGCCGGAGAAGTCCGAGACGGTGTACGGCAAGGGCAATGCCGGCGGCATCTGGAAATCGATGCTGGCCGAGCAGATCGGCACCCAGATTGCCAAGGCCGGCGGCATCGGCATCGCCAAGATGCTCAACGCGTCCCATCCGGCCGCCCCCGCCGCGCCGGCGGTGGATGCCGCCAATCCCGCGGCCAAGGTGTGACGGCCATGCTGCTCGCCTGCATCAAGCGGCTCGAGGCGGTCGTCGAGGAGGAGACCGAGGCGTTGGAGGCCCGCCTGCCGGCCGACATCGACGGCCTCAACCGCCGCAAGAGCCAGGGGCTCCTCGAACTCACCCGTCTCACCCGCGGCCTCGATCCCACCGGCCTCGACGCCACCACGGCGATCCACCTCGCGCGCCTGCGCGACAAGCTCGCCCGCAACCAGCAGGTCGTCGCCCTGCACCTGCGCGCGCTGGAGGAGATCGACGACACCCTGGCCCAGGCGGCGCTCGCCGCCGAGTCGGACGGCACCTACAGCGCGCGGACGAGCCTCCGGTCATGAAGATCCTGATCACCGGCCTGTGGATCTGCGCCGTCACCATCGCCTCCTGCTACGGCGCGGTGACCTTCGGCGGCGGCATCTTCTCCGACAAGAAGGGCGAGCCCTATCTCGAGGGCCTGCAATACCAGAAGCTCGCGCCGATCAACATCCCGATGATCGCCGATGGCAAGGTCCAGGGCTACGTCATCGCCGTGCTGGTCTTCACCGCCGACGCGAAGCTGATGCACACCCTGCCGGTGCCGCCCAATTCCTTCGTGGTCGACGAGGCCTTCCGCCAGATCTACTCCGACCCGGCCCTCGATTTCCGCAAACTGGCGAAATACGACATCACCAAGCGGCTCGCCGAGGTGCGGGCCAAGGTGAACGAGCGCCTGGGCGGCGATGTCGTCAAGGACGTGCTGGTGGACGAGATCAATTTCGTTGCGAAGCGGGAAGTGCGCTCGTAGAGGACAACAAAGCGCAGTCCCAGATCGTGCATCTCTTTTCGTCGTCTCTCGACACCATCCCGGGGCTCGTCGAAGACGAGAACCCGGGATCGATCACCGCCGACGATGCGGAACGAGCAGGATTTTCAAGATAAATTCCCAGAGACGACAGCGAGTCCTCAACCACCCCGTTTCGCCACCGCCGCCTCGACCAGCGAGCGGATCGCCGCCCGCACCGGCTCCGGGGTCTCGTCGCGAGAAAACTTCGCCTCGATCTCCTCGCGGATCAGGGCGCCGTCGTCGCTGCGCGCGAGGTCGGTGGTGGTCTCGGCCTGGAGCAGGGACACGAAGGCGCTCTCGATCCGGCCGATCGCCTCGGGCGAGGCATCGGCGGCGACCTGGCGGCCGGTGAGGTCGAACACGTCGACGGTGTGGGGCAGGCGCTCCTCGGCGAGCGAGAGGTCGCCCGACAGCACGAAGACGGCCGGGACGTGGGCGATCAGGTCGACCGAGCCGCGGGTGATGTTGCCGGGATTGACCCACAGCGTGTCGCCGATCCGCACGGGTGCGTGGCGCTTGTGGACGTGGCCGTTCAGCGCCAGCGCACAGCCCTGGATCGCCTCCGGCGGCACCGCCCCGGGATAGCCCGCCCCGAAGGCGAGGTCGTGGTGGGTGAGCCAGACGACATGGTCGGCCTCCGGAAACAGCCCGTGCGCCGCCGTTGGAATCGCCTGCCCGAACGGCGTGGCGCCGAGCCCGATCAGGCGCCCGTCCAGCCGGTAATGCGCCGCCGGGCCCGATTCGGGCACCGCATCGAGGACGTCGCTCACCGCCAGCATCGCCAAGCTGTCGCCGTCCGACAGGCGGGTATGGCGGATGTCGTGGTTGCCGACATTGGCGAGCGGCCGGTGCCGAAACCCCTTGAGGATGCGGATCAGGCGCGACTTCAGGCTCTCGTCCGGCTCCACCGGCCGCTCGAACAGGTCGCCGAGGAGCACGGGCGCGAGGTCGCGGTCGTTGGCGAGCGCGACGCAATGCTCGAGCTTGGCGAGGATCGGCGCCGGCCAGTCCGGGTCCTTGCGCCGGCCGGGGCGGCGCGACGAGACATGCGGATCGCCGATGATCAGGAGTCCGGCGCAACGCACCGGCGCGGCGTCGAGCCGCTCGCGGCCGAGGATCATGCCACCTCTCCCGGGGTCGCGTGGCGGTGGCCGGTGAGGAGGGAGGCGGGCGCGGCCGGCGTGCCGCAGGCAGGGCAGCGCCCGCCGGTCGAGGCCAGCACCTCCGCCATCTCGGCCTCCGCCGCCGCGAGGCCGTCATGGGCCGCCCGTTCCCGCGCCTCCGCCTCGGCGAGGCGCCGCCGGATCTCGGCGAGGCGCCGTCCCGTCACCGCGGCCTCGGGCCGAAGCACCGGCGCAGGGAGCGCCGGCAGGTCGCGCAGGGCGTCGTCCCGCGCCCGTGCCGCCGCGAGACCGGTCGTCAGGCGGCGCAGGCGCGTGGCATGGGTGGCGGCCTGCGCCGTGTCCCGCGGGACCGGTGCGTCCGGCGGCAGGCCGGACAAGGCGGCAACCCTCCCCCGCGCCGAGGCGAGACCGGCGGCGGCGACCAGCACCCGACGGCCCAGGGCCTCACGGTTGCGCGCCTCGGCGAGACGACGGCCGAGATCGGCCCCGATCTCCGGCCCCGGCAGGTCCGCCAAGGCGCGGGCGCGGGCGGCGGCGCCGGTCGCGAGGCGGGAGGCGCGGGCGAGCCGCTCGGCCAGGGCGACGCGGTCGCGCAGGGTCGCGGCGTCCCCGGCGAGCCGGCCGGCCTCTTCGTGCAGGCCGCGCAGCGTCGCCGCCAGGGCATCGAGCCCGTCGAGTGCGGACAGGCTCTCGCGCAGGCGGGCGATCTCGCGCTCGCCCTCGCGGATCGTGCGCTGGTCCTCGGTGACGCGCTCGCGCTGGAGCGCCTGCATGTCGCGGATCAGCCCGGCCTCGCGGCCGATCGACAGCACCGCCGAGCGTCGGGCCGGCTTCTCGCCGAGGAGAAAGACCGGAAATTTCTGGTGCGCGACGTGGACGTCCAGTTCCTCGACCCGGGTGATGCCGAACAGCCGCTCGACCCACGCCGGCACGTCGCGCCCGCCGGTCTCGAAGGTGGTGCCGTTCTCCTGCACCAGCGTCCCGTCGGCCTCGTGCAGCGACCACAGGTTGACCGGCGTGCGCTTCGGCTGACGGACGTAGCGGAGTACCCGCCCCCCGGCGACGCCGATCTCGACCCGCGCCGCGGCGGCGCCGGCCCGCACCAGGCTGTCGCGCACCTCGCCGTAGAATACCGCGCGCAGGGCGCGGATGACCGTCGACTTGCCGTGATTGTTCGGCCCGACCAGCGCGTTGACCCCGGGCGCGAGCGGCAGGGTCGCGTCGGCGAAGCCCTGGACGTCGATGAGGCGGATGAAGCGGAAGCCCGGCCTGTCGGGGGACCACTCGGCGGCGCAGGCCGCCACAGGTCCCTCGATCGCGACCCCGGTCTCGGGCCGGCCGGCGATCCGGCTGACGGTGAGGCCGGCATCGAACCCGGCCACGTCGTGGTGGGAGATCGCCAGGCACTGCACCCCGAGCCGGGCGGCGCCGTCGTCGAGCACCCGGTAGAAGGCCGGGACGCGGTCCGGCGCGATCCAGCAATCGGCCTCGTCGAGGGCGAGGAAGCGGCCGACGCCGGCCTTGACCACCGCGATCAGGCGCAAAGCCATGCCGACCACGTTGGTCATCGCGCCGCCATTGTCCTCCAGCACGTCCTCGCGCCCGCCATCCGGGCGCTCGACCCCGATATCCAGCGCCGGCAGGCCGCGCTCGGTGGTGAGGTCGAGCCGCACCGGCTTCTCGCCGGGCAGCACCTCCTGGACGAGGGCGGTGAGC
Source organism: Methylobacterium aquaticum (assembly GCF_016804325.1). Classification (NCBI taxonomy): domain Bacteria; kingdom Pseudomonadati; phylum Pseudomonadota; class Alphaproteobacteria; order Hyphomicrobiales; family Methylobacteriaceae; genus Methylobacterium; species Methylobacterium aquaticum. The sequence continues at coordinate 5,861,281 of NZ_CP043627.1, forward strand.
AGGGTCTCGAAGGTCGCGACGCTGCGCCGGTTGGCGTCCTGCTGCAACTCGCGCAGGTAGGTATCGACCGCGTCGCGCTGCGCGAGCCGGCCCTTGGCGGCGGCCACCGCCCTGGTCCTCGCCTCGAGCGTCTTGCGGTCGCCGTCGCGGGTCGCCTCGAGGCGGGCGAGCAAGCGGTCGGCGCGGGTCAGCGCGTCCTGGATCTCGGCGGGATTCACGGGCGTCTCAGCGGCCCGCATCGAGGGTGTCGAGGCGGTCCTGGACCGCGCGCAGGGATTGCGCGAAGGCCTCAACCCGGCGGGCATTCTCGGCCCGCGCCTCCTCGATCATCCGGCGGATCTCGGCCTCGTCGTCGGTGCCCAGCTCCTCCCGGGCCTGGGCCCGGGCGGCGGCGAGTTCCGCGGTCAGGCGCTCGACGTCGCTCTCGGCCCGGATCCGGTCGGCGCGCAGTCGCTCATAGGCCGGCTGCAACGCCTCGAGACGGCGCAGGGCCTCGAGATCGGGGCTCGAGTCCCGCGGACCCGCGTCCTGCCCTTTGCGGCTGCGCTCCATCTGTCTCCCCGTTATCACCGGATTCAGGTGGCATCCGGACCGGGCTTTGGCAACGCACGGGCGGTCGAGAAATCTTCGTCGATCCCTGTTGACGACCTGTGCAAATCAGCCCAGTGTTCCTTAAATGTTCCATGCGGCGGGCCGATCCGGGAGGCGGCGCGGCGTCGCAGCGGAACCCTGGGAGACCCGCATGGACACCACCCTTCTGGACGACGCGGCCGTGTCCGCCCCGCTGTTCGAGAACCGGGACTGGCGCCTCCACGCGGACGGCCTCGAGCATCGGCAGACCGGCTACTTCATCGACCGCGGCACCCTGAACGCCCGGCGGCCGGACGGGTACTGGGAATGGCCGCTCCACCTCTCGGAGAAGAGCTGGTGCGGCGTGCGCAGCTTCCGCGAGGCGTTCACCGCCGCCCTCGACATGTTCGGCATCGCGCCGGACCGCAAGCTCACCCTTTCCTTCGCGCTGGGCTTCGGCACCCGGGTCGGCGGCGCGGCGCCGGACGCCTTCGTGCCGCTCGCCGATCTCGTGCGCGTCCGGGCGCCTGCACGGCGCTCGCGGTTCGCGCCCCGTCCCTTGGTGGCGGCGAGCGCCTGACGAACGACTCTCCCCTGGCGCCGGGAAATGCTCTAGACCCCGCCCCGACGGCATGTGGCGGGAGTGGGTTGTCGTGAGCGGGCACCGCAGCGTGGAGATCATCGTTCGGGGCCGGGTCCAGGGCGTCGGCTACCGGGCCTGGACCAAGGGCGTGGCGGAGGCGCGCGGCCTGTCGGGCACCGTGCGCAACCGGCACGACGGCAGCGTGGAGGCCCACCTCGCCGGGCCGGCGGACGCCGTCGCCGCGGTGATCGAGGCCTGCCGCCAGGGCCCGCCCGGGGCGCGGGTGGAGGAGCTGACGGTCGGCGAGCGGGAGGCGGCGAGCCCGTCCGTCACGCGCGGCGTGCAGATCCTGCCGACCGCCTGACGGAGCCCGGCATGCATCCGGATCTCGGGAGCAGCTTCTCGCTCCTCGACCTGACGGCCCTCGTCTGCTTCCTCTCGGCGTGGTGGGGCTATTCCTACGCGGTCGAGCACCTGTCGGGCGGCAAGCGCAGCCTCAACGGCATGATGAACCGCTATCGGCACGCCTGGGCCGACCAACAGATCGTGCGCGAGAACCGGGTGGTCGACACCACCATCAACGCCTCGCTCCAGAACGGCACCGCCTTCTTCGCCTCGACGGCGCTGATCGCCTTGGGAAGCGCGCTCACCCTGTCGCGCTCCGCCGACGACGCCCTGACGCTGTTCTCCACCCTGCCCTTCGGCGCGCCGATGACCCGGGCGGTGTGGGAGATCAAGGTGGCGGGCCTCGCCCTGATCTTCGTCTACGCCTTCTTCAAGTTCGCCTGGGCCTACCGTCTGTTCAATTACGGCGCCATCCTGATCGGCGCGGTGCCGCCCCGCGAGGGCGACCCGGTCCGGATCGAGCGGGCGGCGCGGCGGGCGGCGGCGATGAACGTGGTGGCGGGCGGCCATTTCAACCGCGGCCAGCGTGCGTTCTTCTTCGCGCTGGCCTATCTCGGGTGGTTCGTCAGCGCTTACGTGCTGTTCGCCACCACCGCGATGGTGCTCACCGTGATGTGGCAGCGCCAATTCGCCTCCGATGCCCGCCGGGCCCTGCAGGATTACGATGATCCCTGACGATTACGAGATCGAACTCACCCTGGTGCGCCTCGTCACCGATCGCGGGGCCGACAAGACCGTCTGCCCCTCCGAGGTCGCCCGGGCGCTCGGCGGCCCCCACCCGGACGGCTGGGGCCCGCTGATGCAGCCGGTCCGGCGCCAGGCGGTGCGGCTGATGAAGCAGGGCCGCATCGCGATCCTGCGCAAGGGCAAGGTGGTGGCCGACCCGGACGATTTTCGCGGGGTCTACCGGTTGTCGTTGCCGCGTGACGCGGATCAAGGCCCCGGAAACACCGACTCCGTATAACCCGAGGCCCGGTAGGCCACGAGGCCGACCCATTCGCGCACCGCGACGTCAAGCTCGAACAGGCCGTCCCCGGCCGTCGCGTGAAGCCCGCCGGCACCCGGACCGGTGCGGTAATCGACCGGGTAGGCCGTGACCGTGAAGCCGGCGCGCCGGAAGCAGCCCATCGCCCGCGGCATGTGCCAGGCCGAGGTGACGAGGAGCCAGCGCTCGCCCGCTTTCGGCTTGACCAGTTCGGCGCTGAAGGTCGCGTTCTCGTGGGTGTTGCGGGAGCGCTCGTCGTAGGTGATCCGCTCGGGCGCGACGCCGAGGGAGGCGGCGTGACGGCGAAGAACCGCCGATTCCGACACCGCGCCGTCGCCGGTGAGCCGGCCGGAGCCGCCGGCGAAGACCAGCGTGGCCTCAGGATAGCGGCGGGCGAGGTCGCCGAGCGCGATCATGCGCTCGCCGGCATCGTTGACGACGAGCTGGCCGCGGGCCGTCGACAGCCCGGTCTCGACCGCGCCGCCGAGCACCACGATGCCGGTCACCGGCATGCCGTCGTCGCGAAACGCCGAAAAACGGTTCTCGAGCGGGCCGAAGACCAGGGAGGCCAGCGGCGAGACGCCGCCGACGAGCAGGGTGAGGCCGGCGACGACGGCGAGCCCGAGGCCGAGGCGCCGCCAGCGCAGGCTGAGTCCCGCCCCGGCGAGAACCAGGAGCAGGAGCAGGTTCGACGGTGCCGTGAGGAACCACAGCACCTTCGAGAGTACGAAGAACACCGGGATCGTCCCGGCCGGGCGGTGATCAGCCCTTGTTCGTCTCCGCCTCGTAGCGGGCGCGGGTCTCGGCGTTCGGCGGGTAGAGGCCCGGCAGGGGGAGGCCCTTGTCGACCTCGCGCATGATCCAGAGCTCCAGGCGCTCCTGCTCGACGGCGGCGAGCGCCACCTCCTCGGCGAGCGCCGCCGGGATCAGCACCGCGCCGTCGCCATCCGCCACCACGATGTCGTCGGGATAGACCGCGACGCCGCCGCAGCCGATCGGCTCGCCCCAGCCGACGAAGGTGAGGCCCGACACCGAGGCCGGCGCCGCGACGCCCGAGCACCAGACCGGCAGGCCGGTGCCGTCCACCCCCTCGCCGTCGCGCACGACGCCGTCGGTGATCAGCGCCGCGACGCCGCGCTTCTTCATCCGGGCGCACAGGATGTCGCCGAAGATGCCGGCATCCTGCACCCCCATCGCGTCGACCACCGCGATGCAGCCCTCGGGCATCGCCTCGATCGCCGCGCGGGTCGAGGTCGGGCTCGACCAGGATTCGGGCGTCGCCAGGTCCTCGCGGGCCGGCACGAAGCGCAGGGTGAAGGCCGGGCCGACGATCCGCTGGCCGGCGGCGAAGCGCGGCATCGGCCCGCGCATCCAGCAGCGGCGGATGCCCTTCTTCAGGAGCACCGTGGTGAGGGTGGCGGTGGTGACGGCCTGCAGGGCGTCGAGGAGCGTCTTGTCGAGCGGCATCGGGCCTTCGGGGCGTGGGGACAGGGACGGGTCGAGACGTAGCCGATCCGGGAGGCGCCGGCCACGTCGTGGGCGCATGGCTCAGCTCAGGGGCGGCAGCGCCACGTCCGCCGCGGGCCTGGCCCGGATGCGCTCGTACCACGCCCGCAGGGCCGGCCGCTCGATGCGCGGCACGTCGAGGTGGAGCCAGCGATGGGCGGCGGCGCCGAGCGCGATGTCGGCGGCGGTGAAATGGTCGCCGACCGCGTAGGCGCGGCCCATCAGGTGCCCGTCGAGGATCGCCGCGCATTCCTCCGAGGCCGCCACCGAGCGATCGATGGTCGCCTGGTCGCGCTGGTCGGCCGGGGTGCGTACGGTCTGCCAGAACGCGTCCCGGGTCGCGGGCGTGAAGCGGGAGGCCTGCCAGTCGAGCCACTGGTCGACGAGCGCCGCGGCCTGGGGATGCTCCGGCCACAGCCCGCCGAGACCGTGGCCGCGGGCGAGGTAGCGCAGGATCGCGTTCGATTCCCAGAGGACGAAGCCGTCCTCCTCCAGGACCGGCACGAGGCTGTTGGGGTTGAGGGCGACGTAATCCGGATCCCGCACCCGACCGAAGGCACCGCCGGCCTCGACCCGCTCGCAAGGGAGGCCCAGTTCCTCGAGGCCCCACACCGCCTTCTGCACGTTGACGGAACTCAGCCGTCCCCAGAGCCTGCGCATGGCGTCTCCTCCTCCGTCTTGGGCGGGTAGGCGTGGGTCGCGCCCGTCGGGTCGGTGACGGTCCAGCCCGCTTCGCCCCCCGCCAGGTAGTTTGGGCCCACCGGCACCTTGCCGTATCCGCCCGGGATGTCGAGGACGTAGGTCGGCTGCGCCAGCCCGGACAGCCGGCCGCGCATGGCACGCATCAGGTCCCGGCCGTGATCGAGGGTGGTGCGCAGGTGCCCGGTGCCGGGGGCGAGGTCGCCGTGATGCAGGTAATAGGGCTTGATCCGGTTCTCGACGAAGGCCCGCATCAGGGCGCAGAGCGTGTCGGGATCGTCGTTGATGCCGGCGAGCAGCACCGACTGGCTCACCATCGGAATGCCGGCATCAATGAGCCGGGCGATCGCCCCGCGGGCGTCGTCGGAGAATTCCCGCGGGTGGTTGGCGTGGAGCGCCACGAACACCGCGCCCTCGAACGATTTGAGCGCCGCGATCAGCGCGGCATCGACCCGGGCCGGATCGACCACCGGCACCCGGGTATGGAGCCGCAGCACCCGGACATGGGGGATATCCTTGAGCGAAGCGGCGATGCGGCCGAGGCGCCGGGGCGAGAGCACCAGGGGATCGCCCCCGGTCACCACCACCTCCCAGATCTGCGGCCGGGCGGCGATGTAGGCGAGAGCCGCGTCGAGTTCGGCCTCGGTGAGGCTGCCCTGCCCGTCCGGCCCGACCACCTCGCGGCGGAAGCAGAAGCGGCAGTAGACCGGGCAGACATGGAGGGGCTTGAGGAGCACCCGGTCGGGATAGCGGTGGACGATGCCGGGGACGGGGGCATGGGCCTCGTCGCCGATCGGATCGGCCCGCTCCTCGGGCGCGGTCACCAGTTCCTCGGCGCGGGGCACGAATTGCCGGCCGATGCCGTCGTCGGGGTCGCCGATCAGCCCGGCCACCTCCGGGGTGATCGAGACCGCGTAGCGCGCCGCCACCCGTTCGAGGGCCGGCAGCCGGTCGGCCGGCACCAGCCCGCGCGCCGCGAGATCGCCCGCGTTGCGGATCGCCCCGCTCACCGAGAATACTCGGCAACGGGCGTCCAGATCACGTCCTCGATCCGGCGGGCGCCGGTCGCCAGCATCACGAGCCGGTCGAAGCCGAGCGCGATGCCGCTCGCCTCCGGCATCTGCCCAAGCGCGCTCAGGAAGTCCTCGTCGAGGGGGTAGCGCTCGCCGTAGACGCGCTCCTTCTCGTCCATCTCGGCGGCGAAACGCCGGCGCTGCTCGGCCGGATCGGTCAGTTCGCCAAACGCATTGGCGAGCTCGACGCCGCACGCATAGAGTTCGAACCGCTCCGCCACCCGCGGATCGGCCGGGCTCGGCCGGGCGAGGGCCGCTTCCGGGATCGGGTACTCGCACAGGATCGTCGCCCGGCCGCGGCCGAGGGCCGGCTCGACGCGCTCGACCATTACCCGGCTGAACAGGTCGGCCCAGGTGTCGTCGGGCGCGGTGCGGATGCCGGCCTGGTGCAATGCTGCTGCGAGACCCGCCCGGTCGGTGCTCGCATCCGGCGCCACCGTCGCCAGGAGGTCGATGCCGGCATGGCGCCGGAACGCCTCCGCGACGGTCACTCGCTCCGGCTCGGCGAACGGATCGGCCTCGATCCCGCGCCAGGTGAAGACCTTGGCGCCCGCCGTCTCGGCGGCGAGACGTAAGAAAGCGGCGCAGTCCCGCATCAGGCTGTCGTAGGTCTCTCCCGCGCGGTACCATTCGAGCATGGTGAATTCCGGGTGGTGCAGCGCCCCGCGCTCGCGGTTGCGATAGACCGGCCCGAGACTGAACAGCCGCGGCTCGCCTGCCGCCAGGAGTTTCTTGCAGGCGAATTCCGGCGAGGTGTGGAGATGGAGCGGGTGTTCCGCCCCGTCCGGCCCGATCGCCGTGGTGGAAAAGGCCGAGAGATGCGCCTCGTTGCCGGGCGAGACCTGGAGAACCGCGGCCTCGACCTCGACGAAGTCGGAGGCCGAGAACCACGCCCGCAGGGCGGCGGCGATGCGGTTGCGGGCCATCAGCCGCGGCCGGCGGTCGGCATGGACATGGGGGCCCACCAGGGCGAGGCAGCAATCATGGTGAGAACATCGATCGGGTGGCGGGCGACTGGCGGTCGCGCGTGAGATGCGATAGGGCGGGCCGAAGGCATCCTCTGCCGGCGCGGCGCGCGACGCCCGCGGCTTGGCGGACGCCGCCGCTTTCTGTCAACGCTTCCAGTCCAGGATTCGCCCCGTGCCGAAGGTCATCGCCAGCTCACTCCGCAAGGGCAACGTCGTCGACAAGGACGGCCGGCTCTATGTGATCCTCTCCGCCGAGAACATCCATCCCGGCAAGGGCACCCCGGTCACCCAGCTCGACATGCGCCGGATCACCGACGGCGTGAAGGTCTCGGAGCGCTACCGCACCACCGAGCAGGTCGAGCGCGCCTATGTCGAGGACCGGGAGCACACCTTCCTGTACAGCGACGGCGAGGGGTTCCACTTCATGAACCCGGAATCCTACGAGCAGCTCGCCGTGCCGGAGGACGTGATCGGCGACATGGCCCCCTACCTGCAGGAGGGCATGGCGGTGATGCTCTCGACCCATAACGGCGTGCCGCTGGCGCTCGAACTGCCCCAGCGCGTCACCCTCGAGGTGACCGACACCGAGCCGGTCACCAAGGGCCAGACCGCCTCCTCGTCCTACAAGCCCGCCACGCTTTCGAATGGCGTGCGCACCCTGGTGCCGCCGCATATCGGCACCGGCACCCGCATCGTCGTCATGACGGCGGACGGCTCCTACGTCGAGCGCGCCAAGGATTGATGAGTTCGGGCGGGGCTCAACCCCCGCCCGCCTCCCTGAAGCAGGTCCGGGACACCGCGATCGCCCGGGCCTGCTCCTGATCCGTGAAATCACCGCCGGCCCGCCACAGGCCCTCGTCGCGCAGGCGCACCAGCACGCAGCGCGCCGCCACCCGGCAGGCCGCCTCGGTGCCGCCGGCCTCGGCGCAATTGTCCCGGTACTCGCGCAGGAACTGCGCCTGTCCCGCCCGCGGATGCGGCCCGGTCACCGCCGCGACGCCGTAGAGCAGCCCGAGCAGCAGGGGCTGGTGCACGAGATAGACCGCGAGGCTGTGCCGCCCGGCTCCTGTGGCGAGCCGCCCGACCGGATCGCGCGGCGCCCATCGTCCGAGGGCCGAGGCCGCCAGTCGCGGCAGGCCGAGGCGACCGAGCGCCACCCCCGCCAGCACGAAGCCGAACCACGGAAAGAGCGGCACGTAATCGTTCGTCGTCGGCACGGTTGCGCCGAGCCCGAGGAAGAACAGCCCCGGCGCGTCGAGGACGGCCGGGGCGCCCGCGAGGCCGACGAGCGTCGGCCCGGCGAAGACCAGCGCGGCGGCGAGCCCGACCAGCGGCAGCGGCGCCACGAGCGCCGGCAGCGCCAGCACGCTCGACAGGGCGATGCAGTGCAGGATGCCGAAGAAGATCCACGAATCGGGGAACAGGAAGAAGGTCGCGAGCGAGATGACGGCGGCCGCTAGGGCGATGCGCCCGAGGCGAGCAATGTAGGCGGACCACCACCCGGCGTGTCGACCCTCGGGCCGGACGAGACCGAACGCGAGACGCGAGAATTGCCATCCGGATCTTGGGATGGTCGCGAGGGCAGACCTGAACCCGGTACCGGAGCGCACCTGCGAAGTCCGTCCCCGCGCCAGGACGAGGCTCACCCCGACCAGTACCAGGAAGCTGCCGGCGATGCCGTGCGCCGCCGCCCGCCCGATCGGCGACAGGGCGGCGTTCTCGGGCGTCAGCCGCAGGAAGCCGAGATCCCAGGTGAGATGGTAGAGCGCCATCGACAGGAGCGCGACGCCGCGGGCGAGGTCGATCACGGCGAGGCGCCGGACCGGTACGGCGGGAGGGGGCGGGGCGGAGGGAATCGAGGTCTGAATCGCGGCGTCTCCGAATCGGCCGTTGCCGGCGTCCTCATAGCCGAGCCGCGGCACGGTCGGCATTTCGGACCGATACTGCGACAAAAGGGCGCGATATCGGACCCGCACCTTGCGTCGATGCCGCAATCCCTGCGCACCTCCCCCGGGGATTGCCTCCCCGGATTGCAGGATGCCCGCCGGCCGGGCGAATCCGGCGAGGACATCACCCCTTCGGCGTCTCAACTCGGCCGATTTGGGCTTCCCCGGAGTCATGACTTTGTTAATCTGCCGGTGAAGCGCGCGACGCGATTCGAGTGGGTTGCTTACGATGTCGGACGAGTTCGGTTCAGGCCACGCCTGGGAACGGCCAGCAGGTGCGTTCGGCGACGGCGCGCGCGACACCCGGCCCGGGCTCGACACGACGGTGGAACGCCCGACCGAACTCGTCGAGGTCAGCGGCCGCATCAAGTGGTTCGACGTGGCGAAGGGCTTCGGCTTCATCGTGCCGGATAGCGGCGCGGCCGACGTGCTGCTCCACGTGACCTGCCTGCGCCGCGACGGGCACCAGAGCGCCAGCGAGGGCGCGCGGATCGTCGTCGAGGCGGTGCAGCGCCCCCGCGGCTGGCAGGCCTTCCGGGTGATCTCCCTCGACCAGTCGACGGCGACCCATCCGGCCGAGCTGCCGATGCCGCGCACCCACGTCACCGTGGTGCCGACCAGCGGGCTCGAAACCGCGGTCGTGAAGTGGTTCAACCGCCTGCGCGGCTTCGGCTTCCTCAGCCGCGGCGACGGCACGCCGGACATCTTCGTCCACATGGAGACCCTGCGGCGCTACGGCATCGCCGAGCTGAAGCCCGGCGAATACGTCATGGTGCGCTACGGCGACGGTTCGAAGGGCCTGATGGCCGCGGAGGTGCGCCTCCTGACCGAGGCGAGCGTCGGAGCGGGACCGCCCTCGTCGCATTGAGAGCCCAGGCGCCGCCGGGCCTCCGGCGTGGCGCGGCATTTTCGATTCGCCTGTGTTTCCACCGGCGGAGCCCCCATCCCTTTCGCCGCGGAATGCGCTAGCTCAGCCTCATGTCGCTCCGCTTCGCACGGCCCCGGGCCGCCTCCCCGCTCGCCTTCCCCCGCCGGCTCCTCGCCGCGCTCGTCCTTCTGCTGCTGCCGTCGGCCGTCCTCGCCGACGGCCCGTTCGAGCCGCTGACCATCGCCTCCCGCACCGGCCGCCACACCTTCCAGGTCGAGGTGATGCGCGACGATGCCGGGCGCGCCCAGGGGCTCATGTTCCGCCGTTCCATGGCGCCCGACCGCGGCATGCTGTTCGATTTCGAACGCACCGAGCCGGTCGCGATGTGGATGAAGAACACCTACCTGCCGCTCGACATGCTGTTCATCCGCGCTGACGGCACGGTGGCGCGCATCGCCGCCGATACCGAGCCGCTCTCGACCCGCACCATCACCTCCGGCGAGCCGGTGCTCGGCGTGCTCGAGCTCAATGCCGGCACCGCCGCGCGCCTCGGACTGCATCCGGGCGACAGGGTCGAGCACCCGCTGTTCCGCAAGCGCTGACGAGGGGCTCGCGGCGCTGGAGGCTTGCCCGGTGACGCGGAGGCTGGTTCGTTCACTCGTGAGGCCCCACCCTTCCCACCCGCGACCTCATCCTGAGGTGCGACCGAAGGGAGCCTCGAAGGAAGGCTCCAAGGATCACAGAGGCTTCTGGAGCCCTCCTTCGAGGTCAGTCGATCTTTGATCGACTAACACCTCAGGATGAGGTCGAGGCTGGGAGAGACATGGCCGGCCGAATCGAGGCCATTGTCATGTCTGTGTCGGAACCCGATCGGGCGATGCTCCAGCCGCCGATCACCGTCTTCAGAAGCCGCGATTCGAGATGCTCGGGATCGACGGCTGGGTGAAGACGCGGTTCACGTCGGGCCGGCGCTGGGTCCCGTTGGTGTCGTTCGAGCGCACGTAGTTCTTGGAATCGAAGCTCTCGGCGAGCCCGGTGCCGCGCGAGTCACCGCTGCTGGTGCAGGCACCGGCGAGGCAGGCGAGGCTGAGCGCCGCGGCGGCATGAAGGAGACGCATGGAGGGTCCTGGCGTTCGGGCCTCCCGACTCGCGGATGTCGAATCGAGGGCGCTTTGGATCTGGCAGTCCAGCCGGGGTGCCCGGCTCCCGCCCCCCCGTCAAGGCGCCGGGCCCTGCGGCGGCGGTAAACCCCGCCCCTGTGCCCCCCGCGCCGCGCCGCGCGGAATGTGTGGAGGGCTGCGATTCTCCGGCTGGCGGAGTCCCGGGCTTTGCGCGAGAGTCCGGCCCGATGAGCAACGTCGTTCCCCTGCTGCGCCCGCGTCCGGCGCGTGATGCCGCCGCCCGCGCCACCGCGTCGGTCGTTTCCGACCTGGTGACGATCGCCGAGCAGCTGCACGATATCGGCGCCCGCGCCGCCGCTCTCGGCCGGCCGCGCACCGAGGCCGAGCGCACGGTGCAGATGGTGCTGGACGCCGTGACGTCGATCGAGCGGGCGCTGGACACCATCACGGATGGTGGGGACTACACGCCGTTCTGAGCAAATTTTCCGATGTGCTCGACAGTCTCGAAATCATCCGCGTCATTCCGGGGCCGCGCAGCGGAGCCCGGAATCCAGTATCGCGAATGGTTCAGACGAGAATTGGGCCCGTCCAGACTCTTTCTATGAGCAACTGAGTGTCTGGATCCCGGGCTCTCGCCTGCGGCGAGCCCCGCGATGACGCGGAGGGTTGCATCCGTACCTGCGGTTCGACATGGCCCTTCGGCTTTTGTCGCGATGGACCTGCTTTCTCACATCCCCGCATCGAGCACGCTGCGGAACACCGCGCCGTAATGGCAGGCGGCCGCCGCCAGCACGAAGCAATGCCAGATCGCGTTCTGGAACGGCAATTGCCGCCAGAGGTGGAAGATCACCCCAAGGGAATAGAGCACGCCGCCGGCGGCGAGCAGCCACAGGGCCGGCGGCGACAGGGCGGCCATGACCGACTCGTAGGCCATGATGCCGCTCCAGCTGAGGGCCAGGTAGAGCGCGATCGCCAGCCGGTCGAAGCGGCCCGGAAGGGTCAGCTTCACGAGCGCGCCCACCACCGCCACGAGCCAGACCCCGGCGAGCAGGCCGAAGGCGACGCTGTCGGTGCCGACCAGGGTCACGAGCGGCGTGTAGGTGCCGGCGATCATCAGGAAGATGGTGGCGTGGTCGGCCCGGCGCAGGCGCCATTTCAGCCGGCCGACCGGGCACATGTTGTAGGCGGCCGAGGTGCCGAGCATCGCCACGAGGCCGGCGGCGTAGACGGCGACCGAGGCCGTCTCGGAGGGGCTGAGCTTCGAGAGCGCGGCGCTGATCGTCAGGGCCAGGGCGCCGATCACGCCGAGGCTGACCCCGACCACGTGGACGACGCCGTCCGCCAGCAATTCGCGCGGTGTGTAGGACCAGACGAGGCCCAGGGGCCGGCCGTCGGGCGCGAAGCGGGCATTCGAGGCTGGGGATGGGGTCAGGGCTTGCTCCTGCACGGACATCGGACCTCCGCTCCTCGACGACGGGAGACGGCCTCCCGGTCGATCGAGGTTAATGCGCGAGCATGAACGTGGGACGAACGCTCCCGCGACGCTCAGGCCGCCCGCAGCGCCGCCGCAGGCGCCCGAGGCGCCCGGCAGAGCCGGGCATGGGCGCTCGCCATGCCGAGGACCAGCATGGCGGCGATCTGGTGGGCGAGGCCGGCCCAGAGCGGCACCACCAGGAGCAGGGTGACGATGCCGAGCATCGCCTGCGCGGCGACGAGGCCGGCGAGCGCGGTCGCGCGCCGCGCCGCGCCGGTGCCGGGCGCCCTGCGCCGGGCGTCGACGGCGTGGAAGACGGCGAGACCCAGGAGCGCGTAGGCGGTCAGCCGGTGGTTGAACTGCACCAGGGTGATGTTGTCGACGAAGTTCTCGATCCACGGCGTGCCGGAGAACAGGCCGGTGGGGACGAGGCTGCCGTCCATCAGCGGCCAGGTGTTGTAGGTCAGCCCCGCCTTCGAGCCGGCGACGAGGCCGCCGAGCGCGATCTGCACCAGCACCAGCCCCATCAGGACGAGGGCCGTCCGCGAGAGCCGCGCCGGCCCGATGTCGTCGCGCCTGCGGTCGATCCCGGCGGCGAGCCAGACGAGGCCGGCATAGATCGCGCTCGCCAGCGTCAGGTGCAGGGCGAGCTTGATCGGCGCCACGGCGGTCATGCCCGGCTGGAGGCCCGACGCCACCATGATCCAGCCCACGGCCCCTTGCAGGCCGCCGAGCGCCCCGAGGCCGAGGAGGCTGAGGCCGAGGCGCCGGTCGAGCTGGCCGCGCCACCAGAAGAACAGCAGCGGCAGGAAAAAGGCGAGACCGATGAGCCGGCCGAGCAGCCGGTGGCCCCATTCCCAGCCGTAGATGAACTGGAAATCCGACAGGGTCATGCCCTGGTTGAGCAACTTGTATTGCGGCGTCGCCTGGTACTTGGCGAATTCCTCGGCCCAGGCTTGTCCCGACAGCGGCGGGATGGCGCCCGTGACCGGCTTCCACTCGGTGATCGACAGGCCGGAACCGGTCAGCCGCGTCGCGCCGCCGACCGCCACCATCGCGATCACCAGGGCGGCCATGACGAAGAGCCAGGTCCGCACGGCGCGGCGGGACCGGGGGGCCGTGGCGACGGGCGCCGTGGCCGGGGCGAGGCTGAGGGTCGAGGTGCTGCTCATGCGCGCCCGATTAGCGGCGGGAGCGGGTCGTGCGCAACGCCCTGCGGTGCCGCACCGGCTCTTACTCTTCCGGCTTTGCCAAAACGCCGCCGCTGATCGCCTGACTGACGCCGGTGGTCGACGGGAAGGTGATCGGCAGGCCCTCGACCGAACGCACCGCCAGATAGGCGAAGGCCTGGGCTTCCAGGAAGGCGGAGGACCAGCCGATCGCGTCCGCCGTCGTGATCTCGGCGCGCAGGTGGTAGTTGAGTTGACGCAGCAACTCGCCGTTGCGGGCTCCGCCGCCGGCGACGATCCAGCGGGTCGGCGCCTCGACGGCGTGGTCGAGGGCGCGGGCGACGGCGCGCGCCGTGAAGGCGGTGAGCGTCGCGGCGCCGTCCTCGGTCGAGAGCTGGCCGGCGAGCTTGTGCGAGAACCAGTTGCGGTCGAGCGACTTCGGCGGCTTGCGCGAGAAGAACGGGTGGATCAGCAGCCAGGCCAGCAACGGCTCGTCGGGCCGGCCGCGGGCGGCGGTGCGGCCGTTGTCGTCGAGGGCATGGCCGGTGCGCTCGCGCATCCAGTCGTCGATCAGCGCGTTGCCCGGCCCGGTATCGAAGGCGAGGATCCGGCCGTCGCGGGCGATCAGGGTGGCGTTGGCCACGCCCCCGATGTTGAGGATGCCGAGGCTGTCGGTGAAGCCCGAGGCCTGGGCGAGCGCCCGGTGGAACACCGGCACGAGCGGTGCCCCCTGCCCGCCCGCCTCGATGTCGGCGTGGCGCAGGTCCGACACCACCTTGATGCCGAGCCGCCGGCTGAGCGCCCGGCCGTCGCCGATCTGCACGCTCATCTTCTGGTCGGGCCGGTGGACCACCGTCTGGCCGTGGAAGCCGATCACGTCGATGTCGGTGGCGGTCAGGCCGTTCTCGGAGAGAAAATTCTCGACCGCCTCGGCATGGAGCCGGGTCACCAGCTCCTCGGCCTGGGCGAGGCATCCCGGCCGCTCGCTGCGCTCGGTGACGGCCTCGGAATCGATCAGCGCCTGGCGCAGGAGCGCCCGGTCGTCGTCGGAATAGGCGCGGTAGCCGGTGGGGCCGAGGGGCTCGAGATAGCCGTTGGCGCTGCGCTCGACCCGGATCGTCTCGCCGTCGGTCTCGATCAACGCGACGTCGACGCCGTCGAGGGAGGTGCCGCTCATCAGCCCGATCGCGCGCCGCATCGTCATCCCGAATCGCCCCCGTGCCTTTCGGGGCCGGCTTTGCTATGCACCGACCCGTTCCGATTCCGACGGAGCTAGCATGGCGGCACCGCGCTGTCGCGGCCGCCGCCCTTCACGAGACCGATCGAGAGTACCATGGCCGCGCCCACCGACTTCGCGCCGCGTTCCGACTTCCTCCGCGTCCTCATCGAGCGCGGCTACGTCCACCAATGCTCCGATTTCGCGGGCGTGGACGAGGCCGCCCGCGAGGGCCGGCTGACGGCCTATGTCGGCTACGATTGCACGGCGCCGTCGCTGCATATCGGCCACCTGCTCTCGATCATGATGCTGCACTGGCTCCAGGCGACCGGCGGCAAGCCGGTGGCGCTGATGGGCGGCGGCACGACGCGCGTCGGCGACCCGTCGGGCCGCGACGAGAGCCGCAAGATCCTGACGCTCGACCAGATCGAGGCCAACAAGACCGAGATCGGCAAGACCTTCTCGCGCTTCCTCGATTTCGGGTCCGGCCCGAACGCCGCGCTGATGGCCGACAACGCCGAGTGGCTGACCACGCTCAACTACATCGAGATGCTGCGCGACATCGGCCGGCACTTCTCGGTCAACCGGATGCTGTCGATGGACAGCGTGCGGCTGCGGCTGGAGCGCGACCAGGAGCTGTCGTTCCTGGAATTCAACTACATGATCCTGCAGGCCTACGACTTCGCCGAGCTGAACCGCCGCTACGGCGTGACGCTGCAGATGGGCGGCTCGGACCAGTGGGGCAACATCGTCACCGGCATCGATCTGGGCCGGCGCCTCGGCACGCCGCAGCTCCACGCCCTGACCTGCCCGCTGATGACGACCGCGTCCGGCGCCAAGATGGGCAAGACGGCCTCCGGCGCGGTCTGGCTCAACCCGGACATGCTGAGCCCCTACGAGTACTGGCAGTTCTGGCGCAACACCGAGGATGCGGATGTCGGCCGCTTCCTGCGCCTGTTCACCCTGATGCCGCTCGACGAGGTGGCGCGGCTCGAGGCGCTTGGCGGTCAGGAGATCAACGAGGCCAAGAAGGTGCTCGCCACCGAGGCGACCGCGCTCCTCCACGGCCGCGAGGCGGCGGAAGGAGCCGCCGAGACCGCGCGGCGCACCTTCGAGGAGGGCGCGCTCGCCCAGAGCCTGCCGACCGTCGAGGTGCCGCGCGCGGTCATCGAAGCGGGCCTCGGCGTGCTCTCGGCCTTCGGGCCGGATCATGCCGGCCTGGTGCCCTCGACCAGCGAGGCGCGGCGCCAGGTAAAGAGCGGCGGCCTCAAGATCAACGACGCGCCCGTCACCGACGAGCGCGCGGTGATCGGCACGGGTGACGTGACGCCGGAAGGCGTGGTGAAGCTGTCCTTCGGGCGCAAGAAGCACGTGTTGTTGCGCGTGGTGTAGGGCGGGTTTTCCGGCGTGGAGGGCGTGATACCGCGTGCGCCATGCCGGAGCCGGCCTTTACTCATACACAGATTAAAAGCAATCAAGACGAGAAGAGGCGCGGGTCTCCCCTCTCCCGTTTGGGAGAGGGGCCGGGGGTGAGGGTGGCTCGGTTTCCGCAATTGTCCTGAACCGTCGAGCTGCGCAGCTCGACGCTCTCAGTATCACACGGCACAGTCTCCACCCTCACCCCTACCCCTCTCCCACACGGGAGAGGGGATCCCGCGCTTGATTTTACAAGCGATTTTCTTCGGACGGGCCCGCGGGCATAGCGGGTCATCTCCTCCGACTCATGATCCCCTCAGTCCCCGGCGCCGCGAACCTCACCCCGCCCGCTCCGCCTTGCCGCCGCCAGGGCCGCCCCGCCGACCAGCCCCGCCGCCGCAATCATCCCGATATGTAGCCACATCGGGTCCGCCGCGACGACGCTGCCCTTGGCCTGCCCGTCGAACCGGCCATGCGCGCCGTGATCGTGGTGCGCATCGACCGGGTCGTACAGGTTGTCGGGCCGTCCCCGGTCGGCGGGCTGGCCCGTCATCTCGCCCCGGTAGCCGTGGCGGGCGAGGTAATGGTCGCTGAAGGCCGGGGCGGCCTGCGCCCCGAGGATCGCGAGCCAGGACGGCGTGCCGATCCAGAGCTCGCGCGGCGCGTCGTGGGCGGCGCGGACGATCTCCTCGGCGATCGCCTCGGGCTGGAAGATCGGCGGCACCGGCTGGAGCCGGCGCGGCAGGCGCGAGCGGGCCCAGTCGAATTGCGGCGTGTTCACCGCCGGCAGCTGCACCATGGTGAGCCGGATACCGCTGCGGTGATGCAGCAATTCCGTGCGCAGGCTGTCGACGAAGCCGCGCACCGCCGACTTGGCGGCGCAATAGGCCGATTGCAGCGGGATCGACCGGTAGGCGAGCGCCGAGCCGACATGCACGATGGTGCCGCGATCCGAATCGCGCATGTGGCGCAGGGCCGCCAGGGTGCCGTGGACCTGCCCGAGATAGGTGACCTCGGTGACGCGCCGGAACTCGTCCGGGCTCATCTGCTCGACCTCGGCATAGACCGTCACCATGGCGTTGTTGACCCAGACGTCGATGCCGCCGAACTCCTCGGCAAAGGCATCCGCCGCCCGGTCGACCGCCCGCGGATCGGCGACGTCGGCCCGATAGCCCAGCGCCCGGCCCCCGACCGCCCGCACCTCGTCGACCGCCGCGGCGATCCCCGCCCGGCCCCGTGCGACGATGCCGACATTCCAGCCCCGGCGCCCGAAGGCGACCGCGACCGCGCGCCCGACCCCGGCGCTGCCGCCGGTCACCACCACGGTGGGACGCGTTGTTCCGCTCATCCGAAAGCTCCTCGTGACACCTGCGTCAGCCCCGACAACGCGCGCGGAGCCGTTCGGGTGCAGTGCGCGCCGACAGGGAAAGGTGCCGGATCGGCGGGCAGGCTGCCCGTTCTTATGTCTATACACAAAGGTCCGGCGACGGTACGAAAGGCCCGAGGCTTGGCAGGTGGGCTTTTGCAGGCGAGCGGGAGAGAGTGATGAAGGCGGTTGCCGCAGGTTTGGTGGTCGCGGCCGCGCTGGCCGGTCAGGCCGCCGCGCAGGAGACCAAGGTCACCGTCGGCCTGTCCGGCTGGACCGGCTTCGCGCCACTCACGCTGGCCAAGGAGGCCGGCATCTTCAAGAAGAACGGCCTCGACGTTTCGCTGAAGAAGATCCCGCAGGCGAGCCGACACCTCGCGATCCGCTCCGGCGACGTGCAATGCGCCGCCACCACGGTCGAGACCTGGGTAGTGTGGAACGCCAACGGCGTGCCGACGAAGCAGATTTTTCAGCTCGACAAGTCCTACGGCGCCGACGGGCTGGCCGTGCGCAACGACGTCTCGTCGATCAAGGACCTGAAGGGCAAGACGGTGGCGGCCTCCGTGCCCGGCACCGCGCCGTATTTCGGGCTGGCCTGGATCCTCAAGGCCAACGGCCTGTCGCTCAAGGACGTGAAGGTCGTCAACCTGGAGCCGGGCCCGGCGGCGCAGGCCTTCATCGCCGGCCAGAACGACGCCGCGATGACCTACGAGCCCTACCTGTCGTCGGTGCGCGCCGCGCCGCAGGCCGGCAAGATCATCGCCACCACCCTCGACTACCCGATGGTGATGGACACCTTCGGCTGCACGCCCGAATTCCTCGACCAGAACCCGAAGGCCGCCAAGGCGCTCGCCGACAGCTACTTCGAGGCGCTCGACATGATCGCCAAGGACCCGCAAAAGTCCTACGACATCATGGGCGCCGACGTGAAGCAGACCGGTGAGGCCTTCGGCAAGTCGGCGCAATTCCTGCGCTGGCAGGACCGGGCCGCCAACAAGGCGTTCTTTAACGGCGAGCACCAGAAATTCTCCGAGCAGGCGGCCGACCTGCTGCTCGAGATCGGCGTGATCCGGCAGAAGCCGGACATCGCCGGCCTCGCCGATCCGCGCTTCGTGCAGTGACCGGCTTGCGCCCGCTGCAACCGGTCGGCGGCCCGGCAAAGGTTCTGCTGGGCCTGAGCTTCTTCGTGCTGTTCGTGGCGGTGTGGGCCGCCGCGACCCTCGGGGGCTGGTGCCAAAAACCTTCCTGGCCGATCCGATCACCATGGTTCAGGACGGCTGGCTGCTCCTGACCCGGTTCGACTTCCTGTCCGATATCGGCATCACGGTGTGGCGGGTCCTCGGCGGCTTCGTGCTCGCCGCGCTGATCGCCGTGCCGCTCGGCGTGATGATGGGGGCCTACAAGCCGGTCGAGGCGTTCTTCGAGCCCTTCGTGTCCTTCGCCCGCTACCTGCCGGCCTCGGCCTTCGTGCCGCTGCTGATCCTGTGGGCCGGCATCGGCGAGACGCAGAAGCTGCTCGTCATCTTCATCGGCTCGGTGTTCCAGCTGATCCTGATGATCGCGGTCGCGGTCGGCCAGGTCCGGCGCGACCTCGTCGAGGCGGCCTATACGCTGGGGGCGAGCGACGCCGGCATCATCCGCCGGGTGCTGCTGCCGGCCACCGCCCCCGAGATCGCCGAGATCCTGCGCCTCGTGCTCGGCTGGGCCTGGACCTACGTCATCGTCGCCGAACTGATCGGCTCGTCGTCCGGCATCGGCCACATGATCATCGAGAGCCAGGCCCTGCTCGCCACCGGGCAGATCATCTTCGGCATCATCGTCATAGGGCTGATCGGCCTCGTCTCGGACTTCCTGTTCAAGGCGGCCAACCGGTTCCTGTTTCCCTGGAAGCTCGCCTGATGCGGGACGATCTCGAAGTCGCGGTCGAGGGGGTGGCGCGGGTCTTCCCCGGCATCCGCGGCGCCAAGCCCGTCCAGGCCCTGAGCCCCACGGACCTCACGGTCGCCAAGAACGACTTCATCACCATCCTGGGCCCGTCCGGCTGCGGGAAGTCGACGCTGCTGCGCATCATCGCCGGGCTCGACCGGCCGAGCGCCGGCCGCGTCCTGGTCGAGGGCCGCGAGGTGCGCGGGCCCGGCCCCGACCGGGGCATGGTGTTCCAGTCCTACACCCTGTTCCCGTGGCTCACCGTGGCCGAGAATATCGGCTTCGGCCTGCGCGAGCGCGGCGTGCTGCTGTCCGAGCGCCGCGAGATCGTCGCGTCCTACATCGACAAGGTGGGCTTGCGCGGCTTCGAGGGGCATTATCCCAAGCAGCTCTCCGGCGGCATGCAGCAGCGCACCGCCATCGCCCGGGCGCTCGCCAACGACCCCGCCATCCTGCTCCTCGACGAGCCGTTCGGCGCCCTCGACAACCAGACCCGCGGGCTGATGCAGGAACTCCTGCTCGGCATCTGGGAGCGCGAGCGCAAGACCGTGATCTTCGTCACCCACGACATCGAGGAGGCGATCTTCATGGCCTCACGGGTGATCGTGATGACGGCCCGTCCCGGGCGGATCAAGGCCGACGTCCCGGTCGATCTCGGCCATCCGCGCCACTACACGGTGAAGACCAGCCCCGAATTCTCGCGGCTGAAGGCGCAGCTCACCGAGGAGATCCGGGCGGAGGCGGTACTGGCGGCGCGGGAGCATTGAGAACCATCTTCAGCGGTTCATTTCGGGCTCTCTCCCACCCTCAACCTCATCCTGAGGTAGCGGATGGGGAGGATGGGAGGGAGGCATCCCGAAATACGCGCCCCCCCGCTCGAATCCCCGGCCCCATGAACTAACTGCCTCACCTGGCGCAAACCCCGTCCCCCGCTCCGGCGGCGCGACCGGTCAGGAGGATCGCATGAAGGCCTTCGTCGTCCGTAAACCCGGCGGCCTCGACCGGCTGGAGATCGCCGAACGGCCCGATCCCGGGCAGCCCGGCCCCGGCGAGATCCGGGTCGCGATCCACGCGACCTCGCTCAACTTTCACGACCTGCTGGTCGCGAGCGGGCGCTCCCCCGCCGCCGACGGCCGGATCCTGATGTCGGACGGGGCCGGCACGGTCGAGGCGGTGGGCGACGGCGTGACCGAGTTCGCCCCCGGCGATGCGGTCGTCTCGTGCTTCTTCCCGCATTGGGCGGACGGGCTGCCGCAGACCCCGGTCGGCACCTTCGCGCAGGTGCCCGGCGACGGCGTCGACGGCTTCGCCCTCACCCACGCGGTGCGGCCGGTCGGCGCCTTCACCCGTGCGCCACGCGGCTGGAGCGCGCCCGAATCCGCCACCATCACCACCGCGGGCCTCACGGCGTGGCGGGCGCTCGTCGCCGATGGCGGCCTGAAAGCCGGCGACACGGTGCTGGTGCTGGGCACCGGCGGCGTCTCGATCGCGGCGCTCCAGATCGCCAAGGCGATGGGGGCGGCCGTCATCGTCACCTCCTCCTCCGACGCCAAGCTCGAACGGGTGCGGAGCCTCGGCGCCGACCACACGGTGAACTACCGCACCCATCCCGATTGGGGCCGGCCGGTGCGCGACTGGACCGGGGGCGTCGGCGTCGATCACATCGTCGAGGTCGGCGGGCCCGGCACCCTCGCCCAGTCGATCGAGGCGGTGCGCGTCGGCGGCCACATCTCCCTCATCGGCGTGCTCACCGGGCGGGGCGGCGAGGTGCCGACCTCCGCGCTGATGGCCAAGCAGGCCCGGCTCCAGGGCCTGATCGTCGGCAGCCGGCGCCAGCAGCAGGATTACGTCGCTGCCCTCGACCGGACTGGCATCCATCCGGTCATCGACCGGACTTATGGCTTCGCCGAATTGCCCGAGGCGTTTCGCCACCAGGAGAACGGTGGCCATTTCGGCAAGCTCTGCCTCGCCTGGTAGCGGGCAAGCTCGACGGCGCTGCGGCTTCCGGGCTATGTCCTGCCGATGAACGGAATCGTGGTGGTCGGCACCGGCCAGGCCGGCTTTCAGCTCGGGGCCTCCTTGCGGGAGAACGGCTATGCCGGCCCGGTGACCCTCGTCGGCGAGGAGCCCGGCCTGCCCTATGGCCGGCCGCCCCTGTCGAAGGCCTACATGCTCGGCAAGACCGATGCGGCGGGCCTGTGCTTAAGGCCCGAGGCCTATTTCGCCGAGCACCGCCTGACCCTTCGCGCGGATGAGCGGACGGTGGCGATCGATCGCGCGGCACGGCGCCTGCACCTCGCCTCCGGCGAGGCGCTTCCTTACGACCACCTCGTCCTGGCGACCGGCGCGCGCAACCGGCCGCTGCCGGTCCCCGGCGCCGATCTGCCGGGCGTCCACCAGCTGCGCACCCTCGCCGAGGCCGACGCCCTGAAGGCCGCGCTTGCCAGGGCGCGGGCGGTGGCGGTGGTGGGGGCAGGCTTCATCGGGCTCGAATTCGCGGCGATCTGCGCCCAGAAGGGGATTCCCGTCACGGTGATCGAGGGGCTGGACCGTCCCCTCGCCCGTTCGGTCTCGCCCGCCATGGCGGCGCTGATCGAGATCTCGCATGCTGCGGCGAGCACGCGCTTCCTGTTCGGCAGCGCGGTCGCGGGGCTGGTCGGGCCGGATCGCGTCCGGGCCGTGGCCCTGGCGGATGGGCGCGAGGTCGCGGCCGATCTCGTCCTCGTCGGCATCGGCGTGCTGCCCAACGACGATCTGGCGAGGGCGGCGGGCTTGCGGGTCGAAAACGGGGTCGCCGTCGACGCGATGCTGGCGAGCGAGGATCCAGCGGTCTCGGCGATCGGCGATTGCGCCAGCTTCCCCTCGCCGCATGCCGACGGCGCCCGGGTGCGGATCGAATCGGTCCAGAACGCCGTCGACGGCGCGCGCTGCGTCGCCGCCCGCCTCACCGGCCGGTCCGCCGCCTTCACGGCGGTGCCGTGGTTCTGGAGCGACCAGGGCCCGCTCAAGCTCCAGATCGCCGGCCTGTGCCAGCCGCACGACCTCGCCGTGCGCCGGGGCGACCCCGGGCAAGGAGGGGCCTCGGTGTTCTGCTACCGGGCCGGGCGCCTCGCCGGCGTCGAATCGCTCAACCGTCCGGCCGACCACATGATCGCCCGCCGCCTGCTCCAGGCCGGGCGGAGCCCGACGCCCGAGCAGGCGGCGGATCCCGGCTTCGACCTGAAGGCCTTCGCGCTCGGCTGAGAGCCGATACTCCGTCGCGCCACCTCCGCCCGGAGATGCCCGCGATGGTCTCTGCCGGCATGGACCGTCACCGCACCGGTGGCGGTGGCCGCCCGCGAGACGGTGCGGACGACTCCCTGCGTCGTCGCGATGGAGACGGACCCGCCGCCGAACTCCGCGACCGATGACGGGTGTTCCATGACGCGGACCGGCCTCACGACACGATGCCGACCGCGATCGTCAGACAGCGGATCCCGACCTGCGCGCCCGCGAGGCGAGCCGGGCGGCGGCGCATCCCACCGGTCAGCGATCGTTCTCGGTGGTGAGTTCGTTCGGGTGGATGCCCTTGTCCGGCGCATCGTCCGGGCGCAGCCGGGCATCCGGATAGGCGCCGTCGGTCAGCTCGACCCCGGCGGCCATGACGGCGCCGCGGATCGCGGCCCGCTGCTCGGCGGAGGGAGGGTAGCGGCCGGCCTCGAACTGGCGGATCCCCTCCGCGTCGACGTTGGCGCGCAGGGCCAGATCGTCCTCCGACCAGCCCAGCAGGTCGCGTGCCCGGCGCAGCTGCGCCGCCGTGATGTCGTCTGCGCCGTTCACTGAATCCTGTCCCCCGCTCTCTCAGGTGGCCCTTCCCCGCCGCGGCCGTCGCGGCGTCGTGCTGGCTAACGGCGAGGTCCCGCTTTCGTTGCCACACCGACAAGCTTTCGCGAGTCGTGCCACATTACGGCCAAGCTCGCCGCATAAATGCAACAGTCGTCGGCAAGATGCCGATCCGGGGCCTCCCCGCCTGCGGCCAGGGTTGCAGGCGCAGGGGGGCCTCTCTACGGTCCGCCGCAACACGACAAGACGAATGGGGAATGCGATGAAGGCGATGCAGGTTGCGCTGGCCGCCGGTGCCGTCGCGCTGTTGGCGTCGGCGACGCAGGCTTCGGCGCAGAACATGCTCGGTTACGGCCAGAAGAACCGGGACAAGGCCAACGCGCCGCAATACATCCCGCCGATGAAGGCCCAGGAAAAGATCTTCCCGCTCGATTCGACCTGGACGGCGGTGAGCCTCAACGGCAAGCCCTTCGCCGGTGCCGAGCGGCCGAGCTTCATCATCGACAAGCAGTACCGCGCCCGCGGCTTCGGCGGCTGCAACACCTTCGCGGCGACCGCCTTCCCGCTCAAGGAGCAGCACCTGGCGGTCGGCCCGCTGGCGCTGACCAAGCGCAACTGCGACAAGGCGATCGGCACCTCCGAGATGCAGTTCCTCACCGCGTTGCGCACCTCGGGCCAGTGGGACATCGTCGGCTCGCAGCTGGTGATCAAGAGCCAGGCCGGCGAGCTGCGCTTCGACCGCGCGCTCTGACGACCATCATCCTTTCGCCGCATGTCAGGACGGCCCCGCCCCTCGGCGGGGCCGTTCGCGCATGTGCGCGGCCGGGAGAAACGATTTACCGCCGCGCTCCAGTGCTTTAAGGCGCTCTCTCGTCCAGCGCGACGGTCCGGGCCCCGCCCGCGCCGAGGCGCGGCCCAATCAGAACAGCGGATTGCGAGGAGGAACCGGGATGCGGTCGATGTCGAGGAGAATGCTGCTGGCGGCGGCGCTGCTGGGCGGCAGTCTGGCCGGCGCGCAGGCGCAGGACAAGTCGCCGGTGAAGCTCGGCGCGATCGAGATCCTGACCGGGCCGAACAGCCGCTACGGCATCGCGATCCAGCGCGGCTTCGACCTCGCGCTCACCGACATCAACAAGGCCGGCGGCGTGCTCGGCGGCCGGCCGCTCGCCCTCGCCTACGAGGATTCGGCCGGCGCCAAGGAGCAGGCGCTCAACGCCGCCCGCAAGCTGATCGGCCGCGACAAGGTCCCGCTGATCCTCGGCCCCACCCTGTCGAACGAGATGTTCGCCGCCGGCCCCGTCGCCAACGAGCGCAAGGTACCGATCGTCGGCACCTCGACCACCGCCAACGGCATCACGGCGATCGGCCCTTACGTCTTCCGCACCTCGCTGCCGGAATCCGACGTCATCCCGGTCACACTCAAGACCGCCAAGGACAAGTTCGGCATCAAGCGCGTCGCCGTGATGTACGGCAACGACGACGCCTTCACCAAGTCGGCCTACGACGTGATGAAGGCCTCGCTCGAGAAGCTCGGCATCGAGACCCTGACCACCGAGACCTTCGGCGCCAAGGATTCGGACTTTTCCGCCCAGCTCACCAAGATCAAGGCGCTGAACCCGGACGCGATCGTGCTGTCGGCCCTGGTCGAGGCGGCCTCGGGCATCGAATTGCAGGCGCGCCAGCTCGGCATCCCCGACAAGGTGTTCTTCATCGGCGGCAACGGCCTGAACTCGCCCAAGCTCGGCGACATCGCCGGCAAGGCGGCGGACGGCACGCTGGTCGGCAGCCCGTGGTTCATCGGCAAGCCGGATGCGGCGAACCAGGCCTTCGTCAACGCCTTCAAGGACAAGTACGGCGGCGACCTGCCCGACCAGTTCGCGGCCCAGGCCTACGACACGCTGTTCATCGTCGCCAAGGCGATCGACGCGGCCGGCGCGCCGGATTCTGAGAAGATCAAGGACGCGCTGATCAAGGTGAAGCATACCGGCGTGATGGGCCCGTTCTCCTTCTCCGACAGCCGCGACCCGGCGGATACGTCCGGCGTGGTGGTGCTGGTGATGAAGGGCGGCAAGTTCCAGCTGCTGCAGTAAGCCTGCTGTTTTTGTCGACCTTCGCCTGAGACTATGGCGCGGGATCCCCTCTCCAGGCGATGCCGGGCTTGCCCGGTATCGCTGCAAGGTGTGGGAGAGGGGTAGGGGCGATCGAAGATCGCGCGAGGGTCGCACGCTTCCGCATGACTCACTGAGCGTGGTGCTGGCAGCGGAACGGTCGGAGCCTGACTCAGAACCGTAGCACCCTCACCCCTAACCCCTCTCCCACACGGGAGAGGGGAACCGCGCTCTACCTTTCTGGTGCTGCCCTACCGCCCCCCACCCGATTGACCCGCCGCGCGATATCGGCCACGTCGCGCCATCGCCATCCTGTTCGGCCCCGGGGCCGGGCCGCAGCGGGCGCCGGGCGCCCTTCGAAATCCGTCAGCCCCCATGCTTGAGCAGCAGCTCGTCAACGGCGTCGTGCTCGGCGCGACCTACGCCCTCTTCGCCATCGGCTTCACGCTGATGTTCGGGGTGATGGGCGTCATCAACCTCACCTACGGGGTGTATTTCGCGCTCGGTGCCTTCGCGGCGCTCTGGAGCACGCAATGGGCCGGGCTGCCGATCTGGGCGGCCCTGCCGGTTGGCGCGCTGATCGCCGGCCTCGTCGCGGTCCTCCTCGACACGCTGCTCCTCACCCGCCTGCGCAAGGCGAAGGCGCCCGAGCTCGCCTCGCTGATGGTGACGCTGGGGGCCACGCTCTTTCTCTATGCCGGCATGGCGGCGGCGCTCGGCACCGAGATCCGGCGCTTTCCCGCGGAGGTGTTTTCGGGCGGCGCCTACAGCCTCGGCGACGTGCGGGTGGGGACCACGCAGATCCTGATCCTCGCCGCCGCGATCGTGTTGATGCTGGCACTCCTGGCGCTGGTGCGCGGCTCGCGGATCGGGCTCGCCATCCGGGCGGTGGCCGAGAACCCGGACGCGGCGGCGCTCATGGGCATCAACGGTGCCCTGATGCTGCGGGTGGTGTCGTTCCTGTCGGGTGCCATCGGCGGCGCGGCGGGGGTGCTCGTCGGGCTCAATTTCAATGCCATCCAGCCCTTCATGGGCGAGCACATGATGCTGCGGGGCTTCGCGGTCATCATCGTCGGCGGCCTCGGCGACCTGCGCGGCGCGCTGCTGGCCGGCCTGCTGCTCGGCCTCGCCGAGGTGCTCACCGCCGCCTACCTCTCCTCGACCCTCAAGGACATGATCGCCTTCGCGCTCCTCGTCGCCACCCTGTGGTTCCGTCCGCTCGGCCTGTTCGGCCGCGCCGCCGCCAAGCGGGCTTAGATACCCATGTGGGAAGCTCTCGACGACTTCTACTGGACCTACCAGAGCCTGATCCACGGGATCGGGGTGAACGGCATCCTGGCCCTGTCGGTCTACGTGGTGCTGGCGGTGGGCCAGCTCTCGCTGGGACAGGCCGCCTTCATGGGCGTCGGCGCCTATACCGGCGCGCTCCTCTCGGTGAAGTTCGGCACGCCCTTCGCCGTGTCGATGGCGGCCTCGGCGGTGGTGCCGGCCCTCCTGGCGCTGGTGGTCGGCGGGCCGACGCTCCGGCTCACCGGCGTCTATCTCGCCATCGCGACGATCGGGCTCGGGGAGATCACCCGCATCGTGTTCCTGAACTGGGACTATGCCGGCGGGGCGCTCGGCCTCTCCAGCATCCCGGAGCGCGGCGGCGTGCCGGCGATCTACGGCACGCTGGCGGTCCTGCTGATCGGCCTGACGCTGGTGGCGCGCTCCCGCATCGGCCGCGCGATGGAGGCGATGCGCGAGGACGAGGCCGCCGCCGGGGTGATGGGGGTGAACCTGCCGCGCTACCGGCTGGTGGCGCTGGTCGTCTCCTCGGCCATGGCCGGGGTGGCGGGCTGCCTCTCGGCCCACGTCTCCTCGTTCATCGGCCCCAACGAGTACGGGTTCGAGGCCGCGGTGACGATCCTGAGCTACGCGCTGCTGGGCGGCATCGGATCGCCGCTGGCGCCGGTGCTCGGCTCGACCATCCTGACCCTGCTGCCGGAGGTGCTGCGGCCGCTCGCCGATTTCCGCCTGATGGTGAACGGCCTGATCATCGTGCTCGCCGTCCTCTTCATGCCGCGGGGCATCCTGCCCTGGCGCATCGCCCGGACCGGCTGACCGCCATGACTCAGCAGAATCCGGCTCTCCTCACCGTCCAGGGTCTCACCCGCCGCTTCCAGGGCCTCGTCGCGGTCGATTCGGTCGACTTCGCGGTCCAGCCCGGCACCGTCCACGGGCTGATCGGCCCGAACGGCGCCGGCAAGACCACCCTGTTCAACCTCGTCTCCGGGGTGCTCAGCCCCAGCGCCGGCAGCGTCCGCCTCGGCGACCAGCCCCTCGACGGGCTGCCGCCCTACCGGCGCACCGCGCTCGGCCTCGCCCGCACGTTCCAGAACATCCGCATCTTCTCCGAGATGACGGTGCTGGAGAACGTGATGACGGGCCTGCACACGCGGCTCTCCTCGACCTGGGGCGTCCTGCTGCGCGGGCCGGGCTTCCGCGCCGAGGAGCGCCAGGCCAAGGCCAAGGCCCGCGACCTCCTGACCTTCGTCGGCCTGATCGACGCCGCCGATACCCGCGCCGGCGACCTGCCCTACGGCGATCAGCGCCGGCTCGAGATCGCCCGGGCGCTCGCCTGCGAGCCGCGCCTCGTCCTCCTCGACGAGCCCGCCGCCGGCATGAACCCGGCCGAAACCCACGCGCTGCTCGGCCTCCTGCGGCGGCTCCGCGACGAGCGCGGCCTGACCCTGCTGCTCGTCGAGCATGACATGCCCCTGGTGATGAGCCTGTGCGACCGCCTGACGGTCCTGAATTTCGGCCGCCGGATCGCCGACGGCACGCCCGCGGAGGTGCGTGCCCATCCGGCGGTGATCGAGGCCTATCTCGGCACCGGCAGCCACGATGTCAGCGTCAGCCGGGGAGCCGTATCGTGACCGAGCTTCTCGCGGTCGAGGGCCTGCGCCTCGGCTACGGCCGGGCCGACGTGGTCCACGGCATCGGCCTGTCGGTGCGACGCGGCAGCATCGTGTCGCTGATCGGCTCGAACGGCGCCGGCAAGACCACTATCCTGCGCAGCCTGTCGGGCCTGATGAAACCCCGGGCCGGACGGGTGATGTTCGGCGACGACTCTCCCGTCGACATCGCCGGCGAGGCGGCCCACCGCATCGCCCGGCGCGGCATCGTCCAGGTGCCGGAGGGCCGTCAGGTCTTCGCCAACATGACGGTGGCCGAGAACCTGCGGCTCGGCGCCTACCATGTCCCGGGCCCGGAAGCGGCGCGGCGGCAGGCGGCGGTCGAGGCGCGCTTTCCCCGCCTCGCCGAGCGCCTGCGCCAGCAGGCGGGCTACCTCTCGGGCGGCGAGCAGCAGATGCTGGCGATGGGACGCGCCCTCATGGCCGAGCCGGTCCTTCTCCTCCTCGACGAGCCCTCGATGGGCCTCGCCCCGCTGATCGTCGACGAGATCTTCTCGATCATCGCGTCGTTGCGGGCGGAGGGGCGCACCATCCTGCTGGTCGAGCAGAATGCCAGCGCAGCACTCGCCATCGCCGATTACGCCTACGTGCTCGAGACCGGCCGGATCCGGCTGCAGGGCCAGGCGGCGGAGATCGCCCGCAACCCGGAGGTGACGGCGGCGTATCTGGGGGTTTGAGGACCGGCGCGTCCGAGCGAGTTTCGGGTCGCGCGACGGTCCTGCCACCCTCCGCGTCATCCCGGGGCCGCGACAGCGGAATCCGGGATCCATCACCGCTGACGATGCAGGATGAGGCGGACCGCGGCCCGCCCTTTCGAGAAATCTCTGCCGCGATTGCATCCGGGGTCCGCTCCGCGGCCCTGGGATGACGATGGGAGGGTGCGGGAACCATCGAGACGAGCGGCGAGATGGCCCCCGCTGCTACTGCCACACACCCGCCTTGCGCGCCTTCGCATTCGCCTCCGCCGCCTGCAAGTCCGGCGGAGCGCCCGGCGCGGCCCGCCCGGCGCCGTTGAACAGGACCACCTCGGACAGATCCTGGTCGCCGGCCCGGCAGCGGTAGAGATCCGCCCCGCCGGCCGGCTGGCACGTCACCTCGCGCCGGCGCAGGTACTGGCGGAACTCGCGGGCGAGCGTGCCGCCCTGCCCTTCCACCCCGGCGAGGCGGACGGACTGCCCGTCGAGGCGCAGGCGGCCGGTATCGATCACCCGCGGCACCCCGCGCAGGGACGCAGCCTGCTGCCGCTCGCCGGGATTCTGCCAGGCCGGGCGGGAGGCGCCGCGTCCCGTGCTGCCGGTGTCGCGGGCGGTGTCCCGGGCGGCCTCGCGCGCCTCGGCGACCGGTGCCGGGCGGGCTTTCGCCACCTGGGCGGCGAGATCCTGGAACAGGGCCTCGGGCCCGTCGCCGGCCCCGTTCTCGGCCGTCGGACCGGAGAGGTAGGTCCCGACCAGCAGGTCGCCGACCGGGCCGACGAACAGCCCGTCCCGGCTCGCCGGATCCTCGGCCCCCTCCGGCGGGCGGGCGAGGCCGGCGAGCAGCGTGAGCAACGCCGTGCGCCGCGCCGCCGCCGGCACCGGCCCGGCGACGAGCCGGTCATAGACCGGTCGACCGTCGCGACCGAGATGGCGAAGGCTGGCGCTCGCCGCGCGGCGGGCTTCCGGCGTGTCCGCCAGGGGCGTGCCGCCGGCGACGACCGCCTGCACGCTGCCGTCGGGGCCGAGGACCAGGAGGCCGGCCCGGGTGCCGCCGCGGCCGGCGGCGTCGAGGCGGCGATCGACCGCGACTTCGGCCATCGCCTGGAGGTCGCGATCGAGGGTGGTGCGGAGGATCGCCTCGCGCGGAGCGTCCGGGCCGAGACGCCCGGCGGCCTCGGCGAGGACGAGATCGGGAAAGCCGCTGCGTGTCACCGGCGTGGTGCCGGTGGGGCTGAGACCGTCGAGCGCCCGCCCGGCCTCCGCGGATTCCGCTGCACTCAACTTGCCGCGCATCACCATGCCGTCGAGCACGGAGCGGCCGAGGGCCCGGATCGCCGTCACGTCCCGGTCGGGCCGCAGGTCGGGGGCGAGGGTCAGGCCGGCGAGATAGGCTGCCTCGGCCGTGCCGAGATCACCCGCCTCCTTGCCGAACAGGGTCCGGGCCGCCGCATCGACCCCGACGAGGCCGGGGCCGAACGGCGCGAGGGCGAGGGCGCGGGCGAGAATCTGGGCGTCGCTCTCCCGGGCGGAGAGCCACAGGACCAGCATCGCCTCTCGCACGCGGTCGGCGATGCTGCGCGCCTCGCCGGGCGCCGTCCCGATGATGTCGCGGCGCACGAGGCGCTGGGTCAGGCGCGGGCCGCCGGCGCGGGGGCCGTCGCTGATCGTGTCGCGGAACGAACGACGGATCACGGCGGCGAGGCCGGCGGCATCGAGCCGGTACCCGTCCTCGAACCACGGATCCTGCGCCGCCAGAAAGGCCTGGATCATGGGCCGCGACACCGAGGCCAGGGGGATCGCCCGACCCCGGGCGACGTCGCGGCGGGCGATCGGCGTGCCATCCTGGGCCTGCACCGTGAGGGTGCGGGGCGTCGGCGGTGTTCCGCTCACGGGCGGCAGCGTCGCGGCGCACCAGGCGAGGAAGAGGGCGGAAAGGCCGAGCACGCCGAGGCCGGCGAGCAGCAGGGCGCGTCCCCAGGGCAGCGCCCCGGCCCGCTTTGCGGCCTCGCCCGCGCGGGACACGAGCGGATGCGCCCCGACACGCCCGGCCGCGCCCTGCCAGGCCGGCGCGGCCCGGCGCAAGGGCGCGGCGGCGACCGAGAGAACCGGCTGGAGATGCCCGGCGGCGGCATTCCCGGCCCGGGCTGCGCCGCTGCGGATCCGGGCCAGCCCCGTCACGAGCCCGCTGCGGGCGGCGAAGGCGCGGGAGGCCTCGCGGGAGACAGCGGAGGTCTCCGTCCTCTCCTGCGGCGGCCGCGGGCTGGACAGGTCCATCCAGTCCCGCCGGGGCTGCGTCGACATCGGCTCCGCCACCATCCTGCCTGCTCGATCCCCGTTGCGTTGCCATGCCGAGGCTCCCGCACCGCCTGCGCGGGCGGGGAAACGGCCACGGTGCGAGCAACGTTGGCCCTGGGGAAACAGTTCCGCATGATGACGCGCGTGCGGGGTCTTCGCACCGGGATGTCGCGCAGTGCGCCCGGCACCGCACAGCGTGACGGCAAGTCTTGTCCTGAAGTCTTGCCCTGCAAGCTCGACCGTTCGGAGGCGTGATACGCCAGACGACCCGCGAATAGTCCGGAACGATATTTTTAAGTCGGCGTTTTGAAGCATCTTCGACGCGCCGCCGCACCCAATTCCGGCGCGCAGGGAGGCGACCGACCATGAACAGATTGACAGTTGGACTGGCCGCGCTGCTGCTCAGCACTTCGGCCTATGCGCAGAACGCGGGCAGCCCGGGTGCCGGCGGCGCGCCGGGTCGCGGCGGCGAGATGAGCCAGTCCGGTCCGAAGGGCGGCCAGCTGGGCGCCGGCCAGCAGGCCCGCGGCGAGATGGGCAAGGGCATGGGCAATGGCGAGGCCAGCAAGGCGGAGACCGGCAAGGCCGAAATGGGCCAGGCCCGGGCCGAGCAGGGCCGGCAAGGCGGCGCCAAAGACTCCGCCAAAGACTCCGCCATGAACAAGGACGGCGCGGCGGACCGCAAGGACGGGGCCCGCGACCGCGCCGAGACCGTACGCTCCGGCGAGCGCGGGGCCGACCGCGACACCCGCCTGGCGATGGACGAGCGCCGCGACGGCGATCGCCGGACGGAACGCCGCGACGACCGGGCCGACCGCTTCGAGCGCCGCGAGACCCGGACCGGTTTCCGCAGCGAGGCGCGCGAGGACCGGATCACCACGGTGGGCGGCCGCCGCTACGTGACGATCGGCGGCCAGCGGGTGATCTACGGCTCGCCGGAATATCGCCGCCTCGTCGTCGTCGAGCAGCGCGAGCAGCGGGTGCGGCCCGGCCGGGTCGAGTTCGTGACGATCCAGGGCCGCCGGGTGCGGGTCGGCTCGCCCGAGTACCGCCGCCTCGTCATCCGCGAGAAGAGCGGGCCGCGCCGGTACGTCGTGGTGCGCGGCCAGCGGGTGATCTACGGTTCGCCGGAGTATCGTCGCCTGATCGTGTCCGAGCGCACCGGCGCCGACCGGTACGTCGTGATCTCGGGCCGGCGCGTCCTCGTCGGCTCGCCGGAATATCGCCGCCTGTCGGTCAGCGAGCGGACCAGCGTCACCGGTAGCGTCCGCGGGCGTGAGGATGTCCGCAGCGAGCGCCGCGAGGACCGCCTGAGCCGCAGCGAGCAGCGCCGGGACAGCATCAACGACCGCGAGCGCAACCGCGACCTGTCGCGGGGCGAGATGAAGAACGAGGCCAAGGACCGGCGCGAGATGGGCGAGCGCAACGGCACCAAGCCCGAGCAGGCTGCCGGCAACCAGCCCGGCCGCACCGGGCCCGAGCGCGGCATGAACGAGCGTCAGGCGGGCGACCGCCAGATGGGCGGCCGCGGCACCGGGCCGGAGACCACCGGCAGCACCCAGCGCGGCGGCAAGTCGATGGACGGCAAGGCGATGGACGGCAAGCCGGAGGGCGGAGCCCGGTCGATGGAGGGCGGCGCCAAGGCCGGCCAGCCCGGCGGCGCCGGCGGCCGGATGTAACCCGGCTTTCCCACGTCCGATGATGAACGAGGCCGGCCCCGGGGCTCCCGGGGCCGGCCTTCGCGCGTCGGCGGGGGCGCGACGCGCGTGAGGCGGCGCGTTGCGGCAATGGAGCGCCCGGGCCCCGATGTGATTGTGCTCACCCGGGTCATGCGCTACCGCCGACACGGCCCGCGCCGGCCGCCCCAGTCCCGCCCGGTTGAGGCCGCATGACGGCGGCCGCGAGCGTCGCGCAAGCGGACGCGTTCGGGAGGACCAGGATGCCGAGGCGCGAGCCCATCCCCATCATCGGCCCGGACGGCTCGTCCGCCCGCGTCGCCCCGCCCGTCCGGCCCGCCCCTGCCGGCGCCCCCACCCCTCCCAGCCGAGCAGATTCGACGCGCAGATGCTGAAAACCGCCATCGTCGCGGCGCGGGACCGCCAGCGCCTCCAGGAAATCGCCGGCATCCTGATCGGCTTCGGGGTCAACAAGGTCGTCGACCGGCTCGGTCTGCGGGCGATCCCGCGGCTCTCCTGGCGCAGCGCCCCCGCCGTCGACCTCACCCGCCTGTCGCAGCCCGAGCGCCTGCGCCGGGCGATCGAGGCCTTGGGGCCCACCTTCATCAAGCTCGGCCAGGTCCTGGCGAGCCGGGCCGACCTGCTCGCGCCGCAATGGACGGAAGAGCTCGGCAAGCTGCACGACAAGGTCGCGCCGCTGCCCTGGGAGGTGATCCGGCCCCAGCTCGAGGCCGATCTCGGCGCCCCGCCCGCCGAGATCTTTTCGGAATTCGACACCAACCCGATCGCCTCGGCGTCGATCGCCCAGGTCTACCGGGCCAAGCTCGAGACCGGCGAGGACGTGATCGTCAAGGTCCGGCGCCCGGGCCTGCAAAAGATCATCGAGGCGGACCTGCGGCTCCTGTCGCATGCCTCGCGCATCGTCGAGACCGAGTGGCCCGAGATGGCCCGCTACCGGCCGACCGAGCAGATGCGCCACATCGCCAACGGCCTGCGCGAGGAGCTCGACCTCGCCAACGAGGGCCGCAACTGCGAGATGCTGGCGGCGCTCTTCCCCGACCGCGACGACGTCGTGTTCCCGAAGGTCTACTGGGAATACACCTCCGAGCGGGTGCTGGTGCAGGAATTCATCCACGGCATCCCGCCGACGGACGCCAGACGCCTGGAGGAGGCCGGGCTCGACCGCAAGGTGCTGGCCCAGCGCGGCGTCGACGCCTTCCTGCAGATGGCGATGATCGAGGGGCTGTTCCACGCCGATCCCCATCCGGGCAACCTCCTGGCGATGCCCGGCAACCGCATCGCCTTCATCGATTTCGGCATCGTCGGCCGGCTGTCGCAGCGCCGCCGCTCGCAGCTCCTGATGCTGATCGGCGCGATGCTGCAGGAGGATGCCGACGGGCTGATGGCGGTGCTGCTCGACTGGACCGGCGCCAGCAACCCGGATCTCACCAAGCTCGAGGCGGCCTCGCAATCCTTCGTCACCCGCCATAACGGCGCGACGCTCAATCTCGGCCTGGTGCTCACCGACTTCATGACCATGGCGCGCGAGAACGACCTCGCGATGCCGACCGACCTCGCGATCCTGTTCAAGGGCCTGGTCACGGCCGACGGCGTGATGCGCCAGCTCGACCCGGCCTTCGACCTGTTCGCGGCCGCCGGCCCGACCGTCAGCCGCCACATGCGGCAGCAATTCTCGGTCAAGGACCTCAAGGGCCGGTTCCAGGGCCTGGCGACCGGGCTCTACGGCGCCGCCTCCGAGCTGCCGACCCTGATCCACCTGATGCTGGTGCGGCTCAAGCAGGGCCGCGTCACGGTGGAGATCGAGCTCAAGGGCATGGACAAGCTGACCCGCGGGATCGAGCGCGCCGCCGCCCGGGTCGCGGTCGGCCTGGTGGTGGCGGCCTTCGCCACCCAGCTCGCCCCGCGGCTGATGGAGCACGGCACCCCGGCCTTCGCCACCATCGGCATCCTGGTGCTGACGATCGGGATCGGCTGGATCCTGCTGCTGGCCCGCAACCGCTGAGGCAACGAAGAGGGGCCGCCCCGCTGGCGGGGCGGCCCCTCCCCCTTCTCGATGTCGAGGCCTCGCTCAGGCGGCGAGGCGGCGGTTGCGCTTGCGGGCGTGCAGGTCCTGGGCCGCCCGGGTGGCATGGCGCGGGCTGCGGAAGATCTGGCCTTCCAGGGTGTGGAAGTCCGGATGGGCGGAGAAGAAGCGGAAGCCGTCGGTCTCGGGAACGACGATGCCGGCAGAGGTCTCGCCGATCTCGACGATGCGGGCGGGCTGCATGGGCGTATGTCTCCGGTCGCGGCCGCCCCTCTGGGGCGCCGCGGGAATGCCTCGAATAAGCTTAGCAAGAGTCGGGCCGGTCTCGGGCGGCCCGGGCGGGCGGCGCGCAGGTTCAGGCGCGGCGGCCGCCGCGGCGACACGGGGTCCCGAAAGCCGGGAACGGGCTGCAGGCCGAGGGCATGCGGTACAGCGACATCGCTGACATCTCCGGGTTGGCCCTGAGGCGCCGCATGGGCGCCGGGGTGCTTTAGCGTTTGGTCTCGCGGCGCAATCGCCTCAAATCACCGCGGCAAGGGGCCGTGTCGTCGACCCCTGAAGGCCCGGGCAAGATCGGCCGGATGGACGCCACTGTCAACGAGAATGTTCTTTTTATGGAACAACTTGAAAGACAAGAAGCTTTCTCTCCGAAGCGAGACCGGAGCATGATCGCTGCGTCACCGCCGAAACCGACGTCATTGTCTCGTGCGCGATCGAGTTCCGTTCTATAAAACAAACGCCTGGATGGTCGCGCACCCTGGCGCGCCATCGCCGCGTGGCGCAGGATGCAGGCCTGGACGAACCGGAGACCGCCGATGTCGGACGAACCCCACGATCACGCCCACGGCCATTCCCATCACCACCCGCACGACGCCCCCCACTCTCCCGACGAGGCACGCTGGAAGCACGACGGCGTCCGGGTGATCACCGGCGACAAGCTCGATCCCAATACCGCGCAGACCCCCGGGATGTTCCGCCAGGCGGCGATCAACCACGCCCGGGTCGGGGCGCAGAAGATCTGGGCCGGCACGGTGGCGATCGAGCCCGACGCCAAGACCGGCGTGCACCATCACGGCGCGCTCGAGAGCGTGATCTATGTCGTGCGCGGCCGTGCCCGGATGCGCTGGGGCGAGCGGCTGGAATTCGTCGCCGAGGCGGGCCCGGGCGACTTCATCTACGTGCCTCCGTTCGTACCGCACCAGGAGATCAACGCCTCGCCGGACGAGGCGCTGGAATGCGTCCTGGTGCGCTCCGACAACGAGGCGGTGGTGGTCAACATCACCGACATCGAGCCCGTCGAGCGGCCCGAGGCCGTCTACTGGGTCGACCCGATCCACAAGCACCCGTGACCGCCTCGGACGCCGCAGGGGCGGGATAACGCGGCAGAGTAATCCCAGTTCCATACCGCCTGTTTCGAGGCGCCATCCGTGTCCCGCGGGGCGATGTCGCAGGTTTCGCCCCGGAACCGCCGCCTCTGCATTGCGCCGGCAGCGGATCGGCGGGACGGCAGCGCGGCCGGGCGCCTGACAGGACAGTGGCCCCGGCGCATCAGGTCTCGCGACGACTTGCAGGCTGTGGATTTCGAGCGTTCGCTTAACCTCCTGTTAAGCACGCTGCGCGACCCTCGGGACAATTCCTGATCATCCCGAGGTTCCCATGCCCGCGCAGCAGGCCCGCCTGCCTTTCTCCGACGACTGCCCCGTCTCCCTCGACGTGCTCGGCTCGCTCTATCGCGGCGACGCGGAGGTGGTGGAGACGGTCCTCGCCGACATCCCGTCCGCGACCCGCGCCCGCCTCGCGACCTACCTGTACGGCAAGAGCCACCTCCACGCGCTGGGCCTGCGCGTCGCCTCCGCCTGCACCGAGACCGACCTGGTGCGGGTGGCCGGCCATGCCGGGGCGGTGCTGTTCGCCCAGTCCCGCACCGCGCCGCGCAGCACCGAGATCCGCCATCCCGGCCAGCGCCGCATCAGCCTCGCCGGCAGCCGCTCCGTCGCCTGATCACGAAATTTCGGGTTCTCGCCGATCCCCGCTTGTGGTCCGGCGAAAACCCATGCTAAAGCCCCGCCTGCGCTGGCGACGGCGCCCGCGGAGAGGTGGCAGAGCGGTTGAATGCACCGCACTCGAAATGCGGCATGGGCGCAAGTCCATCGGGGGTTCGAATCCCTCCCTCTCCGCCAGGCTTGCTAAAAGCTCAATCAATCCGGTAAGTTGCTGTTCCGCAACGGTTTCGTACGGCCCGACTGGTACATTCGGGTGGTACATATGCCCCTGCCGATGGCACGTCCCTGGAAGCACCCCGATAGCGGCATCTACTACGTCCGGAAGGCCGTCCCGGTCTCGCTGCGTTCGCTTGTCGGCCGCTCCATCGAGAAGCTGAGCCTCCGCACGAAGGATCCAGATGAGGCCCGCGCCCGGTTTGCCGATGCGGTTCGGGAAATCGAGGCGCGTTGGGCCACGCTTGCCGCTGGACCTTCGGCACTAAGTGAGCGCGAAGCGCACGAACACGCCTCCCCCGTTTGGGGCGACTGGGTCGCCCTCCACCGCGATAATCCAAGTCGCAATCCGTGGCGGACCGATCTCTTCGAGCGCCTGTGGCGAAACAGGAGGGCCGGCCTGTGGGGTCGTCCGGACCTGATTCATCAAGTCCTCCACGGCGAGTACGCCGACCGCGGCGAGGACGGGATGGAAGTGCTCTGCTACGAGCACGCCGATCAGCTCATTGAAGCGAAGGGACTGGTCGTCGATAAGGACGGTCGTCGCACCCTCGCCAAGGCGGTCGGGGCGGCACTCCAGCGCGCCAGCCTGACCCTAGAGCGTTTCGCGCTTGGCGATGTGGGTGACGAAGCACCGCCTGTGCGACCTCGCTTTGCAGCCTCTGTGCCCGCCGCCAAGGCCTCGCCGTCGAAGGTCGAGTTCGATGAACTCGTGAAAGGCTGGGCCGCCGAGCGCAAACCGGCCGAGAAGACGCTTTACGATTGGAAGCGCGTGATGGTGCAGCTCGCCGAGTTTCTTGGGCATCGCGACGCAGCCCGGGTCACGAGCGAGGATCTGATCGCCTGGAAGAACAGCCTCGTCGCGTCCGGGCTTGCCGCAAAAACCATCCGTGAAAGCCGGCTCGCACCCGTTCGAGCGATCCTGAGGTGGGGCGTCGATAACCGCCGGCTCGCCGAGAATCCCGCCGAGCGGATCACGATCAGCGTCAAACAGAAGCCGGGACAGGGCAAGCGCGGCTTCAAGGACGCCGAGGCCACCCAGATCTTGCAGGCGGCTGCTGCCGAGAGCGATCCGGTTAAGCGTTGGGTGCCACTTGTCTGCGCGTACTCGGGTGCGCGGCTGTCGGAGGTGTGCCAGCTGCGCGTTCAAGATATCAGCGAGATCGACGGGATCCCCGTAATGCACTTCGATGCCGAGGCCGGGTCGCTGAAGAATGTCGGCTCGGAGCGGACGGTGCCCCTGCACTCCGCGCTCATCGCGGCCGGCTTCCTTGATTTTGTAGGCCACCAGAAGGCCGGGCCGTTGTTCCCCGATTTGCCGCCGGACAAGTTCGGCAAGCGCGGCGGCAACGGAACCAAGATTCTCGGTCGATGGGTTCGCGGGCTCGGCCTAACCGATCCACGCCTTGCCCCGAATCACTCGTGGCGGCACCGCTTCAAAACGCTGGCGCGAAATCATGGCCTTGCTAGCGATGTGACTGATGCGATCACCGGACATGCGCATCGATCGGTTGGG
The DNA here is from genome assembly GCF_016804325.1 of Methylobacterium aquaticum. Taxonomy (NCBI): domain Bacteria; kingdom Pseudomonadati; phylum Pseudomonadota; class Alphaproteobacteria; order Hyphomicrobiales; family Methylobacteriaceae; genus Methylobacterium; species Methylobacterium aquaticum. Next base: position 5,899,901 of record NZ_CP043627.1, read on the forward strand.
GACGGATATGGTGAGTATGACGTTCAGGCGATGAAGAGAGAAATCGAAAAAATTCCCAGGCCATAGCTGCGAGTCGGCGGCCTAGAAATATACACAAAATAGGTTAAGTACACACAGATCGCAAAAGATAATCTATAATAGAAATATCGCCTACAGTACCTTGAGACTGCCTTCGTCAAGGCTCAGCGAGCAGCCGAACGAGCAGCACGCGAAAACGTGCCTCCTTCCAGACCCATGAGCCGCCGGCACTGGAGGAGCGCAAGGGGCGGGAAGCAGTCTTTGCGTCGATGCCTGCGACTGGATCTCAGTACAAGACTCGACGTCGCCGTTATCCCACGGGGTGCATCGGTGCTGGCGGCAGTGTCGCAGTCCAAACGAACTACGCCAGAGCGTCCACCCCGGACGGATCACGCCGCCGGGCGTACGAGCTTCAAGCGCCGCAGTTCATCCACGATCACCGGCCCTAGGCGTAGCGTGCCGATGTCCTCGATTCCCGCCAGCCACCTGCGCGCCGCATCAGGTGTAAGGTTGCTGTCGGGGAACTCCGGCTGGAGGGCCACCGCGGCGATCCGGGACAGGCCGAGCTCTATGAACGACCAGCCGGACTTGGTCGAGATACCCAACTCCAACGCCAACGGGAAATCGTAGACGTCGCCGATCAATCGTTCCTGCCCAGTCTCCCGAAGGACGATGATGAGTATGTCAATGTACGCCTTGCCGAGCTGGACGAAGCGGAAGCGTACCTGGTCCTCGATGAGGTCGAACTCCCGGCGGACGACGTCGTCTACAACAATCTCGTCGGGGTCCCGGACCCTGCTAGCGGGGTTCTTCTCGCGAATGATCTTGTTGCGCTCGATCCGCTTCTCGTCGGATCTCCTTTGCCGCTTGACCGCCTTGGCGAGCATGACGGGATAGGGCAACCCGCACATCCAATCGACAGCGATGCCGGACACTAGGCCCGCGAAGTTGACGCTTCCCCCGTTCACCTCCCTGTGGATCCTAGAGAAGATCGAGCTGTACGACTTATAGGCTCCCTTCCCGAGCGGACTGACGGGTATTATCCGGCTCGTCTTCCCCTCCTCGACCTTCTTGAGCATGTTGTCGTACAGCCGACGCAGGCCGAAGGGATCGACGGTCCAGTTGGTCGCCAGCAGCGTCGCCGGAAGACCGATCCGCTCGTTGGCGGTGATGCTCGCCTCCGTCAGGCGGGTACGCAGCCCCTCGTCGAGGCTCCCGAGGGTACGTTCGACATACCCGCGGACCGCATTCCCAGCGGCCTTGGAGATCAGCAGCCCGGCGGCTGCCCTCACGCGCGGGGCGTCGTCGTCATTCGGCAACTCGGCAGGCATAACGCCACCTAACGCCCCAAGTAGGCGGTCCGGCACCTCCGAGGCCGTCCGAAAGAACGCGGACTGGACCTCGTAGCCGACGAACGCGTCGAGGGGCTTATCCGGCCAGTCCTCGTAGTCAACGAGGAACACGTTTCCCACGATGTCGGCGGACATGCGCCCGGCGCGCCCGGCGAAGTTCCACAGCGCCGCGGCAGCGAGCGGCTTCCTCGCGCCCCTGGTGGGTGTGTCGATGAACACATTCCGTGCTGGGAGGTTGATGCCCTCGAACAGCGTCGTCGTGCAGACGAGGAAATTCACGTGGCCGTCGCGGAAGGCGCCCTCAAGGGTCTCGCGAAGGAGCGTCGGCATCTTGCCGTAATGGAATGCCACACCCTTACGGATCATCCCGGCGAGCGTGTAGTCGGGATGGATGTGCTTCCTCACGAAATCGGAGATCGTGGCCAGCGCGGGGTCGCTTCCGTCCGCAAGGTCGTGGGATAGTTGCCGCGCGACTTTCTCCGCTTCCGTTGGGCCAGTCGCGTAGACGAGGGATCCCCCTGTCGAGCCCAACTCGAGTGCCGCGGCTGCCAGTCGGCTGTCCGGCACGTCGAAACCCCGCCCGCTCCGGTAGGTGCCGAGCCGCCGCGGACCGTCCGGGGTCAGCAGGTCCAGTTCGAGCGCGTTGCCGACTTCCGCCTTACTCAACTGGATCCTGTTCTGGAGAACGGAGGGAAGCTCGGAACGCGTCACGGTGAGATCGGGCGCACCGATCGAGGCGCCGACCGCCTCGAAGCCGCGAGCACCCGGCGCGAGGAGCACGAGGCGGGTTGTCTCGCTTCGGCTAACCGCCTGCTCGACGCTGTCCTGGAGGATCATCCCCCGGGAGCCGTCCGAGAGGTTCTGAGCCTCGTCGACGACGACGAGGTCGAACGTCACGGCCGAGGCGGCGAGCAGCACCTGGAGGCGTTCCTGTGTCAGCACGAAGACTTGGCGGTCCGGGCCGGAGGGGTCCTGCGTCGGCACGGTGGTGATCCTGACGTCGGTCGCCTCGCCGAGGCGCCTCTGGATCTTCGCGCTCACCTCCGACAGGAGCGCCCGCGTGGGAGCGACGTAGACGGCGCGGAAGGAGGCCGCCCGTTCGACCTGCCGGCACAGGTGCTCGATGACGAGGAACGACTTGCCCGCCGACGTCGGCGCCGAGATGGCGATTGCCCGCGCTTCGGGCAGCTCGTCCCAGGCGTCCTTCTGAAAGTCAGTCAGGGGGATCCACTGGTCGCCGACCTTGACGGTGTTCAGCTCGCGCGAAAGCGTCCAGCGGAGTGCGTCGAGGAACGAGGCCCCAGCCTCGGCACCCTCGCGCCTGACGCGGTCGAGCGCGGGGAAGTTGCCAAGGTCCGTCAGAATGCGGCGGCCGCGCTGGTACGCTCCCTCGTCGCCCCCGGCGACGATGAGCGAATTTAAGGCGATGGATTGCGCCATGCGCCTGTAGGCGAAAACGTCCGTCTGCACGAAGACGCCCGCGCAGTAGAGGAGCTTGTGCAGGTCCTCGTCGGATGGCGGCTCCGTCACGGTCTCGATCTCGGCGGCAATGGAACGGGCGGCGCCCGAGCTCTCCAGGCGCCACAAGATGTCCGAGAATGCCGCATGGCCCGCCATGCGGTCCGAGAGATCCAGCGCAAAGCTCATGCCGGGTCGCCTCCCGCGCCCTCGTCGTCGTCGATCTCAAGGTCGTCGCCGTCCAGCGGGAACTCCCGTTCGGCCACGCCCATCGCCGCGTAGAACGCCTTCCGCAGCTCGCGCACATCGGGCACTGCAACGAGGAGGACGATCGCCTTCGCGGGGTCTGCACCATGCTTCAGCAACTGCTTCCTCGCGGTAAGCCGAAGCTTGCCGTGGTCAGCGGCGTACCGTTCCGCAAAGTCGCGCTCGTGGATGTCGGGGGGCTGGTCATCGCGTATGCGCAGGCGCTTGCCGAAGTGCCCCGGTTCCGAATGGCAGATGATCCCCACGAACCGTTCCCTGCGCCGGAATTCGGGGTGACCGATTACGTCGAAATGGTCGAGTGCGCGCTGTCTTGCCTCGCCCTCAAGCGCGTCTAGGTTCCCGAGGTCTGCGACGATCTCGTACTCACGGAGATACTGGCGGCGGTCGCTTAGGAACTCGGCGGCCGACGCGGCGTAGGACGCTACGCCCCGCCGGCCCTCGCTCGCTAGCTTCGACTCCAGGAAGTAGACCGTCAGCGCGCCGTTCTCGAAAACCGCGTGGATGCCGTCGAGCCCGTGCACGGGCATGTTGGCCGCCGTCTTCAAGGACATCTTACTCGCCACCTGCGCGGCCCCGAGGTGCTCCTGCACCAGGCAGTAGGCCAGCACCTCGCCCAGTTCGCTCGCGCGCTCGGGATGGCGCGCGTTAAAGTCGATAAAGAGATCCCTGACAGCCCGGTAGCATCGCGCGACCGCCGTCATATCCGCTGCGATTTCACGGCGGAACCTCTCCTGCCTACGCCGGGGGAGTGCGTAGTACATACACTCCGACCAGAGTAGGTAGGCGAGGTCCTCCACCCTCGGCCTATCCTCGCCGAACCGGACGTGTAGCAAGCCCATCCGGGGGCCTTCCCAGGCCTCGTCATGGACCGCCCGAACGCAGCAGTTCACCACGCCATCGATTTTCGAAGGATTCAGCAGGGTCGCGAGCGCGCGAGCGAGGGCTTCCACCTCCTCATCGGGGCCGTCGCTATCCGATCCGCCGTTCGCCATCTTAGTTCGAAGCACGGGCACCGGCGCTCGGATTTCCCGGGCGGCGGCGTGGCGAATATGATTTCGAATCGGTTGGCTGCATTGATTCGGCTCGTACGGAAGCGATCAACTAGAGCCGATGGTCGTCCTAATCGCAACCTGTGTGAGAGCGGCTTGTTGCTGCATACAAGAATTCATAGGGCGTTCGCGGGAGGCAGCGATCCCAACATACTTCCCGGGGCGCAGGATGGGCGACAAGTGAATGATCGACGGCGGTGTAGTTGCCAATGTCCCCGACTTGATCTTCATCTCGAAGGCAACGACCGTGCGCTAGCTGGACGCAACTGCTTAACCATGCGACTAGGTGCCCGCTACTTCTCAGATAAATTTGATCAGATGCAGCAAGATTCTTGCGGCTACCAAGGGCTGTATGAACGACCGGCGGGTTTCGGGATTGGGTCGAACTTAGCTGAACGGAGAGGATGGGGGCAACTCCGCCATAGTAACAGCGGAACAAGCGTCCGCTTTCGGGATTCGCACGGTCACGCGTGAATGATCTCGTTGGGTTGAAAGCGATGTAGCGCGGAACAGCATGAGGCAATCTGAAGGCGGTATCGAAATCGGTTGCTATTGTTAATCTAAGGTATTTATTTTGATGTAACATGCGCGCAGTGCTAGAGACTCATAAAGTTTGATCAAAACATTGACTTATCTCTTCTTTCGTGCAATATTGTTATTGTCGAAACCGGCCGGTGCATCGCATTCGCGCCGATTGATGCTAGCCAATGAGCCCTGTGATGATCAAAACACCACCCTCCCCTACCCAGCGTCGATGGCGGCCGCAGCCCCGACAACGCGCACTCCGCTTCAACCTTTTCGCCAAGGCCCCCGCTCCGGGGGCCTTCTCCGTTTCAGGAGCACTCTGATGAGCGCCAAACCCGCTACCCAACTCGTCGCCGAAGTGCCGCTGCGGCCGATGACACCGGCGCTCGTGCTGTTTGGGCGCGATGATGCCGGCCGGCCCCGCGCCGCCTGGTTCGATGCCAGCGAAGCCAAGCTCGCAGCACATGCAGCCGAGGTGATGAACCTCCGAGTGGTGCAACTCGCCAACGACGAGCAGCGCGCCTTCGCCGATCAGTTCACACATGGCCGGCTGTTCGGCAGCGGCCGCGCCTTCATCCCCTACATCCGGCGCGAGCTCTTCCCCCGCCTCCTCGAACTGGCCGGCGTGCAGGTGGATCCAGACGGCACGGACCTGGCTCCTGCCGCTGAGGATGGCCCGCCCGCGGCACCGCAAGAGCCGGAGCGTGGATCGCTGCCCCGCGCGACGTCGGCAGCCCCTCTGCCGCCCGCTCCGCCCGGACCCTTCGTCGGGCACAAGCTGCCTCGCGAGCGCGACGAGATCGGGCTGGGCAGCGTCGTCCTCGCCCACGAGGGGCCCGATGACCTTTGGTGGGAGGCGGAGGTGATCGGGATCAACGGCACCGTCCACTCGCTGCGCTGGCGCGACTACCCGACCGAGCCCACCATCCTGCGCCGCGCCGACGAACTCGCGCTGCTGCCGCCCGCTAAAGCCTAGCCGTTCCGCGCCCCCACCCGAGCCACACAGGTTGGCTCGGGTGTCCAGCGGCCGGCCGCCCGGCGCCGCCGCTTACCCTCCTTCCGACATTCGAGGCTCCTATGCTGACCACCGTCCTCGACGTGGATCGCACCCGCGCGCTCAACGACATCCTCCGCCGCTCCCTCTCGGGCGGCCTGCTGATGCTGACCGCCGGCGTCATCGCCCTCGGCCGCGAGCGCCAGCAGACCATTCTCGACGCCATCGCCGCCTTCGACGACTTCACGCCCGACAACGATCCCCGCGGCGAACACGACTTCGGTGCACTCGAGGTCGCGGGCGAGCGAGTGTTCTTCAAGATCGACTACTACGACCGCGCGATGACGGGGCACTCCCCGGATCCGGCCGACAGCAGCATCACGACGCGGATGCTGACCGTCATGCTGGCCGGGGAGTACTGACGTGGCTGGGCGCAGATTGCCGGCCTCGGCCGTCCCCACTCCCGGGCCATGGTTGGTGCGCGGCGCGGCCGAACCGGGCGCATCGCCCGCGCAAACCATGCTCAGGGTCGAGCCGGCGGCCGAGGACCGCCCGGGTGGCTGGCCCTACTTCATCCGGCGGGATGCACCTGTCGAGCCCGGCGGCTCCCACTTGCACATCGCCACCGGCATCCAGCGGCTCGCCGATGCCCAGCTCCTCGCCGCTACGCCGGATCTCGCGGACCGGTTGCTCGCGCTGCTCACGGCGCCCGCACTCCGATCGCGCGACCTCGACGCCCGGACCCGCGCGGCGATCGATGCAGCTTGGGCGCTCCTCGTCCGAGTTGCCCCTCAGCTGGAGATCAACGCGTGAGGCGCCCCATGCGCCTGACGCAACCAGCCTCCTCGACCCGGTGTCGAGGTTCACCCGGACTTCGCACGCCGCCCGGCCCGCAACGGCATCGGCGGCTCGGCCCCGGCTTCGGGTTCGATGAACAGAGCTGCAACCGGCACGGCGAGGGCAACCGCCATCGCCTCCAGCGTCGAGATCGTCACGTTCTCCGAGCCGCGCTCGACCCGCCCGACATAGGCGCGGTCGATGCCGGCCGCGAGCGCCAGTCGCTCCTGCGAGAGGCCCTTGGCGACGCGCAGCCGCCGCAGATTCCAGCCGATGAGTGCTCGCGCCTCCATGGCGCGAGAGAGCCAGTCCGCGGCTTGACAATCGACGGACCAACAGTCCCACATTCCGATCATAAGGGCTCGGCCACAGGCCGTTGGCCCGCTCCACGGAACCTCCGCCATGCTGCTGTCCGCCTCTGGAGCCTATTTCTTCGTCGCCTTGATCGCCGCCGCGGTGAGCTACGTCGTGGCGCACCGGAAGGGCCTCAACGCCGTCGCCTGGGCGTGGGCCTCGCTGTTGTTGCTCGTCCCCGCGGCGATCCTGCCGTTCGTGCCCTCACGGCAGAGGCCGGAGCGGTCGAGTGGCATCCTGGATGAGACTTGGCAGGCCCTTCTTGCCTACGATCCCGACATCAAGGCCGCCGCGGGGCAGCTCGCTCCCTACGGCGCACCTGCCCTCGACGAACTGCGGCGGGCTTGGGCGGCGGTGCCCGACAAAGGGGCGTTGCCGTCGATGGTCTCAGCCATCGAGACACGATGGTCGGGCTACACGGCCGCAGGTCTGATGTACCTCGAGACTCAGGATGGGGTTGCGGTGCTGCGGGACGCAGCGGGACATTATCACGTCGGCGAGCGTCAGACCGGCGACCTCCGCACGGCGCGCCTTATCGCCTCAGCCAGCGCGCGGCGGGCACGCACATCCTTGGTGGCTGGCATCATCGTCGGAGTTGCGGTCCTGGCCGCCACGCTGACCGATGCCGGCCCGGCGCGTGCCCAACTCAGCGCAACCGGGATGACGGTACCGAGTTGCGAGACCTACGATCGCGAGCGTCCGCGCGGTGGTGCTTTGGAGCAGCTGTCCGATCTGTTCGGCCTGTCGATCTACCGCTGGGGCGACGCCGAGTACGGCCGCTATCGGGCCTTACTGCTGGACTGCAAGCGCGCGCTTCCAGGCTTCCGCGAGGATATGACACTGCGCGATTGGGCAACTGCCGTCGAGAGCAGCGTCGCCACCCTGAAGACCTACAGCGGCTACGTGAACCGATTCGGCGAGCCGATGGGCCGGCAGAGCGGATCTCGACCCCGTCCGGGCGAGGTGCACTACACCCGTGCCTTCGAGACGCTGTCCTGCGACCGCCTCACCGAGGCGACGATCAACGCTTGGACGCGCGGTGGGCCGGCTGATGCGTCTTCGGCCGCACCGTTTTCGGTGCCTCTGGCGGCATGGCGCTACGAGGTCTGGCGCGCCTTCGAGAACCGCGTGCTGGCTTGCGGCAAGCGGTCCGGTTCGCCGGTCGAAGCCGACGAGAGCTGGATGCGCGTCGTCGTCTCGCAACAGGAGGCGGGGAATGCCGCTGCGATCCGGCAGGCGCAGCAGGAGGAGGCCGCTGGCGCAGCACGGCTTGCCGGCATTCTGAGTCGGGCTGCCGAGGCCGAGAACTCAACCTCGGCCGACGAGATCGCTGGCAAGCTCAAAGCCGTCGATGCTCTCGCGGCGGGGCTGAAGCTCGCCCCTGCCGAAGCCGCGCAGGTTGCGGCGGCACGCGAGCGGATAGGCGCGCGAATGCGGGCAGCCCGAGTGGCCGAAGCCGAAGCCTGGGAGCGGGATCGCCCGGCTCGGCAGACACGAGCCCAGCAGCAAGAAGACGAACTGGCGGGCCTGCAACGTCAGAATCGCGAGCGTGATGATGCGGCAACGGCCGAGCGTGAACGAAACGCCCGAATCGAGGCAGAACGGCAGGCTGGGACCCGGTCGCAAGCCGAGCTGCAGGCGGCGGAGGCGGTAGCGCAACAGCAACGCGACGCAGCTCAGCGCGCCGCCGACCGGGCGGCGCAGGAGCGAGCCGCGGCCGAGACCTCGGCTCGCCTCCGGCGCGAGGAGGAGACGGCGCTGGCGCGTGATCCGTGCAACAGGGTCGAAGTGCGCCGGCAGTTGATGGAGGCCGCCAATGCGATGGACCGCGCACGCTTTGGGGGGCACAAGCTGCTCGATTTGACACGTGGGCTTACGAATTCGGGGCAACCGGATGCAGTACGTTCGTGCGTGTTCGAGGCCGAGTGGTCCTCGTGTCAGCGTGGATTGGTAACGATCACAGTTCGTAAAAATTCGTTCGGTTATAACCTCATCGAAATCCACCCGTGACCGAAGGATGTGACTGGCTTTCTGGTACAAGAAGGCCAGCTGCACCCCAATTTTGATCCTAGCTGGTGCAGCGCAATACATCCCCCTGTGGAAATGGCGCTCGTATCATCGTCATCTTTCGTCGGCGATTACTGACAGTAACTGTTTGTTTACGAATGAGCTATCGGTCGCACTGCCGGCCAAGTTAAAGCGTATTTCGGAATTGAATCGCGAGAACCTCTTCTGGTTTAATAGATCAACATGCTATGCGATCCACTTCGACTCGGTATGTCTCCGCGGTTCCTTTTCGATTACGTTTGGCGCTGTAGAGCGCCGCATCCGCTTGACGCAGTAGCACATTGCGATCCTGCGCAGCCGCGTTCGACAACGCGATGCCGATCGTGCCCGTCACTCGAGCGATATGGCCCTGTCCCTCCGTCACCATCTCCAGGTCGCGCAGAAGTCGTCGCACTTGGCGGGTCAAGTGCCGTCCGATCGAGACCGACAGACATCACCATCCCAAACTCGTCGCCTCCTAGCCTGGCCGGAAAACTCCCGTCGTCGCGATAGACGCGCAACCGATCGGCGACACGGCGCAGCACCGCATCGCCTGCAGCGTGGCCGAAGGCGTCGTTGACACCTTTGAAGCCGTCGAGGTCGATAAGAAGTACGGCGACATCACCATTCAAGGCACGCGCCTCGCGTAGCCGCGCATCTAGAACACGATGGAACTCGGCTCGGTTGGCAAGCTGGGTCAATTCGTCGGTGCAAGCTCGATGACGAAGGCGCTGCTCTAATTCGTGCTGTTCAGTGATATCCTGAATCAAGCCAATAAGAGCGACCGGCTTACCTCTGATCAATTCGATTTCGCACGAGCACCGGACCCGCCGGGGGTTGCCCTTGGCTGTTACGAAATCGGCGTCCATCTCGAAGGGTTCGCCCGTATCCAATGTGCGCATGACTGCGGCGATGAACGCCGTACGATCCGGCTCCGGGAAGTGGTTCATGATATCGCGGTTCGGCACGCCGCCACTGACGGGACGTTCGTGAACGGCGAAAGCGCCATCGGACCAAGAGGTGGACTGCTTCTCGATATCGTAACGGTACGACCCGATATGGGCCATGCGCTCGGCCTGTTTGAATTGACGGCGTTCGCGCTCCAGTCGTTCGACGGTCAGTCGGTGCTCTTCCGCGGCCTCGGTAGCGCGAAGCGCGATGGTTCGGGCGTCGATCAGGGCCTCGGCGATGCAGGCCAACTGCTCCAGAACTTCGAGGTCGTTCGTCTGCGGTCCGCGTGGTTGCTCGTCGAGGACGCAGATCGTGCCGATCGTCACCGCCTCACTTTCGAGGCGCCGGACGCGAAGTGGAACGCCCGCGTAGTAGCGGATATTCGGGGCGCCGGTCACGAACGGGCTGTCGGCGAAGCGCGCGTCGAGGCGGGCATCCGCCACCGTGAGCGGCGCTTCGGTCTCGACTACGACAGGGCAGAAGGCCTGCTCCCGCGGAGTCTCCGGTGCCAGCGGACCGCAGCGTGCCTTGAACCACTGGCGCTCCGGGGTGATTAATGTGATCGAAGACATGCTGGTGCCGAGCAAGGTCTGCGCGAGTTTCGCCAGCACATCGAACTCGCGCTCGGGCGGCGTGTCGAGGAGGGAGGCCTCGGCCAAGGCCTGATAGCGAAGTGCCTCGCGCTGATTATCCACCATAAAACTCGTACCCTCGTCGCCAGACTCGTAAATTTAAAGCCGTCAAAGCTCTAGATGGATCAGATCAGCTGATGACGACCTTGTAGATGGCATGATCAGCCCGCATTCACACGATGGCGTCACATAACGCTACATTAAAATCTACGCCTAGGCCCACTGCGTGTATGGGCCCGGGTATTCATCCGATTCCCGGAAGCTTCCGAGGCATCTACGATGCAAAATCCAGAGCGTACGTCAGGCGGCGATTTCGCAGACGAGCCGATCCGCCAGCCCAAACTGAGAGGCAAAGCTTAAGGCAGGCATCGGGTGACCGTGCAAGTAGCCCTGGAGCTCATCGCAGCCCTTGGCGAGCAATCGCTCCTGCTGTTCTACGGTTTCTACCCCTTCTGCGATAACGCCGAGCCCGAAGGCCTTCGCCATATGTACGATGGACCGAACGATCGCGGCGTCTTCCCGCGACTGGCCCAGATTGCGTACAAAGGATTGGTCGATTTTCAGCCGAGACAGCGGGTATCGCTTAAGCAGGCTGAGCGAGGCAAACCCCGTCCCAAAATCATCGAACGCGATGCTAACCCCGTCGGCATACAACGTCCGAAGCATTCGTAAGGCGACGTCGTTCTGCTGGAGAATTATGTTCTCTGTGACTTCAAGCTCGAGGTTTGCAGCAGGCAGACCGGTTTGCTCCAGGACCGCACGCACCTTCGCAGCAAGGTTACCGTTATGCAGCTGCAGCCCAAAAAGGTTCACGCCGATTCGAAAGCCTGGCGCGTCCTGCCGCCAGATGGCGGCTTGGGCGCAAGCGGTCTGCAGCACCCACTGTCCGACTTGGATGGCTAGGGGGCTTTTCTCGAGAAACGATAAGAAAGCGGCGGGAGATTGCAGCCCGCGCTCTGGATGGTCCCAACGCAACAGGGCTTCCGCCCCCATCAGTCGCCCGTCGCCATCGATCTGCGGCTGATAAAACAGCCGAAATTCGCCGTTCTCGTAGGCGTGACGTAGTTCACTTTCCAGCGCGTGCTGCTGTAGCGCCGCCTCGCGAAACCTCGGAGAGTAGATGCAGTGGCGCTGTCGGCCCCCGGCCTTAGCCGCATAAAGGGCGAGGTCGGCGGCCGAGAGCAGGTCGTCGGTTTGCTTCCCATGCGAAGGATAGTGGGCGACGCCGACGCTGGCGCTCAGATTGAAAGCTAGACCATCCACCGTGAAGGGGGCGGAGAGGAGTTGGATGAGACGTTCGGCTACGGTGCCTGCCCCCTGATCTACGTCGTGCTCGGAGAGGATGACTGCGAACTCATCGCCTCCAAGGCGGGCCACCGTATCCAGCGGACCAGTTGCGCTCAACAGGCGGCCTGCAACGTCCTGAAGCAAGCGATCGCCTGCCGAATGTCCCAGCGTATCGTTGACCTGTTTGAATCCATCGAGATCGAGAACTAATAAGGTCGCATCGACCTGCGCCCTAGTCACTTCATCGAGACGCTGGCGGAGGACTAAACGATTAGGTAGGGCGGTGAGATGGTCACGATGCGCCAGCCGATCTAGGCGTTCCTCGTTCGCGCGCCGACCGGAGAGATCGCGGATGATGGCGCCGAAGCTTGCGCCCCCCTCATCCTGCCACATCGATAAGGCCAGCTCGATCGGAAGCTCCGAGCCGTCCTTGCACAGAGCCCACAGTTCCACCGACTGGCCGACAAGCTTCGGTTTCCCGCCGGCGGCAACGTGTTTGAGCCCACCGCCGTGGCTGCCGCGGAGTCGATGAGGAACGATGAAGTCAATCGATTGACCCTCGGCCTCGGCGGCCGAGAACCCGAGCATGGCCTCAGCGCCCTGGTTCCAGAAGCAAATGATACCCTCGTGGTCGGCGCAGATGATGCCGGCCGGCGAAGTATCCGACATCTGACGGAAGCGGTTATCGCTGGCTTGCTGAGCGCGCGCGAGCCGCCGCAGCTCCATCTTGTCGAGGGCGAGCGTGGCCAAAAGCTTCAGGTTAGCGACATCTTCTGGCGTGAACGCCTTACGCGGGCGGGTGTCGAGAAGACAGAAGGACCCGATCGCCGCACCGGATGGGCCGATCAGCGGCGCACCGGCGTAGAAGCGGACATGCGCCGGCCCGGTCACCAGTGGGTTGTCATAGAAATTCGAGTCCTGGCTGGCGTCGAGGATAACCAGCGGCTCGTCCCGAGCGATCGTAGAATGGCAGAATGAAATGTGTCGATCGACCTCGCAGACTGAGATACCGACTCGGCTAGCGAAAAACGTATGATGGTGCGAAACAACTGACACCATCGAAGTTGGTACGCCGAACAGCGCGCGTGCTAGTAGGTTCAGCGGCTCCAGGTCTCCCTGCATGACGTCGGAGCTGAGGCCGTAGGCGGCCACTGCGCGCAGTCGCCAATCTTCACTCGGTGGTATTTGATCAACACTCACAATGTGTTCTCCCAAACGGCTGATTGCGTCTGGTTTCATCAGTGGTGCACGGGAATGATTAGACGATCCAGGTCTAGAGAGTTTTACGCCGCCTCGGAGGCCTCACGAACCTTCGTAGTCGATTGATCGACCTGCTCGGCCGCTTGGGCAATCGCTTCCATGCTGCTGGCAAGGCTGTTAGCGCCGTGCGAGGCCGTTTGCATTGATGCCGAGATTTCGTGGGTCACCGCCGACTGCTCCTCCACCGCCGCCGCGATGGCGGTTGCGACCTGATCGAGCGTCCGGATCGTGCCCTGGATCGCGCCGATAGCTTCCACCGCCTGCTGGGTTGCCCCTTGCGTCGCACCGATCTGCTGGCGGATCTGATCGGTGGCCTTGCTTGTTTGTTCGGCGAGTTGTTTGACCTCCTGCGCCACAACGGCGAAACCCCGCCCCGCTTCGCCTGCGCGAGCCGCTTCAATGGTCGCGTTGAGCGCAAGCAGATTCGTCTGACTGGCGATCGCCTGGATGAGGGCGACGACCTCGCCGATACGGGTAGCCTGTTCGCTTAAGCCCGCGACGATGCCACCGGTATGCTCGGCCTGGGTAACCGCCCGCCCGGCGATCTGAGAGGCGTGCTGCACCTGGCTGCTGATCTCCGCCACCGAGACAGACAGCTCCTCGGCTCCGGATGCGACGGCCTGGATGTCGCTCGAGACTTGATGCACCGTGCCCGCTGCTGCGACCGTCTGGGTCGTCACCCCATGCACCGCTTGACTGATGGCATTGAGGTCGAGGCTGATGGTTTGAGCTTTTTCGGCCCGGCGCCGGCGCTCGTGCACCTGAGCGGTCACATCGACGGCGAACTTCACGACCTTGACCAGACGCCCATCATCGTCACGAATTGGGTTGTAGGTCGCCTGGATGAAAATTTCCCGCCCGCCCTTGGCAAAGCGGCGATACTCTGCCGCTTGGTGCTCGCCGCGGCCGAGGGCAGCCCAGAACTCGCGGTAGGCGACGCTTTCACGTTCGGACGGATCGATGAAGATGCGGTGATGCTGACCCTGGATTTCGTTCAGCTCGTAGCCCAGCGTATCAAGAAAATTGGTATTGGCATCGAGGATGGTACCGTCTGGCGTGAAGGCGATCACGGCCTGCGATCGGTGCAAGGCGGCGACCTGACCATTTGTGTCAATGCTCCGCGCCTTTTGCGCCGTGATGTCAGAGGCAAAGACGACGATGCGTACGGGCTTGCCGGAGCGGCTCAGCACGGGGTTGTATGATGCCAGGATCCAGACCTCGCTCCGCGCCTTGGTGATCCGTTTGAACTCGCAGGTCTGGGGCTTGCCCTCGCGCAGGCTGGCCCAGAAATCCACGCCCTCCGCGCTATCCCGCTCGTTCGGGGGGAGCAGAAGGCTATGGGGTTGGCCGATCAGTTCTTCGCGGCGGTAACCCATCAGATCGAGGAAGTTAGCATTTGCGTTGCGAATGGTGCCGTCGAGATCAAGATCGAGGCAGCCCCGCGAGCGGTTGATAGCCTCCGTGAGGGCACGCAGCCTGGACCGAAACAACGACATCGACGCGTCCCCCGGCAACGGCGACAGCAGCGCCGCTTGATGCAAACACATAGCCGCTCATCATTAAATCAAGAGTTAAGATGCCGTGCGGGGAAAAATTGCGCGCGCTTCGAAGGTCGTTTGGCGCACAAATCCGGCAGTGAGCATCGATGTCCGATTTAGAATATACACGACTCGATCGGTGTTGTTCTTGCGCGATCTTGAGAAATGCCGATTTCATGCCGTTGCGGCAACCTATTAGAGGCGGCAATCTTAACCGGGGAATCGACCGAGGCGCGTTGGATGATCGCAAAAGCGCGGCCCTCTCCGCCGACCCCTTTTTGATCGGCGGAAAGAAAATTGCCCTACATACAATCGACCACAGCGCAGCTAGGGTATAATATGATCGCCCCCAACCCACTCTTTTGTGCTCTCCCACTTGTCGCCGCGCTGGCGGAGGAGCTTGCATTTGCCCTCACCTCAGATCTCATGGCGGAGCAATATAGCAAGCCAAGCCCAGCCCTCGATCAGATCGCCGCAGCCAAGGCCTTTCTTGAAAAAAATCGGTACCCGGTCGGGCCGCACGCTCAGGAGGTTATCGAAATTGCGAAAGCTCAGGGAGGCTTAGCTTAAGCGCCGGGCAGGGGACCGTGCTTGGCACCTATTGCCATAATCGCAACCTCCGTCCACTCAGTTAAATATTTCTGGTGTCGCGGACAAAGCGAGATTCGTATAATCTGGTCCGCGACACTGATGGGCCTTGATCAAAATGCTCAAAATATCTTACAGGCGAATAGGGTCGGAGATTGTACGGGATCAGTATTGCAGCCAAATCCCATTAATCGATGACATTCCGCTTGTCACTAGGCAGGCGCGAGTTCGCCAATCGGGCTCGTAATCTATATCTGTACACTCGCTACACATTCATGTTCAGCAATTAAAGCCTGATCATCCGGCATGATACGCTTGTGGAAGGCGAGCATCTCATTTTATCGATTTATGTCCTAAAGTAATGCGTTCAGAATGGCGACGACGTTCAATGAGTTGCCAAAGGAATGGCTCCCGAGACCGCGAACGTGGGTGCCCTGGCGCCTGAGCGATGGCACAGGGCCGTGACGCCACAGGAGACTTTTAACGCCGGTTGATCGGGCTAGGGAGCTGGGGCGCCGGTGGCTCGCTGGGTGGGTCGCCCTCGGGCGGGGCTGGGTCCGGCGGCGGGTCGCCGATGGGCGGCAATGGATCGTCTCCCGGCCGCGGCGTGTCCGATTGCATGTCGTTCCCCTCGGAGACGCCCTTTGGTAAGGGCCGGCGACAACGCGCGATGCCGATGAACGTCACGGCCGATTCGACGCCAACCTGCGCCGTGGTGCCGCGTTGTCCACCTTGCGATCGTCGTTCTACGCCGAGTCGGAAGCTGCTCGCGCTCAGAGGGGGGCATGGACGCAGAGATCGAGAGGCTGCGGCAGCGCGAGCGCGAGCGCGAGCTCGAAGCCCGCGTCGCGAGGCTTGAGGCCGAGCGCGGGGATGGCCTGCGCCGGCCGGATCGCGGTCAGCGGACTTCCGCGGCCTCCACCGACCTTCTGTTCACGGCAGCGGAGAAGACCCGTATGCCGGAGATCATCACCGACCCCAACTTGCCCGACAACCCCATCGTATTCGCCAATCGGGCCTTCCAGAACCTGTGCGGCTACGATGCTGCCGAGCTGATCGGGCGCAACTGCCGATTCCTTCAGGGCCCTGGGACCGACCCGGCCGATGTCGCCAAGGTCCGTGACGCCATCGCTGCCCGGCGCGACGTGGTGGTCGAGATCCTGAACTACCACCGCGACGGCACGCCGTTCCGCAACGAGCTCTACGTCAGCCCCGTCTTCGATCCGGATGGGGGCCAACTCCGCTACTTCTTCGCGAGCCAGCTCGACGTCACCCGCTTCCGCACCAAAGAAGGGGTCTTGGCCGAGAGCGAAGCCCGGTACCGGGCGCTCTTCAACGCGGTCGACAGCGGGTTCTGCGTCATCGAGATGCGTTTCGACGCACAGGGGCGCGCGATCGATTACAGGTTCATGGAAGTGAACCCCGCCTTCGCGGCGCAGACGGGCCTGTGCGACGCGGCCGGGCGCTGGGCGAGCGAACTCGTGCCCGGGCTCGAACGCTCCTGGTTCGACACCTACGGCGAGGTTGCGCGGACCGGCCAGCCCGTACGGTTCGAGAGCGGGTCGATCGCGATGGGGCGCTGGTACGACGTCCACGCCCTGCGGATCGGCGAGCCCGAGCAGCACCGGGTTGCCATCCTGTTCAACGACATCACCGACCGCCGCCGTCTTGAGAGCCACCTGGAGGCCACTGCTCAGGAGCGAGCCGACGAGCGCGACATGGTGTGGCGCGCCAGCCGCGACCTCTTCGTGATCTGCGGATTCGATGGTGTCTTTCGCAAGGCGAACGCCGCCTGGACCGAAACGCTCGGATGGGATGTCGCCGAGGTCGTGGGCACCCGCTTCGACGCGTTCGTGCATCCCGACGACTATGCGCGGGCCGCTGCGGCCTTCGAGCGCATCAGCGCCGGGTTTCCGCTGCATGACATCGACGTGCGCGTCCGGACGAAGGACGGCGGGTACCGGTGGCTCTCATGGAATGCTATCCCGCGGGACGACCATTATTACGCCGCTGGCCGCGACATCACGGAACGTCGGGCGCTCGAAGAGCAATTGCGCCAATCCCAGAAGCTGGAGGCCGTCGGTCAGTTGACCGGTGGCGTGGCTCATGACTTCAACAACCTGCTCACGGTTATCAAGTCCTCGACCGACCTGCTGAAGCGACCTTACCTCGCAGAGGAGCGCCGGCTTCGCTACGTCGGTGCCATCTCCGACACGGTCGACCGTGCCGCCAAGCTCACAGGTCAGCTTCTCGCCTTCGCTCGTCGACAGGCGCTGCGGCCGGAAACCTTCGCAGCAGACCGCGCCGTGGCGGCGCTCGCCGACATGGTCGGCACGCTCACGGGGGCACGTATCCAGGTCGAGCTCGGCCTACCCGATGGCGAGCGGCGGGACCTCCACGTCAACGCCGACCCGAGCCAGTTCGATACGGCGTTGGTGAACCTTGTCGTCAACGCCCGCGACGCGATGGACCGCGAGGGCCGCCTGCGAATCGGGCTTCGCCGCGCCGGCCGCATTCCTGCCGTCCGGGCGCACCCGCCGCAGCGTGGCGATTTCATCGCGATATCGATCTCCGACACCGGCGCGGGCATCGCACCCGAGAACCTGGAGCGCATCTTCGAGCCATTCTTCACCACCAAGGTCGTCGGCCAGGGCACCGGGCTCGGACTGAGCCAGGTGTTCGGCTTCGCCAAGCAATCCGGCGGCGAGATCATCGTTGAGAGCGCGGTCGGCGAGGGCACGACCTTCACCCTCTACCTCCCACGCGTCGCTGCGGTCGAAGCTAGCGACCCCGTTGCGGAGCCGGAGGCACTTGCCGACGGACACGGCACCTGCGTCCTCGTCGTAGAGGACAATCTGGACGTCGGGGCCTTCGCTCAGCAGGCCCTGCGCGAGCTCGGCTACTCGACGGTCTGGGCAACGGATGCGTCAAAGGCGCTGGCCGAGCTTGAGCGCATTCCATTCCGCTTCGAGGTGGTGTTCTCGGACGTGGTGATGCCGGGCATGAACGGCGTCGAACTCGCGGCCGAGATCCGCCGGCGCCGGCCCGACCTGCCGGTCGTTCTGACCTCCGGCTACAGCGACGTGCTCGCGGCCGAGGGGACGCACGGCTTCGACCTGCTGCGAAAGCCGTATTCCGTAACGGACCTGTCGCGGGTGCTGCGACGCGCCGTGCAGGAGGCAAGGGCGCGCGGGCGCTGACGGCCGAAACGCGCCGTGGCCTGACCATGAGCAGCGGGAAGATGCGCTTGGTGCCGCCGGTTCCGAACCTCATTCACCTGACCGAGCAAGCGGCTTGGATGCGCGACCAGCCTCTCGCATGAATTCGCTGATGAGTTTGGGACACTAGCGGCAGGATGGTGAGTCTGCGAAAAGGTGCAGGCGGGGCGCGATGTGGCCCTATCGGCCACTCGTAATGCAGAACGACACACCCGGCACGACCGTCAGCGACCCCGCCCGCCTCGCAGCCCTTGATGCGTTGGCCATCCTCGATACGACACCTGAGCAAGGGTTCGACGACATCGTTCGTCTGGCAACCCGTCTCTGCGCGACACCGGTCGCCCTCGTCAGCTTGGTGGCCGCGGATCGGCAATGGTTTAAGGCCCGCGTGGGCTTTCCGCCCTGCGAGACCGCGCTCAATGCGTCGGTCTGCGCTCACGCCCTCGTCGAACCCGATCTCCTCGTCATCCCCGATCTGACGGCAGACCCGCGCACAGCCGCGAACCCGCTCGTCACCAGCGAGCCCAACATCCGGTTCTATGCCGGCGCACCGCTGCGCCTGGCAGGCGGACAGGTCGTCGGCTCCTTATGCGTGATTGATACCGCACCCCGACCTAAAGGCTTGACGCCTGAGCAAGCCGACGACCTGCGCGCTCTTGCACGCCAGGTCTCGGCTCTCCTGGACATGCGCCGTGACGTCGCGCGTCGCGACGAGATCCTCGACAATCAACGCGCCGAACTGCAGCAGGCGCGACGCCTCGACCTCCTCGCCAAAGCCTCTTCCGCACTCGTCTCTGCGACTGATCCGGCGGCCGTGCTCGAACCGATCCTGGCCATGGGCACGCAGGCCTTGGGCTTCGATCTATGCTTCATCTACGATGTCGACCCCGAAGGCCGACACTTGCGGCTGATCCAGTCGGTTGGGACCACCGACGAACAGCGCGCCGTCTTGAGCTGCGTCGATCTCGATTTGCCATTATGCGGGATCGTCGTCCGAACACGGCGGCCCCTCGTGCTGGAGGCCGTGCAGGCGAGCACCGAGCCGCGCTATGCCCTTGCGCGCGAGGCAGGCTTCGACGCTTTCGCGGGCTACCCGATCATGAGCCGCGGCCAACTCGTCGGCGTGGTGTCGTTCGTCTCGACCCGCGAGCCCGCCTTCGACGCTGGAGCTCTGACCTCCTTCGCCGCCCTCGCCCGCCTGATGTCAGGCGTTCGGGAGCGCCTTGATGTGGATGCGGTGCTGCGGGCCAGCGACACCCGTTCGCGGCTCGCCCAGGAAGCCGCCAACATCGGCACCTTCGAGGTCGACGTCGCGAGCGGCCTTGCGCGCGTGTCGGCCGAGCATTGTCGGATCTACGGCGTGCCGGAGGCCGGGGTCTATTCGCTCGAGACGCTTACGGCCCTGGCCGTGCCCGAAGATCGCGGAATTCTGTCGACCCAGGCCACGATCCGGGACGGCACAGCCTCGACCGAGGTGGAGTACCGCATTCGGCGCGCGAATGACGGTGCCTTGCGCTGGATCTCGCGGATTGGACGCTTCGTGCGGGACGACGCCGGCGTCGTGCTGCGCATGGTCGGCACGGTGCAGGACATCACCGCCCGCAAGGAGGCTGAGGCGGAACTGCGGGCCAGCGAAGCCTTGGCTCGCGAGAACATCCAACGTGTTCAACTGGCCCTCGCGGCCGGTGCGATCATCGGCACGTGGCACTGGGACATACCGTCCGACCGGTTCACGATCGACGACGCCTTCGCCCACTCCTTCGGCCTCGATCCGGCACTTGGTCGAGATGGCATCCCGCTGGATCAAATCGTCGCCACCGTGCACCCGGACGACCAAGCGGGTCTGGCGGGGGCAATCAACGATGCCATCGCGCGAGGCGGGGCCTATGCGCACCAGTACCGGGTCCGGCGTGCGGACGGGCGCTACTACTGGATCGAGGCCAACGGGCGCGTCGAGCAGGGGCCGGACGGGACCCCGTTGAGCTTCCCCGGCGTCCTTCTGGACGTGGAGGAGCGGCGCGCGGCCCAGGAGGCGTTGCGGGCGAGCGAGGCGCATTGGCGGGGCCTTTTCGAGCGCCTGAGCGAAGGATTTCAGCTCGCCGAAGCGATCCGCGATAGCGCCGGCGACGTCGCCGACTTCCGAATCATCGACATCAACCCGGCTTGGACGACCCAGATTGGCATCCCGGCGGACCAGGTCGTCGGACACACCGCGCGCCAGCTGTTCGGCGAAGCCGCGCAGGACTGGATCACCGCGTTTGCCCAGGTGGTCGAGACCGGCGAATCATGGGGGTTCACCAAGCAGTTTGCCCCTAACGGTCGCTGGTACGACGGCAATGCGTTCAAGCTCGAAGGCGACCGCTTCGGAGTCATCTTCTTGGACGCGACCGCACGGGTCAGTGCGGAAAACCGCCGCATCGCGCTCCTGGCTCTCGGCGATGACCTGCGAGACCTGACCACGGTCGGCGCGATGACACAGGCCGCCGCCGAGATCGTCGGCCGCACATTGGGTGCGACCCGCGCAGGGTTCGGGCGCATCGTCGGCGAGGTCGAGTTCATCGACATCGAGCAGGACTGGACCGCGCCGGGCCAGGTCAGCATCGCCGGACGACACCGCTTCGACGATTACGGCGACCTGCGGGCCCACCTCGCTCGAGGCGAGCCGCTGGTCATCGACGACGTCACGACCGATCTACGCACCAGGAACGCCCCCGGCCCGATGCAGGCGATCGGCATCGGTGCCCTGATCAACATGCCGGTGCGCGAGCGCGGGCGTGCGGTTGCCGTGTTCATCGTCCACGACGTACAGCCGCGGGTCTGGACGGCCGAGGAACTGGCGTTCCTACGCAACGTCGCCGACCGGGTCGAAGTCGGTGTGGCGCGCGTGCGTGCCGAGGAACTGCAGGCGGTCCTGAATAAGGAGCTGGCGCACCGGCTGAAGAACACCCTCGCCATCGTGCAGTCGATCGCCACGCAGACCTTGCGCGGCGTGAGCGAGCGAGACCTGGTCGAGGCGTTCGAGCGCCGCGTGCTGGCCCTGTCCCGCGCTCACGATGTCCTAATTCTGAAGAGTTGGTCGGCCGCCAAGCTCCGCGCCGTGATGGAGAGCGTGCTGAGTATGCAGACGGACCTGGATCGGTTCGCGCTCGAGGGGCCGGACATGGACATCAGCCCGCAGGCGGCGCTGTCCCTGTCGCTGCTGCTGCATGAGCTCGCAACCAACGCCCTCAAGTACGGCGCGCTGTCCGTCCAGAGCGGAATGGTGCGCGTGAGTTGGCGGACCGGCGGCGGAGCGGCTCCGACGCTGGTCCTCGACTGGACCGAGACGGGCGGGCCGGTCGTGATGCCTCCGCGCAACAAAGGCGGCTTCGGGTCGCGCCTGATCCGCATGGGATTGCTCGGAACCCGTGAGGCCGACCTCGATTTTAAGCCCACGGGCCTCAGAGCTGAGTTCCGCGCGCCGCTCGCCGAAGTTCAAGTTCAGGTCCACTAGTCCGATGGGTCAGTCTCACCCCCCGACCTTGCCACGGGTTCTCGTCGTCGAAGACGACCCGATCCTGATGATGGCGCTGACCGAGTTCGTCGAGAACGCCGGCTGCGAAGCCGTCGAGGCCAGCAGCATCATCGAGGCCATCCAAATCCTAGAGGCCCGGACCGACATCCGTACGGTGTTCACCGACCTCGACATGCGCGGCTCGACGGCCGGAATGGAACTGGCGCTGCTCATCCGCGATCGTTGGCCACCGATCGAACTCCTGATGGTCTCCTCGCAACCGTGGGACCCTGCTCAGATCCCCTCGCGCGGGATTGTGCTCGGCAAGCCGTTCGACCGACGCAAGATCGAGGCGACGCTTCGACGGTTTGCCGAATAGTCTCTCTCAGGGTCGACGGTCGCGCGGAGCGACAAGGCTGCATCATCGGTCGTGCGTGCATCGATGCCGATGAGTGCTGTTCCACGCTCCTGCCGGATTCGGGAACTTAGGACGAAAGTCGTGCGCCGGCATCACGGCACCACGTATCGTAGCTTCAACCTCATTCGGTTGCCAAACGCAGACCCAACTCGCGGACTACCCGAGCAAGGCCGTTGGCAGAGTACGGCTTCTCCAGGAAACGCGCTCCGTCCGGCAGTTGCGCGGGATCGGGTGTGATCCGACCCGAAGCGATGATGATCTTTACCCCGGGCCACCGCCGCCCAACCTCGTGAGCCAGCGCCAGCCCATCGATCGGGCCCGGCATCACCACGTCGGTGAATAGCAGCGTGATCTCCGGGTGCATCTCGAGATAGGCGAGCGCCGCCGGGGTCGTGCTGGCTTCGAGCACGTCGAACCCAGCATCCCCGAACACGTCGGCGGCCTCCATTCGCACCAGCGGCTCGTCCTCGGCCACGAGGGCCACTGCGCCGGGCTTCAGGGTCATCAGACGTCCTTCTCACAAAATCCGCGGCCGTGTGGATCAAACGTCGACGCGCAATCCCGCGAGCGGGGCGCTCAAGGTGCATTGCACCCCCTCGACGGCGTAGTGCAGGGCCACGTCTCCTCCGGCGAGGCCACGCTGGATCAGCCGCGAGCCGAACCCCCGGCGGGTCGGTGGCGTCACAGGCGGGCCGCCCTGCTCGCGCCAATCCAGCCGGAACTCGGCTGCCGCGCCCGTGCCGTCCACCGTCCAGTCGACGGTCACGCAGCCGGTCGGCACTGAGAGCGCCCCGTATTTCACGGCGTTGGTCGCCAGTTCGTGCAGCATCAGCCCGAGCGAGAGCGCCGCCGAGGGACCGACGAACAGGCTCGGGCCGCAGACCCGGAAGCGTCGGCCGGTGTCGTCGTGCAGGCTCAACGCCTCCTGCACCACCCGGTCGACGCTGGCGCTGTCGGTCTGCCCAGCCAGCAGGATGTCGTGCGCCTTGCCGAGCACGATCAGCCGCGCGGCGAGGGCATCGCGGGCTGCATCGAGGCCGGGGGCGTTGCGCAGGGTCTGCGAGGCGATCGACTGGACCAGCGTCAGGGTGTTCTTCAGCCGGTGCGACAGCTCGCGGTTGAGGATGTCCTGCTGCGCTTCCGCTGCCTTTCGGTCGCCGATGTCGCTGACGGCGACGACTGCGCCGACCGTCCCGCCCTGCTCGTCCTCGATCGCCTCGCCGGAGATCGCGATCCAGCGCCGCTCGCCGTCCGGACGCTGGTACAGCACCTCGATGGCGGCCCGCTTGCACTGGCCTCCGCAGATCTGCGCCAGCGGGTACTCCTGCGCTTCCACCAGCCTGCCATCATCGTGGTAGGCGACGAACTCACCGTAGGCGTTGCTGGACGAGGCGTAGAGGGTGGTGTGGCCGAGGATCTCGGCCAGCCGCCGGTTTCCCATGAGAATGCGCCCGGAGGGGGCTTCGGCCAGCAGGATTCCGACTGGCACGGTCTCCATGATCGACTTCAGCCGCGCCTCGCCGGCGAAGCGTGCGGCATCCGCGGCTTTGCGGGCGGTGATATCGACGACGACGCCGGGGAAGCGCAGCGGTTTGTCATCGCCATCGTGGAAGCATCGTCCCCTGGCGAGGACCCACGTCACACTGCCATCGGCGTGGCGCAGGCGATACTCCTCGCTGAACTCGCCTGCCGTCGCGACGACCTGCTGGATGCGCTCGCCGACCCACGAGCGGTCGTCCGGGTGGATGCCCTCGACGAAGGCGGTCAGCGGCGCACCCTGCGCGGCGAGGGCAGGGTCGATCCCGTACATGTCGGCGAACCGCTCCCCGGCATAGACGCAGTCGGCGGGGATGTCCCAATCCCACCAGCCGAGGCTGCCCGCCGCCGCGAACGCCAACGCCAGCCGCTCCTCGGACACCCGCAGAGCGTCACGGGCGGCCCGCATCTCCACGTTGAGCTGACGTTCACGAAGCACGGTCGTCACCTGCCGGGCCAGCCGCCGCAGCCCGTCGGCCTGCCGGCTCGACAGGCCCTTCGGCCGCGGCATGTGGTCGATCACGCAGAGGCTGCCGAGCACTTGCCCGTCGGGTGCGCGCAAGGGGGTACCAGCATAGAAGCGGATGAACGGCTCCCCCGTGACCAGCGGGTTGTCGCGCGTGCGCGGATCCGCCGTCAGGTCGGGGATCGTGAGCAGGTCCGGCTCAGCCAGCGTGTAGGCGCAGACCGAGGCGTTGAGGGCGGTCTCGCAGGGCGGAAAGCCGACCCGAGCCTTGAACCACTGGCGATCTCCCGCCACGAGGCTGACCAGCGCCACCGGCGTCTCGCACACGGTCGAGGCCAGATGCACGATATCCTCGAACTCCGTTTCGGGCGGCGTGTCGAGCAGGTTGAGGCCTGCGAGCGAACCGAGGCGGGCGGCGTCTCGCACGAGGGCGGACGGGAACAGGTCAGATATCATGCAGGGCGCTTCTCACCCCTGCCTTGTAGCCCAGAGCAGGGATGGTCGTCTCGCAATTTTATCACGCACAATGCATAGAGATGCTCTGGCCCTCAAGAGGGCATCTCCTTCGCCAGTTCCAGCCCTCTGTTTCAAGCAGCCGAGAGAACATCCTGCATCGAGCGAAAGTTCCACTGACGATCACGCAGGAGCGTGAGACGATCGAGTTCGAGATAGAGCGCCTGCTCTGCCTCGATGCTACTTTCATCAACGGCGAGAAGGGCTCGCACTGTCTGAGCGTGAATCTCCGTGCGATGCTCCGCGGCGGCGATTTCCGCGTTGATCGTCTGGAGCCGTGTATTCCGGGGCATCGGTCTCGTCGTCGCTCGACCGTCCCACGCACGAACGGCGATCATCAACGCACCACAACGGCCAAGGTTCGCTGCAGCCGTCGCCTGTCGGCCATTCGGTCACGACAACGCGGGGCGATCGGACCCATCGCAGACGGGTGAAAGGTACGCGCGTCGAGCGTTACGCTTCGTGACACTCAAGATCCTTCAATATGACTGAGGGCACGCGCGCACCGGCCATGCGCCATACGAGAATCGTACGAGTTTTGATCTCACGGTCACAGTCGATAGATCTACTTAATTGCAGAAATATTACTCGACGACACCTCTGAATGCCGGCCCTGCGCCATCCATCAATGCGGATCAGATCTATAGTAAATGGCCTTGCTGTGGCGGACGAGCCATTTTCAACGATCCGTGCATCCGAACTCAAGCGCGCTTCGGTGCCAGTCCCGAAGCGTGGAGGCGAGGACTCACGACTCGCAAGTTTGTGGCATAACGCATACGATTCGGTTGCACACCAATCAATTCAGGCCTGATTGGAGCGGTCGAGAGCGGCACTGATTTCTCCGTTCTCGCAGTAACTTAGGTTCGAGGAAGGGTGTGGCGTGCCGGAACGTGAGGTGAGCCTCCTCTCGCGAGAGGAACTGGAAGCCGAGGTGCGGCAACTGCGCGAACGGGCTCGCAGCGGCAGCATGGATGCAGCTCGGCAGAACGCGGTGTTCGAGAGCACCTTGGATTTCGCGATTGTCGTCACGGACCGCCAAGGGACCATCACCGGCTGGAACAGCGGCTCCGAGCACGTCATGGGCTGGACCGCCGAGGAGATGCGTGGGCAGGACGCTGCGCGCTTCTTCACGCCCGAAGACCGTGCCAACGGCCGGGTCACCTACGAGATGGAAACCGCCCTCAAGAACGGGCGCGCCCAGGACGAACGCTGGCACCTCAAACAGGATGAGGAGCGGTTCTGGGCTTCCGGCGAGATGATGCCGCTGCGGGACGAGGACGACCGGCACATCGGCTTCGTCAAGATCATGCGCGACCGCACCACCGAACACCTGGCTGGTGTGGCCCTCCGCGCAGGCGAACAGCGTCGCCAGGCGCTGCTCGAGCTGAGCGACCAACTCGCCAAGTACAACCACGACACCGCCAGCCTCGCCGACGTGGCGAGCGGCATCCTCGGGCGGGCGCTCGGCGTTCAGCTCGTTGGCTACGGGTTGGTGGATCGCGAGGCCGAAACCATTGACGTCGAGCGTGATTGGACCAGCGGCGGTGCTCGCTCCCTCGCGGGCACACGCAGGTTCCGGGATTTCGGCTCCTATATTGAGGACATCAAGCGCGGCGAAACGGTTGTTGTCGGCGATGCCCGAACCGACCCGCGCACCAGCGCCCATGCCGAGGCGCTGGAAGGGATCAGCGCCCGGGCCTTCGTCAACACGCCGGTGGTCGAGCACGGCCACCTCGTGTCGCTGTTGTTCGTCTGTAGCGCCACACCGCGCCAGTGGACCAACGAAGAACTACTGTTCATCCGCGAGGTCGCTGCATGGACCCGCACGGCAACCGCTCGCAAGCAGGCCGAACGTACCCTGCAGGCTCGAGAGGAGGAGTTAAGGCTGGTCGCCGATGCCCAGCCAGTGCTGATCGCATTCGTCGATCGATCCCTGACATACAGGTTCGTCAATGCCGCGGGCGAGTCGTGGTTTGGGCGTGCCCCGGACACGGTGGTGGGCCGGAACATGCATGACCTTTTCGGCGAGGGCGGCGTGGCCAAGCGTCGAGCGGGGATCCAGCAGGCCCTGGCCGGTGAAACGGTGCAGATGGACCTGGACTGGCCATGGTCGGATGGGGGGCGACGCATCGCAGCCATCCGCTACACGCCCCGCCGCGACGCAAGCGGCAGCGTCGATGGGTTCTACGTGTTCGCGCAGGATGTGACCGACCTGCGCGATGCGACCGCCTTGCTGGCAGCCCGTGCCGATACGCTGGCGCACGAGGTGGCGGAGCGGACCGTCGAACGCGACCGGATGTGGGAGACCTCTCCGGACCTGATGCTGGTGATCGACTTCGACGGGGTGTTCCAGCGAGTCAATCCGGCGTGGACACGCCTGCTCGGCTACGCACCGGACGAGCTCATCGGCCACCACGTCAACGAGTTCGTTGTGCCGGCAGACCATGTCGGGACGACCGAAGCCTATACGCAGGCAGCCGCGGGCGGGCAGCCCCGAGTCGTGAACCGCTACCGCCACAAGGACGGCTCGGTGCGCTGGATATCCTGGTCGGCAGCCCCGGCGGGCCAGATGACCTACGCCACCGGCCGCGACATCACGGCGGAGAAGGAGCAGGCTCAGGCGCTGGAAGCGACCGCGGAGGCCCTGCGCCAGTCGCAGAAGATGGAAGCCGTGGGCCAGCTCACGGGAGGCGTCGCGCACGACTTCAACAACCTGCTGACCATCATCCGCTCGTCGGTGGACTTCCTGCGTCGGCCGAACCTCCCTGAGGAGCGGCGCAAGCGGTACATGGATGCGGTCTCCGACACGGTCGAGCGCGCCGCCAAGCTGACCGGACAGTTGCTGGCGTTCGCCCGCCGTCAGGCGCTCAAGCCGGAGGTGGTGAGCGTCGGAGATCGCCTGCGTGGTGTTGCCGACATGCTCGACACCGTGACCGGTGCCCGCGTGCGGGTGGTGACCGAACTGCCAGAACACCCCTGCTTCATCGAAGCCGACGTGAGCCAGTTCGAGACCGCGCTGGTCAACATGGCGGTCAACGCCCGCGATGCCATGGAGGGCGAGGGCACGCTGACCCTGCGGCTGACATGCGGCCTGCCGATGCCGCCGATCCGCGGCCACGGGGGTGGTCCAGGCCCATTCGCCAAGATCGAGTTGAGCGACACCGGCACTGGGATCACCGAGGAGGACCTGACCAGGATCTTCGAGCCATTCTTCACGACCAAGGAGGTGGGCAAGGGTACGGGTCTTGGGCTCTCGCAGGTGTTCGGGTTCGCCAAGCAGTCGGGCGGCGACGTGAGCGTCCAGAGCGTGGTCGGCGAAGGCCACTGTCTGGTGACAGCGCAGAGTGCCTTTGGCGACGTCCAAGCGTAGGAACGGACCGAGCGCCAGCTCCAGGCTGAAGCTCTCAATAGTGGCCGCCGCATCCCGCGGCCGGGCGGCTCGTCGCAGAAGGCCAACTCAGCTTCCTCGTCGCTGGTTAGATGTTTGGTCCCGGAATGGTCCGCTGCTGGCCTTGGATCGCCCTCGCCTTCGTGATTTCTCCACGTACTGCCGGAGCTGAGACAATATTGGCAAGATGCGGGCCGTCATACGGTCAGAGTTATTATTTTGAAACTGGCCTTGTAGGCCCTGGCCAAGGCGGCTTGCGCAAAGACGGATTTGATGGAGGGAGGATATTTGCGTATATAAATAACTCAAACCGAATCGATTTGATTATTAAAGATACAACTGACATACATAGCTATCTCAAAGAAGGTTATAAAGTAGAATTAATAAATCTTAGCGAGACAGATAAATCATTCCTGATCACTGCTCGCGGTGCATATTTCGTAGAGTCTTACGTATTCAGGTTGAACAGCTATGGAGTAGGAACCGTATCTTGGAAAGCAAGCAAGCTAACCAAGAACATTACCAAGACTAGCATGATGAGCGCTGAATGCGGTCCCAAGTATGGGTTGGACCGCCAATGAACCGCCCCCGCCTCGTCCTGACCGAGCTGCGCGAGTACCGGTCCGACCGCACCGGCGCGACCTACTTCGCCGGGTACCTCGGCAAGACCCGGGTGGTAATGCTGCGCGACGATCGCGCCGAGCTCACCGGCCGCGAGGTGGCGCGGTGGAGCGTATTCCTCGAGGAACCGCAGCCGCGGGAGGAGCGCCAGGCGCCGACCGGCAGCGACGATGATGAGCGGCAGGTGCAGCCTGCCCGTGAGGAGCGCCGAGCCGCGCCGCCGGCCTCAACCCGCAGCACCGGTGGCCGGCGCCAAAAGGCCCCGGAGAAAACGGCCGCGAACCGGCGCGCCGCCGAATCGCTGCGGAGCCGCGGCATCGATCCCCGATCGGAGATCCGGCAGGACGATCTCGGGTTCTGAGATCGGGCCGCTTGGACGGCTTCCGACTCACCGTGGCAACACCTTCGCCTCCTGCAGGCGCCGGATCGCCGTGATCAGCGCCTCGACGCTGTCGACGGTTTCCGTGAAGCCGCTGCGGCGGATCTTGCCCATATCGGAGACGAGATCGAAGTCGCTGTGGAACACGAAATCGCCGAAGGCCCAGCCGACGGCGCGCTCGTACGGTGTATCGATGAGCCCCTGCTCGGCGACGAGGCGCTCCCAGGCCGATGCCTTGTCGGCCATGTGGCTCGCGAGGCGCAGCGGCAGGGGCGGGCCGGGCGGCAGATCCAGGACGGCGGTGAGCTTCTCCCAGACGCGGCGCCAGCGGAACGGCTCGTGGACGTAGTTGAACGCCTCCCCCCGCGCTGCCTCGGCGGTGGCGGCCCACAGGCTTGCCCGGGCCAGCGCCCCGGCCTCGGTCACCTGGGCGAAGACCCCGTCATAGACGTGGGCTGGCCCGGGGAAGCGGAAGGCCGCGCCCTCAGCCCGGCATAGAGCCGCATAGGCGCCGATCACCATGGCGATGTTCATGGCGTTGCCCGCCGCGTCCCCCACCACCACGTCCGGCCGCAGGATCGCGAAGTCCGCACCACCGCGGGCGGCGCGGGCGCGCAGCTCGTCCTCCTGCGTGAAGTAGAAGTTCGGCCCGATGTGGCGCGGGTTCTCGTCCTCATAGAACGGCGACGGCACCGGCCCAAGATGGACGCCGTAGACCTTCGCCCCCTGGTACAGCACGACCCGCTCGAGCGGCGCGCCGGCGGCCTCCAACCCGTCGAGGAGGTGGCGGAGCATCGCGCCGTTCACCTTGTCCTCCTCGGCGAGGTCCGGCTGCGGCGCGAGGGCGGCATAGAACAGATGCGTGACGTCGCGGGTCTCAGCGAGGGCGGCGCGAGTCGCGGCCGCGTCGGTGAGGTCGACTGCCACCGCCCCAGGCGACCCGTGCGGGCGCTGGGACAAGGCACGGGCTTGCCAGCCGGGCGCTGCGGCGAGCGTTTCCTTCAGCGCCTTGCCGATGATGCCGTTGGCGCCGGCGACCAGGGCAATACAGGTGTCCGACATCGTGTGCGCGCCTCCCTGCAGGATCGAGGGGCAACATCCTCCGGCTGGCCCAGATCCCATCGGCCGGCGTTGAGTGGGGATGAGGAGACGCGACCGCCCGCGCCGTGAAGCGCCACCCCGCAAACCCTCTGTCTGGTTCGAGATTGCCCGCCGGGCAGCCGGCACTCTGCTGGGCGTCACCGAGCATGCGAGTGCCGCCGGGCCGGTCTTCCGGATTGGCCGGCGGCGGCTTGCCTGGCTGGCGGAGGATGGGGTGTCGCTGGTGGTGCCGATCGAGGAGGACGAGCGGGACATGCTGGTCGCGGCCGAACCCCGGACTTTCTCGGTGGAGCCAGCCGCGGGCGGGCGCCCGCTTGTGCGCATCCACCTCGCCTACGCCGATCCCGGCACCGTGGCGCGCCTCCTCGCGCAGGCCGCCCTCACTCTCACCGGAGCGACCCCGACACCAAGAGCGAACAGCGCGACGTGACCACCCCGGACGGCACCGCCTGGACCTGCATCGAGGCGCTCACCGAAATGCCGGAGGCGGTGAGGGAGAGCTCGCCGCCGCGATCGAGGCGAGACTGATGCGGGACCAACGCTGAGTACCGCCCGAAACAGCTGACGGCAGAGACCGATCGGCTGCGGAGCGTCGACCGGAAGCAGGTTCGCCACCACGGTCACGACTGACCGGCGGGAACCCGCCCTGCCGTTAAGCGGTTGCCTCACCGGATTTCCAGACCCGAGACCCCACCTTCAGCCCCGCCGGCAGCCGCCCGCGGGGCTTTTTCGTCTCCGCGCTACGCCGCCCAATTCGCCGGACGGGCGACTTGTTCAGCCGGCGCAACCCACGCCTCCACGCGGCCGAGGTCGGGAGCAGTCTCGACCATGAGGTCAAAGATACCGTCGCAGCCGGCCCACAGTGTTGCCGGGATCACCGCGGCACCGGTGGTCCAGCGGCACGCGCCGGCCGGGCCGAGTTGCAAGTGCGAGAACCCAGATGCGCGCAGCGCCGTGGTCCCGACCGGAAGAGCGCGGGTGACGCTGTAGCGGCCCTTCGCCGACCGTCCCCGCACGACGACGCTGCGCACGGGCACGCCGAGACGCCGACCGTCGCCAGCGCCCACCCGCACCCGCTCCGGCACGAAGGTGCGCGACACGAGCCTTACCTCGCGCGCATCGGCCGGAAGGCTGAACCAGGCCAACGCCCCATCCCGCTCGGGGCGGATCGCCACGCCGTCGGCCACGACATGCAAGTCGTCCTCGTCCGTCAGGCTCCAGCCGAGCGCCTTAGCCTGGGCGAGGAGACGTATGCGCACTGCATCCACGATTGGCCCCGCCTGCACCAGGGGTCTGCAAAAATCGTCGAGCGTCAGGGGCGTGAAGTCCGGGTGCAGCATCATGTGCTCTGCCCCGTTCTCGAAGCCGGCGCGCACGCCGGTGTCGAGGAAGCTTTCCGTCGGCAGCCCCTCGGAGATGAGGATGTCGTGGCTCTCCAGCTCGACGTGCCAGTAGGTGACCTCGTCTCGGTCGACGTAGGCGATTGTGGCGTCGTTGACGAGATGCTTGACGGGGATCAGCACCTCGGCAGGCTTGCTGACACAGACTGCGTGGTCCGGCGAGAGGAAGAGGTCGCGCCGCGGCAGCCCATCACCGAACGCGTTGGCAAGGATGCGGACCGGGCGCACGGCTTCAGCGCGCGGATGACGGATGAGGTCGAGATGGCGCCGCCCGATCCAGACGATCTCGCGGGCCTTACCCGAGGCAGTGATTACGCAGTCGCCGACCGCAAGGATCTCGACCGGGACGTCGCCCGTCGTCGTGGCGATTAATGTGCCAGTCACGAAACAGGGTGTGAAAGTACCTTGGCTTTGGTCAGAGGCGAGTGTAAAACTCGCACTTGGAGTGCCAGGAAGCATTCTTTGTTGAGACAAGAATGCATAGTTAAAACCTGTGCCTACATCACTTCTAAGTAAAACCCCTGTCGAAGCTTCATAGCTTGTCTGGAAATAATTAGCACTGGTTACAAATGTTCCGTCCGCGTTATATTCTTTTATGTTTACAGTTCCAGTGTTATCAATGCTTTGGATTACAACGTATTTCCCGGTGTCTGCGGTATCAAATGGGATGGCATCACCCCGTATTTGTCTTCCGTCTACTGAGTTGAATCTGAAAGTTGCGGACCCAATCTGAGTAAGTTTCGCTATATAGTTTTGAAAATTCACGTAAGCCATTGACGTCTCCTTATTAAAGCGAGATCTAATAGGATATACTTAGAGTTTGCAATCTGATCTGAGTTTTTTCATGTCAGAGTTGCGAACAAACAACGAAAATCAGATCCGGAACGAGACTTCAGCTTTTGTCCCGGCCGGCTACGGCACATCCCGCTCGACGACGATCCTCACCCACCGCTGACCTGCTCAGCGAAGTCCTCCGGCACCTCACCGAACTGCTCGAGGATCGTCGCGCTCTCGAGCTCGCCCGTTTCGTCATCCGCGACGATCCGCAGGGCCGCCGTCCCCGGCATACGGCCGGCGCGCCAATCTCTGACGGTGGTGGGCGAGCACATCATCCACGAGCTGCGCGGCCGGGCCTGCCTGCCGCTCGAGATCGTGCCGGCCCGGCGGAAAGGCTGTGCCGTCACCAGCTCGTTCTCCTCGAGGATCACCGATCGGACGGTGCTCGAACCGGCCGTGGCAGCGCACGCGACGCGCCTCGGCGAGAAGTTACGGCGGGATGGTCTCGCCGTCTCGGCCGTGACGGTCTTCTATCACACCAGCGAGCACGACCGCGGCGATCCCATGCGCTCGGTCTGTGATTAGGCGTGGAATAAGGACCCCGTTTCCGGGGTGATCGGCGTCCAAACGGGACCCCCAGGATACTTCATCCAGACTGCCTCCCGCATTCGGAACGGGAGGCTCGCGGAGGATGTTGGTCGTGGAGACGGTCGCGAAGATCCGCCGCGCGTACTTCGTGCAGCATAAGCCGATCAAGCAGATCTGCCGGGAGCTGAAGCTCTCCCGCAAGGTCGTCAGGAAGGTGATCCGCTCGGAGGCAACTGCCTTCCGCTACACCCGCAGCGTCCAGCCTGCACCCAAGCTCGGGCCCTGGCGCGACGAGCTCGACCGGATGCTGGCGGCCAATACGGGGAAGCCGGCGCGGGAGCGGCTGACGCTGACCCGTATCTTCGAGGCGCTGCGGGGGCTCGGCTACGAGGGCGGCTATGATGCCGTCCGCCGCTACGCCAAGACGTGGAAGCGCCAGCAGGCCAGCGTGACGGCTCCCGCCTTCGTGCCACTCGCCTTCGCCCCGGGTGAGGCCTACCAGTTCGACTGGAGCCACGAGATCGTGCTGATCGCCGGCGTCACCACGACGGTCAAGGTCGCCCACGTCCGGCTCTGCCACTCGCGCATGCTGTTCGTGCGGGCCTATCCGCGCGAGAGCCAGGAGATGGTCTTCGACGCCCACGACCGGGCGTTCGCCTTCTTCCGCGGCACCTGCCAGCGGGGCATCTACGACAACATGAAGACCGCGGTCGAGACGATCTTCGTCGGGCGCGAGCGCGCCTACAACCGCCGCTTCCTGCAGATGTGCTCGCACTACCTCGTCGAGCCCGTGGCCTGCACGCCCGCGTCAGGCTGGGAGAAGGGGCAGGTCGAGAACCAGGTCGGGCTGGTGCGCGAGCGCCTGTTCACCCCGCGCGTCCGGGTGAGAAGCTACGACGAGCTCAACGCCCTGCTGCTCGACGGGGTCGTCGCCTACGCCAAGGCCCACCCGCATCCCGAGCAGCGCGAACTGACGATCTGGCAGGCCTTCGAAGCCGAACGGGGAGCCCTGGTCCCCTACGCCGGACGCTTCGACGGCTTCCACGCCGTCCCGGCGGCCGTGTCCTCGACCTGCCTGGTGCGCTTCGACAACAACAAGTACTCGGTCATGGCCTCGGCCATCGGTCGCCCGGTCGAGGTGCGCGCCTATGCCGAGCGCATCGAGATCCGCCAGGACGGACGCGTCGTCGCCGAGCACCCGCGGGCCTTCGGACGCGGCCAGACGGTGTTCGACCCCTGGCACTACGTCCCCGTGCTCGCCCGCAAGCCCGGCGCGCTGCGCAACGGCGCACCGTTCAAGGACTGGGTCCTGCCCGCCGCCCTCGAACGGATCCGCCGCAAGCTCGCCGGCAGCGCCGACGGCGACCGCCAGATGGTCGAGATCCTCACCGCCGTGCTCGGCGACGGCCTCTCCGCGGTCGAAGCGGCCAGCGCCGAGGCACTGCGCGAGGGCGTGCACTCGGCCGACGTGGTGCTCAACATCCTGGCCCGCCAGCGGGAGCCGCCCGCGCCCGTCTCGCTGCTGACGCCCGAGAGCCTGCGGCTGCGCCACGAGCCGGTCGCCGACTGTGCCCGCTACGACAGCCTGAGGAGAGCCCCATGATGGAACGTCAGCAGATCCTCGCCACCATGGGCGAGCTGAAGCTGTTCGGGATGAAGGCGGCCTACGACGAGATCATCAAGGTCGCCCTCAAGCGCAGCCACGAACCGCAGCAGATCGTCGGCGACCTGTTGCAGGCCGAGATCAGCGAGAAGCAGGCGCGCTCGATCCGCTACCAGATGACGATTGCCAAGCTGCCCCTGGCCAAGGACCTCGCCGAGTTCGCCTTTGCCGGGACGCCGATCAACGAAGGTCTGGTGCGCGACCTCTGCGGCGGCGAGTTCCTGGCCCACCAGCGCAACGTCGTGCTGGTGGGCGGCACCGGCACGGGCAAGACGCACCTGGCCATCGCGGTCGCCCGGTCGTGCATCCGGGACGGGGCGCGGGCCCGGTTCTACAACGTGGTCGACCTCGTCAACCGGCTCGAGGCCGAGGCGCGAGCCGGCCGGCAGGGCCGCATCGCCGACCACCTCGCCCGGCTCGACCTGGTGGTGCTGGACGAACTCGGCTACCTGCCGTTCGCGCAGTCGGGCGGTCAGCTGCTGTTCCACCTGATCAGCCGGCTCCCGCCTTCATCGCCTCGTAGCCCTCCTGGGCGACCTTGGTCGGGGCGGCCTTCTCGCCCAGGCCGAGCTTGGTCGTGTCCATGCCGGCGCGGTGCCAGAACGGGGTGTCGACCTCACCCGGCAGCAGCAGCGTGAAGCTGACGCCACTATCCTTCACCTCCTCCTTCACCGCCTCGACGAAGCTGATCAGGAAGGCCTTCGTGCCGCCGTAGACGGCCTCGTAGGGGGTCGGCATCGTGCCGGAGATCGAGGCCGTGTAGAGCAGCCGGCCCGCGCCGCGCTCCACCATCGCCGGCAGCAGCCGCTTGGTCAGGTGGACCTGCGAGACGACGTTGAGCTGGATCATCTTGAGCTCGGCCGCGAGGTCGGTTCCGCCGACGAAGTAGCCGCCGACATCGACGCCGGCGTTCAGGGCCGCCGCCGCCAGGGGGCGACCCGTCCCGGCCAAGGCCTGGGCGAGGGCCTCGACGCCGTCGTACTCGGTGAGGTCGGCCTTCACGACGATGGCCTCGACGCCGGTCGCACGGACCGCATCGGCGGTGCGCTCCAGACCATCGTTCTGCCCGCTCGCCGTGATGAGGACGTCGTGGCCGTCGGCCGCGAACAGTCGGGCGAGCTCGTAGCCGATGCCGCTGGACGCGCCGGTGACGAGCGCCAGGGGGCGATGGGGGTCGGTCATGGCTTGGTTCTCCGGTTCAGGGGCAGCCGAGCGCGTTGGCGGCCTCGGTGAGGCTGTCGACGACGACGTCCCAGCGTTCGGCGGGGGCGAGGTCGGTGGTTTGGGCCGGGCCGTGCTCGTGCGGTCGGCGGACGAACACGGTGCGCAGGCCGCAGGCCCGGGCGGCCTTGAGGTCGTCGTTGTGGGCGGCGACCATGCCGACGCGTTCCGGCGGCAGGCCGACCGCCTCGGCCGAGCGCAGGTAGGTCTCGGGCGTCGGCTTGTAGGATCGGGCGATCTCGGCCCCGACGATGACGTCCCAGGGCAGCCCGCCGAACCGGGCGAGCCGCATCATGCCGGCGAGGTGGCCGTTGGAGAGCGGGCCGATGGCGAACCGACGTTTGAGGCGGGTCAGTCCCTCGACGCTGTCGGGCCAGGGGTCGAGCCGTTCCCAGGCCTGGTTGAGATCGGCGAGTTCCCTGTCCGGGAGTTCGTCGACCGCTACCCCGTGCCGCGCCAGCACGGTCCTCAGGTTCTCACCGTTGAGGACGTCGAGGCGGACCCAGGGGCGACGGCCCGAGCGCACCTCCTCCATCGCCGGCTGATAGAGGGCGCGCCACTCGTCGGCGAAGGCGAACGGATCGACGCCGATGCCATGGCGGTCGAGGAAGGGCGCGGCCGAACGGGCGACGCCCGAGCGCCAATCGACCACCGTTCCGAAGGTGTCGAAGCCGAGGAATCCCAGGTGATCGAAACCGGTCATGACCTCAGACCTCGTCGGTCCAATGGTGGACGGGCCTGAAGCCAAGGACGCGCTTGGCCTTCTCGTTCGAGAGGATGACCTCGTTGCCGGTGAACGCCTTGCGCCGCTCCGCCTTCGGGAAGTGGCGGTCGAGAAGCTCCGCCGTCGGCGTGCGCATCACCGTTTCGTCGTTGGTGATCAGGAACGCGTCCTTGCCGCGGGCCTCGTACCGGATCGCGCACTCGATGGCCTGGGCGGCGTCGCGGTTGTCGATGTAGGTCCACATGTTCCAGAGGCGCCGGGTCGGGTCGTCCTGCCAACCCTCGAACTTGGCGTATTCCTGCGGATCCATGACGTTAGACAGCCGCAGGCAGGTGATGCGCATCTCCGGGTCGTTGAGGCAGAACTGGCGCGCCATCTCCTCGCCCAGCACCTTGGTCAGCGCGTAGACGTTGTAGCCGCGCATTGGGTAGTCCTCGTCCACCGGGACGTAGGGAGCGTCGGTCTTGTCGAACGGCACGCCGATGCCGACCTCGGAGGCCGCCCAGACGATGTCCTTGATGGCGAGCCGGCGGGCCGCCTCGAAGACGTTGTAGGTCGCCATCATGTTGAGCCGGAATTCGTCGCTGTCCGGCAGCATGCGCGGGTGCGGGATGCTGGCGAGGTGAACGACGACGTCGAACGCCTTGGGTTCGGCGTGGGCGTAGGTGTCCTCGCCGGCGGACGACAGGGCGTCGAGTGCCTGGCCGAAGTCGGTCAGGTCGGCGACCATCGCCAACTCGTTCGGATCGGTGGGCGCGTCGCGGTCGATAATGAAGACCTCGTAGCCCTTGTCCTTGAGGTACGGCACGAGGGTCGTGCCGACCTTGCCATGGCCTCCGGTCACGGCGATGCGCTTGCTGTTTTCAGCCATGTCTCGTCCTCGATTGTCGGTGGGTGCCGGCGTCCGGCCTTGCTGACATCTAACCACGCGGCGGCTCGCTTGTGCCGCGATGGAACTCATCGTAGCGTTCAGTTGAGCTCAACACTGGATAGGGGGCGGCAATCGTGGCGGGACTGACCCGGGGCGATCTGGGTGACCTCAACCTGTTCCGCGTGATCGCCCGGGTCGGCGGCTTTCGGCGCGCCGCCCTCGAACTCGACGTCTCGCCGTCGGCGCTG
Source organism: Methylobacterium aquaticum (assembly GCF_016804325.1). Classification (NCBI taxonomy): domain Bacteria; kingdom Pseudomonadati; phylum Pseudomonadota; class Alphaproteobacteria; order Hyphomicrobiales; family Methylobacteriaceae; genus Methylobacterium; species Methylobacterium aquaticum. The sequence continues at coordinate 5,937,682 of NZ_CP043627.1, forward strand.
AGCCACGCCCTGCGCGGGTTGGAGACCAGGCTCGGCGTGCGGCTGTTCAACCGGACCAACCGCGCCGTCACCCTGACCGAGGCTGGCGCCGATCTGCTGGCGCGCCTGGAGGCCGGGTTCGGCGCCATCGAGGAAGGCCTGGAGGCCTTGAACCGCTACCGGGGAAAGCCGGCCGGCCGGCTCCGGCTCAACGTGCTGACCGATGCGGCCCGACTGGTGCTGGGCCCGGCCCTGTCGGGCTTCCTGGCCGAGTACCCCGAGGTGAAGCTGGAGGTCGTGGTCCAGGACGACTTCGTCGACATCGTCGGGGAGGGGTTCGACGCGGGCATCCGCTTCGGGGGGCGCGTCCCTGAGGAGATGATCGCGGTGCCCATCGGAGGCGACATCCGGTGGGTCATGGTGGCCTCGCCGGGCTACCTCGAAGGTGCCCCACCCCTCGAACACCCCTCCGACCTCGCCGCCCACCACTGCATCGGCCTCAGGATGGGCACGGGCGCGATCTACCACTGGGAGGTGGAGCGGGGCCCGGAGCATCAAGTCGTCGACGTAGCCTGGTCCGTCGTGCTGAGCGAGACGGCGCTCGCGCTGGCGATGGCCGAGACGGACGGCGGGATCGCCTACTGCCAGGAGGGCTTGGTCGCGCGGCAACTGGCGGCCGGGACCCTGGTGGAAATCCTGCCCGAATGGAGTTCGCCCGGCCCAGGCTTCCACGTCTATTACTCAAGCCGCAGGCAGGTCCCTGAAGCCCTCAGGGCGCTGATCGCGTTCCTGCGCGACCGCTCGACATCGCAGGCGACCAAAACAAGCACTGCAACTTGAATGAGGCCGCCGCCTTGCGATGACGGCCTCAACTTACTTGAAGTTTAATTTAGCGGAACTTTGGTGCTCAAAGCGGAACTTTGAGCACGCGAACACATCCTGTAGCTCCCGATTGCGCCAACATCGGCATCATGTCCGCTTCTCAACTTGATGCAGATCTTCGATGGCACGATGTCCAAGGTCCGCAAGGGGTCACGAGTTCGCCACCAGCTTGTTCGGCTTCGCGCCACTACCGGACTTTCGGCGCGAGCTGCGTGAATGACTGCTCGTGCCCAAGGAGCAGCCTTTGCAAGGGGAAGTCCAATCCGGCGGCCCCGGAGTCCTGAACGGAGCGATCGACGTCCTGACTCCCACAATGATCTGGCGGAGGCACGACCGCTCGCAAGCACGGCCGCGCTCGGCGGAGAGCCAGGGTAACGGTTGAGCCTCCCGTCACAGGTCCGCCTGCAGCCCCGCCGCCGAGCGGCGGCGGTGCCAGGGGGCCATGCTGGCGAACACACCGTCCCGGCGGATCAGGGCGTGGAGCAGCGCCGCTCCGAGATGAGCCAGGACGAGGCCGAACAGCACGTAGGCCAGGACGCCGTGAAGTTCGCGCAACACGGCGTAGGCGCGCGGGCTGTGGGGCATGATCGGCGGCAGCACGAACGGCCCGACGAGGGTCACCGGATAGCATGCTGCCGACAGCATCGCCCAGCCGACGAGCGGCATGGCCAGCATGAGCCCGTAGAGGGCGACGTGCGAGGCATGCGCGGCCCGCCGCTGCCAAGCGGGCAGGTCCGCCGGAAGGGGCGGCGGCGGATGGCGCCAGCGGTTCGCGATCCGCACGAACAGGAGGAGCAGGATCAGGAGGCCGAGCGGACGATGCACCGCGACCAGCACGTGGTAGTCGGCCAGCGAAGCCACCATCGCCACGCCGATCAGCAGCATGGCCAGGATCATCGCCGCCATGCTCCAATGGAGCAGGCGTGCGAGGAGGTTGAAGCGCGGCAGGTCGCTCACAGGTCGGCTCCTCGGGCGGGTGTCGCCGCAACGGCGCTCGGGCTTTTCTCCTCGCCGGCCCGGCGGGTGAAGGAGCGGGCATAGGCGGCCGAGCGGGCGCTCAGTAGCGGGTCGTCGGAGGGCGCGATGCCGTCCGGCAAGACGAGCGGGTCGAAGTTGACGTCCCGGCAATTGCCCTCTGCTTCGGGCGCGGCGCCCGTGAGCGTGAGGGTGCCGAGATCAACGCTCTCGCGATTCGAGGGCCAGGGAAGGGTCGCGTCCGCGACCGGATCGTCCGGCCGGCCGAGCGTCGCGACGAGGTGCCAGCGCAGCGGCCCCTGGCGGAGTTGCGCGGCGACGTCGTCGAACAGGAAGTTCCTGTCGGTCCGCGCGGCCTGCGCGGCGGTCTCCGGCGCAGACGCTCGCTCCGGCACGACGGCCCAGCGCACCGGCGTCGCACGACCGTCGGCAGCCACGAACCGGAAGGCGTTCAGGCCCCAGTAGGTGCTGTCGGCAAAGCCCGAGGTGATCGTGCGCGCCTTGATCAGGGCGGCGGCCTTCGCGCTTTCCGGATGCGCGGCGAAAAAGGCTTTCAGGCGCTCCGGGTCGGGCTTGCCGGTCGCCGGATCGGGCTTGGCGGCGAGCAGCTGGTCGTAGAACGCCTCGGGCGTGCGCACGGGAAAGACGGGGATGTTGTTCATGCCGGTGCGCCACTCCTCGCCGTCCGGCAGCCGGAAGCGCAGGGCGAGGCTGCGCACAATGGCCTCGGCATCCGCCGCGTAGGGTTGCCCGCCCGCCAGCGCGACCCGTCCCTCGACGGGCGTCACCCGCCCGGCCGCGAACAGGCTCGCCTTCGAGAGCCTGGCGCCAGTGCCGTTGGCGGCAAAGCTGCCCGACACGCACAGGCCCTTGGCGTGGTTGCGCCGGAAGCCGGGATGCGGACCGTTCACCTGCTCGAAGCGGTCGACGATGCGGGCAGGCGTCAGCGCGCCCGGGGACAGCCAGCCGCCCGCATAGGCGAAGGTGCCCGCACTTGCCGCCAGCACAGCCCCGATGGCGGAGAGCCGCAGCAGCAGGGAGCGCGTGGTCGATCCGGGAGGCGCTCCGATCAGGTCGTGCAACAGGGTCATGGCAGCCTCAGCTGTTCGTCGCGGTCGTGCGGCGGATCTCGTTGGCGAGGGGATGCAGGCCGGCCAGGTCGGCCGGTCCCACGAGGCTGTAGCCGAGCCCGTCCCTGGCCCAGGCGTAGCCGGTGGCCGAACCGGATTGGTGCTCGCGCATCGGCGCATCGCCCGGCTCGACCATTGGGCGCATCAGCATGACGAGGCGCGTGCCACGGGAATCGTCGTACATCAGCAGGCCCGCAGGCCCGTGGGGCGTCGCGACGAGGCGCCCACCCATCAGGCGATAGCCGGCCGCGCTCAGATCCGGCACGCTGACCGGGCGTGCGAGCCGGGCGGAGAACCAGCGGGCGATCTCGTCGCCGTCGCCAGCCGCGAGTTCGACCGGCCTGGTCCGGTCCGGCGCGTAGACCGCGAAGCTGGCGCTCGCCTCCTGCGCCAGGGCATCGACGCCGGCCGGGACCGGCGCGAACACGCCGTGCAGAGCCCAGCCGCCGAGACCGCCGAGGGTCAGGAACAACGCTGCGGCCGCGGCTTGCCGGATCGGAAGCCGCGGGCGCCGCCGTGCCACGGCGATGTGCGCGAGGTTGAGCCGGGCCGGGACCGGCTCGCCCAGTATGGGCGCGAAGGCGGCGCGCAGGTCTCGGGCGAGGATCCGCAGGCGCTCGACGCGCGCGCGCGCATCGGGGCTGCCGGCGAGATAGGCCTCGACCTCGACCCGGCGGGCGGGGTCGAGCCGGTCGTCGACGAGGCCCTGGAGATCGTCCTCGTTGATTGGGCGCGCGGTCACTTCACCCTCCTGAGCAGCGGGCGCTTGAGCGGGGGACGTTCGACGGCATCGGCGCCGTCCATGAGCTGGACCATCTGGTCGCGGGCGCGCGACAGGCGCGACATCACGGTGCCGGTCGGGATGACGAGCACCCGCGCGGCCTCGGCGTAGGACAGCCCCTCCACGGTGACGAGCAGCAGCACGCTGCGCTGCTCCTCGGGCAGGGCGTCGAGCGCCGCCATCAGGTCGCGGTGGCGCAAGGCCTCGTCCTGGCTCGGGGTGACCGACAGGCTCGCCTCCGGCGCGTCCTCGACGGTCACATGCGCACCGCGCTGGGCGCGCCGGCGCATCTGACTGACCGCAAGGTTGTGCAGGATCGCGTAGAGCCAGGTGCGGGCGTCACCGTCGGACCGACGCTGGTGCCAGCGGCTCACCGCCCGCTCCAGGCAGTCCTGGACGAGGTCGTCCGCGTCGACGGGGTCGCGCAGGAGCGCCCGGGCGTAGCGGCGTAGGGAAGGGATCAGTGGCTCGACGAGCCGCATCATGTCGCTCACGGCCAGCCTCCCGACATGCGCGCATCTCCTGTCGTTACGGGCGCCCTGCGCGAGGGCGAGGCGGCGACCCTGAGAAGGACGCCGCCTCGCCCGAGTTATTCCGCCGGCCGGCGAATTTTTTTCGCGATGCCGCCGAGGCTGCATCGGCGGGAGCGGATCGGCGGCCCGTGCAGGCGTGAGCGAGCGCATGCGCCGGTCACTCCGCTTCGATCGGAAGCGCCTCTGTCCGCCCGGGCTCCAGCCGGAGGGCAAACAGGCGCCGGACGGTCCGGGCACCCCGCACCGGCTGAATCGCCGCGACCCGCGCCTCCCCGCACGCGGCGGCCCGCATCACCGCCTCCGACACGAGGCAGTCGCAGGCGAGCGTGCGGGTCATCTGCTCGATACGGCGGGCCACGTTGACGGTGTCGCCCACCGCGGTGAACTCGACGCGCCGCACCCCGATGGCGCCGACGAAGACCGGGCCGCGGTGCAGGCCGATCCCGATCCGGACCGGCGGCAGGCCGGCCCGATCGCGCTCGCGGCTCCAGTCCTGCATCGCCGCCGCGAGGGCATGCGCCGCCGCGACGGCGCGGTCGGCATCCCCGGATGCAGGCTCCGCCACCCCGAACACCGCCATCACCTCGTCGCCGACGAACTTGTCGACGAAGCCGCCCGCCGCCTCGACGGCCCGCGCGGCGCGGACCCGGAACTCGGCGAGGAACGCGGCGACGCCGGCGGGGGCCAGGCCCTCGCAGAGGCAGGTGAAGCCGCGGATATCCGCGAAGAGCACCGTCGCCTCCTGCTCCCACCCGGTGTGCGGGGCAGCGGGATCGGAGTCGGCAACCAGCCGGGCGATCTCCGGTGCGGTCAGGCGCGCGAGGTTGCTGCGCTGGCGGGCCGCCTCCTCCCCGGCACGGTGCAGGTGCCGGACCCGCAGCGAGAGCCAGGCCAGGGCGAGCCCGGCGAGGCCGAGGGTGACGGGCTCAGGCGCGGTCGCGGCCGCGAGGCCGAGGAGCAGCGGCATCGGCGCTGCCGCGAGAAGCGCGCCGTGCCCCGTTGCCGATGCGGCAAGGGATCGGGCAAGGGAACGGGCGAGGAAGCGGGAAACGGCAAGGGCACGGCGCAGGGAGCGACGGACGGGCCGGGCCGCTCGCGCCCACCGAAGCCCGGGACGGGCGCCTGCCATCTCGGCGCAGGCCTCCGGAAGCGACACCGCCGACATCAGCAGCCCGTGCAGACGCGGGCGATGATGCGCTGCGCCCTGACGTGCTCGCGCTCGACGGCGGGAGGCCGGGACTCCCGACCCGCCGGGGACGGCAGGGCGGGCGGGATCGCACCCCCGGGCTGCGCCACGCGCGGGTCCGGCTGCGATCGCGCCGTCGTCGGCACCGCCAGGCACAGGAGAAGGGCTCCGGTCGCGGCGACAGCCGCACGTCTCGTCCGGGAAGCGATCATGATCTGGTGCTCCTGATGATGAAGCCCCAGAATTAGATGTCCGAACTTTCATCGAGATGTCATAGCGCCGAAACTCGACTACATCGGAAATACAAATATGATTGATTTCAGCGCTCGAAAATAAAAAATTTTTAGCCGAACACGAACGCCGACGGCACCCGGTCCAGCAGACCGGGTGCCGTCATCTTGGCGGACGGGGCGGGTGTCGGCTGCGCGGCGCTCCACGGCCGCCTCCGGCATCGCCGAAGCGCTGCCCGTCAGGCGGCGCTGCGGCTGCGGCTGCCGCCGTACCGGGTCAGAACTTGCAGGATCTCGGCCTTCGCATCGTACCCCGCCAGTTCGGCGGCGAGGCGCCGCGCCCTCCGGCGATGGCCGGGCTCGTCGAGCACGGTCCGCACCGCCCGCCGGATCGCCTCCGGGGTCGGAGTATTCGTGGCGAGGTCGATCCCTGCTCCCGACCACGCGATGCGGGCGTTCACTTCGGCCTTGTCCTCGGTGAGGCCGGCGCCGACGAGCGGGATCCCGACGCTCAGGGCCTGGTTGACGCTGCCGTAGCCGCCATTAGTCACCATGGCGTCGATCCGGGGCAGCAGCCACTCGAAGGGCAGGTAGGACGCGAGCCGCGCATTGGCCGGGACCGCACCCGCAACCGCGTCGCGGATCGCGTCGAGCCCCCGCCCTCCCCCGGTCACGACGGTCAGGATGTCGGGCTCACCGGCGAGGCCTGCGAGGGCCGGGCCGACGAGCAGCCCGAAATCGTGGTTCGCGACCGTTCCCTGCGTGACGAGCACGACCTTCCGGCTGCCGTCGAGGTCGCCCGCCCAGGGCGGGAGCGGCGCCTGTCCGGGGACGATCGGCAGGGCCCCGACGAAGCGGACGGTCGAGGGATAGGCGAAAGGGTACTCGAAGCCCGGGGCGGTGAGCTGCAGGTAGGTGTCGGCGAGCCGCACCACCGCGTCGAAGGGCGGCCAGGGCGGGGACCTGAAGCCGAACTCGGCCAGTACGGCGGCGAGCCTCAGCCCGACTGGCCGGTCGACCGCCGCGTCGTAGGCCTCGGCCATCCGCGCGTAGACCGCCTCCTGCTCCGACGATGCCGCCGGCGGCAAGCCCAGGAAGGCCGGCGCCCCGTCGGGGCGGGTGCAGTGGAGGATCGAGGTGCCGCACAGGACGATGGCGGGCCGCTCCGCCCGCGGCCCGAGCAGGGACGGCAGGACACCGAAGAACATGTCGTCGGCGATCACCACGGATGCCGGAAAGGCCCGCAGCTTTTCCCGCAGACCCCGGTGCTGGTCGGGGATCCGGTCGATGAAGATCTTTTCGATGGCGACGCGCAGCCAGTCCGGGCCGGGCGGAATCCGGGCCAACTCGGGCACCACGCCCCGGAGGTCGCGGCCGTCGAAATCCGCGCTGCCCGGCAGGGCCGTGAAGCGGGCGCCCGCTGCCACGATGCGGTTGCGAAAGGCCGAGCCGGACAGGACCATGACCTCGTGGCCGTCCTCGGCCAGCATGCGGGCGATGGCGAGCAGGGGGTTGAGATGGCCCGTGGCGGGCGTCGAGCAGAGGAGGACCTTCATCGCGCGTCCTTGTCGGCAGGGGGGATGGTGGGGGCCGCACGATCCGCCGCGGCGCCCGGGAGCCAGGCTGGGGGCGGCCTGTTACGGCGCGGCTGCGGATCGCGGCCGAAACGGTGACGGCCGCAACGGGCGGGAGGCGGCGCTAGGCGGCGACCCGCAGCGCATCGATGCGGCGGATGCCGCTATGGCCCCGGAGCACCGGCATCGCGCCTGCCAAGCGTAAGCCCGGAGCGAGGCGCATCAGGGCGCCTAAGGCCTCCTCCAGCTCGACCCGCGCCAGGGCCTCGCCGATGCACCGGTGCGCGCCGCCGCCGAAAACCGGATGCAGGCGTGGCAGGTCGGTGCGCCGGATGTCGAACGTGTCGGGCCGGGCGTAGACCGCCTCGTCGCGGGAGGCCGACATCGTCGAGAGCAGAACCAGGCTTCCCGCCGGCACGACGTGCCCCTCGAGAGGGATGTCGTCCCGGGCGGCCCGCGCGGCGGAACCGACGCTCGGCTCGTAGCGCAGGGATTCCGCCACTGCGGCCGGAATCAGATCGGGGTCGCGGGCGACCGCCGCCCATTGCTCCGGGTGGCGCAGCAGCAAGGCCACCTGCATCGCCCCGGCGACCCGGGTCGTGTCGGTGCCGCCGACGATCATCTGCACGATCTGGACGACCACCTCCTGCGGCGTGAGCTCGCCCGCCGCCTCGGCCTCCGCGAGGAAGCGCGACAAGAGGTCGTCCCGCGGCGCGGAACGCCGCGCCTCGAGGAGCGCGTCCACGTAGTCCTGGAGCGCGACCGCCGCCGCCTCGAGATCCGGGATGTCCTCCGGCCCGAAGGTGAAGCTCAGCACCCGGGAGACCTCGTAGGCGAGCTGCGTGAAGCGCGGGATATCCTCGCGCGGCAGGCCGAGGATGTCGGCGATGGTTCGGGCCGGGATCAGGGCGGTGTAGCGCGCGACGAGGTCGATCTCGCCCTCCGGCATCCACTCCCGGACGAGGGTCTCCGCCGCGGCGCGGATCCGCGGCCTCACGCCCTCGATCATCCGCGCCGCGAAGGTGCGGGTGAAGGGCGAGCGGCGCCGGCGATGGGCCGGCCCGTTGGCGGTGAGCATGCCGTGCGCGAATAGATCGAACAGCGCGCCCTCGCGGATCCCGCGCGTTTCCGGGTACAGCGTCTCCGTCGCCTGGAGGCGGGGGTCGCGCATCAGCCGGTCGACATCGGCGGCGCGCAGGACGAGGGCGCCCGCGATCTCGTGGCCGACGAAGGGCAGCCGGGGCCGCCAGGCACGGAACACCCCGTGCGGATCGGCCTCCAGCTCCGCCACCGTCAGCGTCGGAATGTCCTCCGCAGGCCGGATCGGGCCGGGGTGCAGAATCGGGTCTTCGGGTCCATCCATCGGTCGGTCCTCGCTGCCTGACTGGCGCGAGAATGTTTCGTAATCCCAAGCTACCGGATGATGTCGGATGCCCGATCGATGATGACGGCTGCAACAATCGGCGCACCGGACAGCTCGACAGCGAGGAAGGGTCGCTCAGAAGCTTCTATCAGCCCTGAACTGTGCGCCGAAACACGTCCCGTGCAGGGCATTTCATGCGTCATATCATCCGACATCATACGGTAACCCGGCTCATCGAGACATCGTCCGCCTGGTGGAAGGAGATGACCTCATGGTTGCAGGACGTGGACAGACCGACGACGCCTTCGAGACGCAGCTGAGGCAGGCGATCACGACATCCGTGCTCGGCGGCATGCCTCACGGAACGTCGGACGATCGTGATCTCGTCGCGCGCCTGAGGCACTACGAGCAGCAGCCACGGCTGAGTTCCCAGACGCGCCAGGTCATCGCCTCGGCGCGCCGTCTTCTCGGCGACGAAGCGGGGGGCGGGGGCGAGCCGTGACGAAGGATCGCTACGGGGGCGGAGATCGCGGAACGTCGTCCGTCGATCGGAAACCCGTGCGCGAACAGAAATCGGACCGCCCGTAAGGGCCCTCCGGTTCGAGGAGAGCACGTCACGAACGCGCTGCAAGCGTGAAGTGCTCTAGAGCTCTGGTTTTGCCGGATTTTCTGCGACGAACCGGTATCGCCTTCGTTGGACAATGCTCTCACGCCGCCTCGCCCGGCTCAGATCGCGCAGACAGTCGAGGTAGCTCGGATGCGTATGGTGAATGCAGCCGCCATGGGCGAAGCCGAACACCAGCGCGTCGAGCAGCCATCGCTTGAAGCCGCCATGCCCCGGGCCTCGGGCGGGCTCCGCGACGCCGGCGATCCCCCGGCACTCGGGCCCGGTCTCACGGGGATGTCGGCGGCGTCGGGAATGAGAACCGTCTCTCCCGGTATCGATCATCATCGCCTCCGTGATGCGGGCGGTCGATCGTGGTTCGCGACGAATTACGGAGCGGTTTCGGGCCGCGCCGGGCTCCGTTACAACGGTAACGACGACGGCTTTTACTGGCAGACAGGACCATGTCCGGCGCGCATGCTCGCCTTGTGCTGTCGCGCACATGATGAAGGGCCCATCGTTGCAAACGGCGTGGTATCAACCCAGCCGTGTAAGACCCGACGTCCGTCAGTTCCAGGACGAGACACCGGAACGGCCCGACCGTCTGTCGGCGATCGTCCGGCCGGCCGTCCCGGTCATCGAGCCGGCGCGTCGGGATCGTGCCGTCGCGGCGTCCCGTCGCGAAGCGGAGTTCGCCATGATCGAACCCAGTCTGGACCGGGGCCAGGGTCGGAGCGCGCGACCGGGCCCGACGCGGATCCTCCTCGTCGAGGACGATGCGGGGATGCGGCGCATCGTCTCGGAGCACTTCGCCGACCACGACGTCGACGTCACCCCGGCGGCCAACCGGGCGGAGGCGGAGAGGCGGCTTTCGGAAGGCGGCTTCGACCTCGTGGTGCTCGACCTGCGTCTCGGCTCAGAGAACGGGCTCGACCTGCTGCGTGACCTGCGCGCCAGGAGCGACCTGCCGGTGATCATCACCACCGGCCACCGCCGCGACGAGATCGACCGGGTGATCGGCCTCGAGCTCGGCGCGGACGATTACCTCGTCAAGCCGTACGGCCTGCGCGAGCTGCTCGCGCGGGTGCGGGTCGTCCTGCGGCGGGCCGAGGTCGCGCCCGCCGCGGCGCGGGGGCAGGAATCCGGCAAGGATGCCCCTCAGGGCTCGCACCGTAGCCGCTTCGACGGCTGGGTGCTCGATCGGCGCCGCCGGCGCCTCACCAACCCCACCGGGGCGGACGTCGCCCTCAGCAAGGGCGAGTACGCGCTGCTGGTGGCCTTTCTCGATGCTCCCCAGCGCCCCTTGAGCCGCGAGCATCTCCTGCAGGCCACGCGCGTCCACGAAGACGTGTTCGACCGCAGCATCGACGTCCAGATCCTGCGGCTGCGCCGGAAACTGGAGGTCGATCCAAGCGCGCCGCGCCTGATCGTCACCGAGCGCGGCGTCGGCTACCTTTTCGCCACCACCGTCGAGAAGCTCTAGCCGTGGCCGCGCTCCGCCCCGCCCGGATTCTCGCGGTCGCCCTCGCGGCTGTCCTCGCCGGGAGCGCGGTCGCCGTCCTGGCTCCCGTCGCCCGGGAGCGGCCGGCCGAGGGTCCGGCGGCAAAGGGGCCGGCGACGGATCCACTGCCCGCGGAGGCCGTGGAGGCGCTCGCCGTCATCACCCCGGTTCCCGGCAGCCTCGGGGCGGATCCTGCGAGAGCAGCCCTCGGCCGGACCTTGTTCTCCGACGCGCGGCTGTCCCGCGGGGGCGACCGGGCCTGCATCACCTGTCACGACATCCGCACCAACGGCGCGAGCGCGGTGGCGCGGGACCTGACGGCCGACCGCAGGCCCCTCGCGCGCAATACGCCGTCGGTCTTCAACGCAGCCTTGAGCTTCCGCTTAGGATGGGCCGGCGAGATCCCGACTTTGCAGGATCAGGCCGAGGCTGATCTGACGCGCCCGGAATTCCTGGGCGGGTCCTGGCCCGCCATCCTGGCGGTGATCCGCGCCGATCCGGTGCTCGCCGGCCGGTTCCGGTCGGCCTTCGGTCGGGACGCCGACCGGGCGGCGGTGATCGATGCGGTCGTCAGCTTCGAGCGCAGCCTGCTCACCCCGGACAGCCGCTTCGACCGATGGATGCGCGGCGAGACCGGCGCCGTTACTGAGGCGGAGCGGGCGGGCTACGCCCTGTTCCGGGGCATCGGCTGCGCGGCCTGCCACCAGGGCGTCAATGTCGGCGCCAACCTGTTCGAGAAGGTCGGGATCTTCGTCACAATCCCCGACAAGGCCGCCGAGGTGCTGCGGGTGCCGAGCCTGCGCAACGTCGCGGTCACGGCGCCCTACTTCGACGACGGCAGCGTCGCCACGCTCGCCGAGGCGGTCAGGCTGATGGCCCGAGTCCAGCTCGGCCGGGAGCTGACCGCCGCGCAGGCCGACGCGATCGTGGCGTTCCTCGGCACCCTGACCGGCTCCTACGAGGGACGCCCCCTGACGGCGCCGCGGGCACCCGGCCTCGGAGTGCCGCCGCCGCAGCCGAGAGGCTGACTTCCATGAGGCGCGCATGAGGCTCACCGTTCAGGCGACCGTGCTCGGCGCGCTCCTGGCCGCCCTGCTCACCTGGCTGATGATCAACGGCAAGGGCGAGCTGGACGCCGATCACTTGCGGACCCAGCGCAGTGTCGACGCCCTCGCGCTCGCCGAATCCCGGCTGCAGCACGACGTGCTCCGGGCGCGGACGGGCCTCCTGCGCAACTACGACCCGATCGTGGCGCATGTTCGGGAGATGGAGGAGGCGCTGGCCGGGCTGCGCGCGGCGAGCGGCCAGGATGACCCCGCGATGCGCGCCCTGACGGAGGCGATCGCCAGGGAGGCGCAGATGGCCGAGCGCTTCAAGACCGGAAACGCCCTCGTTCAGAACTCGATCGCGTATTTCGATTCCCTGAGCGACCGCCTCTCCGACACGCATGTCGACGTCCGGCTCGCCCAGGCGGTCGCGGCCATTCAGGTTCGGGTCTCGGAACTCGCCCGGGACGCGACGCGTGAGCGGATCGATGACATCCGCGTCCGGCTCGATGCCCTTGCGTCCGCCGACTTGGCGTTCGGCAACTCGGCGTCCGGCAACTTGGCGTCCGGCGCTGCCGCGGCGGACCGGGCGGCGGATATCGCCGCCATCGTCCTGCACGGACGCCAGCTCCTCGACCTGCTGCCGCAGGTCGACGCCGCCACCCGCTCGCTGCCGGCCTCGTCGAGCGAGGCGGCGCGGCGCGCCCTCCTCGAGGCCCGCCGCGCCCTGAAGGATCGGCGTCAGGCCCGCGCCGATGGCTTCCGCCTCGCTCTCTACGCGGCCGCCCTCGCCCTGGTGGCCCTGGTGATCCGCGTCGGCCTGCTGATGCGGGCGGGGACCGTCAGCTTACGCCGGACGATCGCCTTCCAGTTGGTGGTCGCCCAGGCCGCGAACCGCTTCCTGGCGAGCCAGCCCGACGAGATCTCCGCCTGCATCGGCGAGGTCCTCGCGATGATCGGCGAGGGCCTGGGCGTGGATCACGGCTACGTGCTCATGCTCGACGGGAGCGATGCGGTCCACCTCTGGGGCCGGGCCGGCCGCCCGCCTCCCCGTGGCTGGCCGCGGGCGCAGCGCGACCTGATCCCCGACATCCTCGCCGCGCCCGACGACCACCTCTTCGTCGAGGCTGCCGCGGGCGCCGGCCCGCCGGCCCTGGTGCGGGCGCTCGCCACACGCGGCGTCGTCTCGTGGACTGGCGCGCGGCTGCGCCGCGGGGAGCGGATCGTCGGCGTGATGTGCTTCGAGCGCGGCAGCCCGCAACCGGCCTGGCTGCGGCACTCGCGCGGCCTTCTGCAGATCGGGGCCGACAGCTTCGGGGCCGCCTTGGAGCGCCAGCAGGTCTGGGCCGAGCGCCGCGAGATCGAGGCCACCTTGCGGCGCGCGCAGAGGCTGGAAGCGATCGGCATCTTCGCCAGCGGCGTGGCGCACAACATCAACAACGTTCTCAACGTCATGCTGGGCCACGCCGAGATCGCCGCCGACGCCCTGCCGGCCGACCCGCGACGGGCCGCCCGGCAGATCGATCTCCTGGTCCGGGCGGGCGGCCGGGCGCACGAGATCGCCGGACAGATCCTCGATTACGGGCGGCGGGGCGGTGCGGCTCGCGGCACGAGCGTCGTCGAGGCGGTCGTGGCCGAGACGGTGGCCCAGATCCGCACCTCGACGACCGACCCGGCGGCGATCCGCCTCGCCGGGACCGTGGATGGCGCGGTCGTCGAGGGAGAGCCGGCGCAGTTGCAGCAGGTGGTCCACAACCTGATCCGCAATGCCCTCCAGGCCTCCGATCCGGGCGGCGCGGTCGACGTGCGGCTCGAACGGATCTCTTTGCGCGAGCGCCGAACGCTCTCGCATGGAGAGCTGGGCCCCGGCGAGTACGTCTGCATCCGCGTGGCCGATCAAGGCCGCGGCATGGATACGGCCACGCTCGCGCGGATCTTCGAACCGTTCTTCACCACCCGCCCGGCCGGGACCGGGCTCGGCCTCGCCACCGCGTTCGAGTTCGTCCAGGAGCAGGACGGTGCCTTCCATGTGCGCAGCGCTCTGGCGGCGGGCAGCGCGTTCGAGGTCTGGTTGCCGGTCCGCCCGCAGGCCGGGCCGGAGGTCGCTGCCGTCGGCGGCACCGTGATGATCGTCGGAAACGCCCGCTCCACGGTTCAGGAGGACGAGGAGACGCTCGCGGCGTTGGGCTACGAGCCCGTCGGCTACGCCGATCCGGATGCGGCGCTGGCGGCGCTCCGCGCGGAGCCGGGACGCTTCGACCTGCTGATCGTCGAGAACCAGCCATCCGGACGTTCGGGGCTCACGTTCGCTCGCCGCGCCGCCCGAATCGTCCATCGCCCCATCGTGCTCTCGCTGTCGGCCGCGGATACGGTGAGACCGGAGGTGCTCTCGGCGATCCCCATCGTCGACGTCGCGCACCGGCCGTGGCGCTCGCATGCCCTCGCGCTCATGCTGCGGCGGCACCTGGGTTCGGACCCGCGAAGTTCCGCCCGGCACGGGAGAACCGAGAATCGGGCGGCAACGCCGTCGCGGAGCCTCCACTGAACGGTCGGGACTTGTCGCAGCGGCATCTCGGAGCTTCGTCGGAGGAAGGATCCGCCCTGGCCGCGTACGAGGCAGGCGCCCCGCAGCAGACGGTTTTAGGGCGACACACCGGCCCCGATGCGGGGCCGCGCGGCATGGTGTGCGCGGCGCCGCCATGTCTCCGGGTCATTGGCTGCTGTGAGACAAAGGGTCGGTGAAAGCGACTGTCGGTATCAGCCCTCGTCCTGCCACCGCCGCAGATCCGTCTGGTCATGATAGCCCATGCGGTCGGGGGTCGTGATGAACTCCATCGTCGTACCCCAGGGCATCCGGCAGTAGCAGACCCTGTTTCCCGGACCCTTTTCGGTCGCGTAGGGAATGGCGCGCGGCGCAGTCAGGAGCGTGCCGCCAGCCCGCTCGAAGCGCTCGACCGACGCATCGATGTCGTCGGTGTAGAGCGCGAAATGCGTGATGCCGAAGTCGCTGGCCCGGATCGGTTGGGCCTGTTCGGGGCCGTGCATCTCGAACAGCTCGATGTCGGCCCCGGTTCCGATCTTGACCATCGCTTGGCCACGAACGACCGTTCCGGGGAACGCGCCGACCGCCCGCTCGAAGTCGGGCCCCTGACGCGGCGGATCCTGAGGTCCGAAGGATTGGTAGATCACCTGACCGCCGAAGGCTTCCACCAGGAACGATTTTGCCGCGTCGATATCGGGCACCGTGATGCCGATGTGATTGACGCCGCGAATGACGGGGGCGGACATGACAATCTCCTTCTTTAATACCCTCGCGCCTTGGCATCGACACGTCGCTGCCAAGGCGTCCGGCGCATCAGCGCCGACGCCCGTTCGGGCTTGCCTTGCGTCATCGAACAGATCGGTTCGAGGGCGCGGCGATATAACTGGGTCGATCAATCGCGACCCCTTGGCCAAGCTTTGCCCGCAGGGTCGCGACCGGTGTATTCCGCCCTGTCGCACGGGCGTTGGTTGTCACGCGGCCTCGAGGAACTCGATCAGGGCCGCCGCGACCTCGTGCGGCCGCTCGTCGGCGACGTAATGGCCGCACCGAGCGATCGCGCCGCCCGTCACGGTGCCGGCGAACTCCTGCAGCATCGGCACCATCTGGGCCCCGAACCGCTGGTCTCCCCCTAAGCCGAGCACAGGTATCTCGAGCGGTCGCTTCTTGTAGGCGAGGGCGGCCGCATGGTCGGCGGCGAGGGTGCGATACCATTCCATGCCGCCGCGCGTGCGGCCGGGGCGCGCCATCGCCTGCGCGTAGATCTCGATGTCCGCCGGATCGAAGGTCCCGTAATCGTAGAACCGCTCGGCCATGAAGGTCGAGAGATAGTCGTATTCGCGGCCGTGGATCAGGCGCTCGGGCAGATCCCGGTTGCTATGGAATCCGAAGTGCCAGAGCCTCGCGGTCGTCGCCTCCCATCCGGTCCAGCCGGGAAGCGGCACGTCGAGCACGGCGAGATGCGTGACCGCCTCCCGGTAGAGCGCCGCCTGCGGCAGCGCCACCATGCCGCCGATGTCGTGCCCGCACACCGCGTAGCGCTCGTGCCCGAGGGCGACCATGATCTCGTGCGCATCGCGCGCCATCGTCGCCTTGTCGTAGCCGTCGAGCGGACAGTCGGAGAAGCCCGCGCCGCGCAGATCGATCGCCACCACGCTGAAACGTTCGGCCAGCACCGGCATCACGTGGTGCCATTCCCACCAGGTCTCGGGCCAGCCGTGAAGCAGAAGTATCGGCGGGCCGGCGCCCCCGGTGACGGCGTTGAGCCTGATGCCGTTCGCCGGCACCAGTTGCTGGGTAAATCCCTGCAAAGTCGCGATCATGATCGCACCCCGGTCAGATGGTGGTGTTGGAACGGTGCTGAAGGCCGGCGCTCAGGGCCGATCGAAATCCGTCGCGATCGAGATCTCGCGCCAGGCATCGAGATCGCGGCGAAACGCCGTCAGCTTCCGCTCGGCGATCGCGTGGGCGACCGGGCCGAGCGGCAGATGAAGCGGAGCGTCGTCGGCGTCGACCGCCCGCAGGATCACGGCCACGGCCTTGTCGGGGTCGCCGGCCTGGTTGCCGTCGTTGGTCTCGCGATAATGCCTGCGCGAGCTCGCCGCATAATCCGGCATCTCCTTCGCTGCCATAGTGATCGAGCGGCCGAGGAAGTCGGTGCGGAACGGCCCGGGCTCGACGATCAGCACGCGAATCCCGAAGGGTTTCAGCTCGCCCGCGAGCGCCTCGGACACGCCCTCCACGGCGAACTTGGCGGCATTGTAGTAGCCCCCTCCCCCACCGCCCGCGATGCCCGCACCCGAGGACATGTTGACGATCGTGCCGCCCTTACGCCGCAGGGCAGGCAGGGCGGCCCGGGTGGTCTCGATGAGGCCGAAGACGTTCACCTCGAACATCGGTCGATATTCTTGCGGAGTGCCCTCCTCGATCGCGCCGTACAATCCGTAACCGGCATTGTTCACCAGTACGTCGAACCCGCCGAATATCTCGACAGCCTTCGCCACCGCCGACCTCGCGGCCGCCGCATCCGTCACGTCGAGCGGCAGCGCGATCATGCGGCCGGCGAAGGGCACCGCCATCTCGTCGATGGATGTGACATCGCGAGCGGTCGCGATGACCCGATCGCCGCGCCGTGCCGCGGCGAGGGCCAGGCGCCGGCCAAAGCCGCTCGAGCAGCCGGTGATGAACCAGGTTTTCATCGCTGGGTCTCCTCGTTTCAGGCAGACGCCGCCGCGCTGTCGCTGCCGCGAACCGTCATGTCGGCCATGATCGACCAGTCCTTATCCCCGAGGCCCGCCGAGACGGCCTTGCCGAGGCCCTCGCGAACCGCGTCGAGCATCGGGAGCGTACGTCCGATCTCGCGGCCGGCCTCGGTCGCCAGGCGCATGTCCTTGAGGGCGAGCCTGGCCTTGAAGCCCGGCTCGAACACTCGTTCGGTGATCTGCACGCTGTAGCTCTCGTAGGCGCGGCCCGAGAACAGGGTGCCCAGGATGAGTTCGAAGAAATCCGCGCGGTCGAGGCCGACGCTCTCGGTCAGCACGACACCCTCGGCCATCGCTTCGATCGCCATGGCGATCATCATGTTGCAGGCGAGCTTTGCCGCATTCGCCCGAGCGGGGTTCTCCCCCAACGTCCAGACCTTCTTGCCGAGGGGGGCGAGCAACGGGTGAATCGCGGCAACGGCATCGGCCTTCCCGGCCGCCAGGATGTTGAGCTGGCTGCTCGCCGCAACGCTCGGGCGACCGAGGACCGGGGCGGACACGTAGCCGAGGCCGGCCTCGGCGTGCAGGCGCTCCAGTTCGCGCGCGAAAGCGACCGAGATCGTCGACGTGACGACATGGATCAGCCCCGGTCGCGCGCTCGCCAGCAGGCCGGCATCGAGGATCACCTCCCGAATGGCCGCGTCGTCGGACAGCATCGTGAAGACGGCGTCAGCCCCGAATGCCTCCGCCGCGTGTTCGACCAGCGTCACCCTGGGAACGCGCTCCTGAGCAACCTTGCTCCGGTTCCAGGCCCGCACGTCATGGCCGGCCCTCGCCAGGTTGAGCGCCATGGCCGAGCCCATGCTGCCGAGGCCGATGAATCCTATCTGCATGATCCGTCTCCTGTCGTTCGGATCGGAGCTGGAACAGGCCGCCGGGGGATCGTCGGGCCGCAACCCGCGCCTGCGAGCTGGCCCGTGGCGATGGCGGGAATTTAAATGCTCAGATTTGTTCGTTAACTGACAGAGTTGCACTCCAGGCGTTCAGTTTCGTACAGGTGGTCGCGATGGAATGGAGCGACGTCAGAATCTTCCTCGCTGTCGCGCGATCCGGCACGCTCGGCGGTGCCGCGCGCGCGCTTCACACCAGCCATCCGACCGTCGGCAGGCGCCTCCGCGCCCTTGAGCAGGCGGTCGGTCACACGCTGTTCCAGCGCACGGCGGACGGTCTCGTTCTGACCGATGAGGGGCACGGGATCATCGCGCTGGCCGAGCAGATGGAGGAAGGCGCGCTCGCCATGGAGCGCCGGCTCGCGGGGCAGGAGCAGAACCTCAAAGGCAGCCTCCGTATCTCGTCGGCGGACTGGTTCGGGGCCTACGTCCTCCCGCCCATCCTGGCGGACTTCGCGAAGGCCTACCCCCATGTCGACGTCGAGATCCTGACCGGCACGCGCCTGTTCAACCTCGCCCAGCGGGAGGCCGACATTGCTTTTCGCATCGTTCCATTCGACACCGCCGACGTCGTTCAGCGGCGGCTGTTCAAGCTCGACTACGGCGTCTACATCGCCGAGGAAGCAGCAGATCCCCCCTACGGAGACGGGACCGGTTTCCGGCTGATCACGCACGATACCTCCACCGGCCATTTCCCCGACATCGCGTGGCTCGTCGAGAGCTTCCCCAACGCGAGACCGGTGCTCAGATCGAACAACCGCAACGTCCAGGGACGCATGTGCCGGCAAGGCGTCGGCATCGCCGTCCTGCCCCGCGTGGTCGGCGATCAGATCCCGGGCATCCGCAGGCTGGACATGCCGACGCCGCCACCGGCGCGAGACATCTGGATGGGGTATCACCGCGACCTGCGGCGTCTTCAGCGTCTTCGCGCGTTCATCGCGACCGTGTCGGCTCATCTCGTGAACGCGACCGCGTAATGCCGACATGGGACGACCCAGGTTCGAGCGTTCCGCCAGCGCCGCGCCAGGATCAGACGGTCCGTTCCGCCGCGTCTTTCCGCGCCCGCACAACGGTCAGCCACACGGCCGAGACCAGGAAGTAGAAGGCGCCGAATGCGGCGTAGGGGGCGATGTCCGTGATCCCGGGTGTCGCGGCACCATTCGCCTTGACAATGAAGTGGACGCCCGCGAGGGCCGACTGGGCTCCGCTCAGCGCCATCGCCCATTGGGCCCCGGCCTGCCAGCGCCGCAGGCCAGTCGCGAGTTGCAGCAGGCCGGAGAGGACGGCCCAGGCCCCGAACACCGCCAGCACCGCGTGCGGGCCCCATCCGAGCGCGACCGCCACCGCGGCGGCGACGACGGTGCTGGCCGCCGCGTTGAGCGCCTGGCTGGGATTGGCGGCCAAGCCGCCGCTGCGCTGCGCATCGACGACATTGGCGAGTGCGTCCCAGGCGGGATAGGCGACCAGAAGCGCCGCCGCGGCCGGCGGTATGGCCGGCCCGACGGTGAGGGCGGCCGCGACCCAAGCAACTGACACCCCGGCACGGAGACAGTAATAGGAACGCAGCCAGCGCGACGTGTCGTGGCCCGGTTGTTCGATGGTCGTCATCGGTGGTCCTTTCGGGGGTGCGGCGCGGCGAAGGGTGCGGAGTTCGGGCAGGCCCGTGTTCCGTGGGGGATCGGGGCGACGGGCCATCACGCGGCGGACCCGGCGACGCGAACGCCAGGCTTCGTGAAAGCGGCGTCTTTTCAGTGAGATGCGCGTCGCTTCGGAAGGACTGTTTACGATCGGACGCCGATGACGCCCATGACCGGATCACTGGAAAACTTGACCGTTCATCCGGACGGCGGGCCGGACCCGGCCTCTGGCGACCTGCTCTCGCACGTGCTGGCGCAGATCCGGCTCACCGGGGACCATGTCCGGTCGCACGTCGTCGCGCAGTCGAAGGGCCTGGACCTCGAAGCCGGCGCCGCCAATGTCCTGGTGGTCGCCGACGGCTCGCTCGACGTCGTGGACGAAGCGGGGGAGCGCGTCGCGATCGACACCGGCGATCTCGTGCTTCTGCCCCGCGGGCTCGGAGGATCGAGGCTGGTGGCCGCCGCGTCGGACGCCTCGGTGATCGTGTGCCGGTTCTGGTTCGATCCCCACTCTCTTCGCGGCATGATCTCGGCCCTGCCCGGGCGCATCCACATCCGGCATGCCGAAGGAGCCGGATGGCTCGACGGCATCGTCCCCTTCCTGATGCTCGAGGTGACCGACGACGAGCCCGGCGCGGCCTTGATGATCTCGCGGATCATCGACGTCATCGTCATCCGCACCCTGCGGACCTGGGTGCAACGCGGGCACACCACCGGATGGCTGGGAGGGCTGTCCGACGCCCGCATCGCCCGGACGCTGAAGGTCATGCACGAGCGACCGCTGCCGCGTTGGAGCGTCGAGGCCCTGGCCGAGGTCAGCGGCATGTCCCGGTCGAGCTTCTGCGAACGGTTCGCCGCCCTCGTCGGACGCTCGCCCCTGCGCTACCAGAACGAGTGGCGGCTCACGCTCGCCCGGGACATGCTCGTCGCCCGCGAGGCCCGGGTCGGCGAGGTCGCGCTGCGCATCGGCTACGAATCCGAAGCGGCGTTCAGCCGTGCTTACAAGGCGATGTTCGGCCATCCCCCGAGGGACGAGCCTGCACCGCCGAGCGAGAAATGATCGCAACCACGAGCCTTCGGCTTGGGATGGCAGGCACGTTGTGGGCCAGGTCATGTTGCTGTCGTGACTGTTGCACGAAGGTCCGCTTCTTCCTGCCGAGCGGACGTCTCAGCCGGCAGGCTTGAATGTCTGCAAAGGGTAATCAGCGTTGATTGGAAGCCCGCGAAAATGATGTCCAAGGGGGCTGGAAGCAGCTATTCGCAGGGTCAATCTGCTCAGTTTTCTACGCTTTGATTGGACAATATCGTCAGCCTGCGGACCCTGCACGACGGAAAGCTTTGCGCGACGGAGTGAGCGAGCGCTCAGAGAAGCGGTCCACGCATGGCGGCAACTCAGCATGCCGGTCGGCGGCGCTGCTGGGATCCGGCACCTCGGAGCCCCGCTGTCGTGGAGCGATACTGGCGGCTTGGCCTACCAGGACCACGGCTTCGTCCAGATCTCGTTAGACGGCGGGCGGACGTGGACGAGCGCCGTGGTCTGGTCGTCCCAGTCCAACGGCTCAGCCCCGATCCGGATGAACCCCGACCTACCCGGCTTCCGATCCGCCGTGCCCCTGTTCCTCGTCTGAGGCCGCGTACGTGATGCGACGTCACGTGTCGAACACAGTCAAAGAGCCCGCTCGCTCTACGTACGAGGCCACCGCCCGGGTCAGGAACCCATAGAAATCCCATTTCGCCTCGTAATGCGTCTCATCGGCGATCACCGCGAGGACCTCCAGGCGCGTGCCGGTGAGCCTGCGCACGAGCGCGGGCGGTTGTCCCGGCTTGAGCGTTACCCACGCGACGTCAGGCTCTCGCATCGCTGCAGCGACGAAGCCGCAGGGCATGTCGCCAAACCGATCGCGCGGGGCCGCGGGCCTTGGCACGAGGGGCCCGAGCCCGGTCGCCGGACACCGCACCGACGCGCGAATTTTGGGATAGTCGGCACATCGTCGGCATTTTTGAAGGCCCGCTCCGGCGCCCCTCCGGACCGCCAGAGGCCTGAAATTCAAGAAGGGGCAAGCCGATGGCGAGCGGATCGCCATGCTACAGCGAGACCCGACAGCTGGCGGGCGACGGCAAACCAGATAGTCTGTTAAAGGACGCTGGCTAAAACGGGCAGCGGGCCTCCCTGCTCCCCGAAAAATACTTTCGGGGAGTGCAGGATTCTCCGCGTCGTGGACGGCCATCGTATCCAGAGGCAATGGATACAGGATCTGCCTGAGGTTTAACTGTCCCGCCCCTGACAGGCGCTCTCGCTATAGCCCTGGCGGGCGGCCGGGAAAGATGCCCAGTTGCGATGATTTTAGTCGGTCACTCGCGCTTTGAGGAATCTAGAAGCGGTCACGTCGTCATTAATCTGGACTGATAGGTAATCGAACCACCAGCGCCCCCACGCGGTATTTTCGCGAGAACCCGACACCATGTAGATCTTATGGCCCATATGCGAGTAACGTCGAACTTCGCTCACTCTTGGCCAGTAGAAGGTGCTCGGCAAACTGGAGTCGCCATCAATCAGATTGCGGCATTCCGGATCCAAGTATAGCCCTTTCGTGTGCCAGACGTCCTGACCCTCGTGGCAAATGCGAGCAAGCCGGAATTTGAGGTCGCGGAAGCCGCAGGGGCCGATCAGCGGGTAGCCTCCGTCTGTCGCATCCCATATCTTTGTGGACCGGTAGCGTTTGACGCGAATGGCGTTACCTGGAACGGCACGGTCAATGGCACGCATTAGTGCCACTGCGTTCGGCGCGCTGCAGATAGCAGCAACAAGATTGATTGCAGTCATAAAGGGGGCTCCTGCGTTAGATTATTGTGTATTATCAAGATCATGACGACCTGGATGCGGGCGATGACCGACTTGAGAATTCGGTCGATTATGGCGTGATCTTCGAGGAGGGGATGACCCGATCACCCTAGGGGGGCGACCGGAGCGGGGCGCGGCAGGCTCAGAACTGGGCGTCGTCGTAGGACGCCCTGCCGCGCTGTTCGACCGGCGCCGGCGACTCGGGAGGTGCGATAGCGGGCAGCGACGGCGGCTTGCGGAGGGGCTCCGCGTCCACCATCC
Source organism: Methylobacterium aquaticum (assembly GCF_016804325.1). Classification (NCBI taxonomy): domain Bacteria; kingdom Pseudomonadati; phylum Pseudomonadota; class Alphaproteobacteria; order Hyphomicrobiales; family Methylobacteriaceae; genus Methylobacterium; species Methylobacterium aquaticum. The sequence continues at coordinate 5,960,397 of NZ_CP043627.1, forward strand.
GCTACTCATCCTGAAGGGTGCGAAGCGACGCCTCAGAATCTGTTTCTCTGTTCTCAGTCAGCATATTGTATTTGGAAATAACATTTTACTGTCATTATAATCGATCATTCCAAATATATGGTCTTGACGCCAATCATCACACGCTTGCCCAAAGCTTTGATACATTTTAATCTTTTGATGTCGCCCGGAAGATATGTATGCGATTCCATTCATTAAATTTTTTTCCTGAAGGCGTGCAAACCTGACCTCGAATATCTCGAGTTCTTCTGATGCGGTATGCGCGACGCGCCTCGAGGATAAGATTAAGCAGCCTTCAACAACGCCGGTTCTAAGGCCGATACGCCGGATTTGCTGATGCCACCCCTGGCTCACAACAATTGTATGCACAGCTTCAAATGGCCGAATATGCGAATCTGAACGACGATTAACCTCTATCGTCATCTTGTAATCTACATGGCGCCGCTTTTTTAAATCGGCACTGTAGACTAGCCAGCCTGCGCCATCGATTGCCCATCCAGGCATGATGCTCTTTGCCGCCGCTGTTACAATAGATCGGGTATGCAAACGTATGCGCTCTGTAATCGAGCATGTGAGCCGATTAGCTAATTTCGCACGCTCATTAGCTCGCGGCGATCTCAATCCGCAACCATAATTCTGTTTGTAGCGATGCTGTCGGTTAAATCGGAAAGAGCGCACCGCATTTGCCAGATCCGCAAGGTGCTTCCTCCCTTCTGCCAGAGAAAGGCCTCCGCGCTCTTCCAATGAAATACTGATAAGTGCGCTATACGCATCCTTGCGCAGAACTGGCCTATTTTGATTGGCCAGATCAAGAACAATGCTGCGCGCCTTAGGCGACAGCGCTGCCATTTGCAGGGTTATAGATGTCGTCATGGTCGTGCGTCCCACGGGTTGGCAGCGCGCGAAAGCGCTGAACGATCAAACCGTGTGGCCGCAGGGCTTGTCCTGAAAAGAACGGCCTGTCAACTTACGCATTCATCACTCAGTGCGCAATAGAGCTTTTTACTCTCATCACGCGGCGGAAATGCTTTGCGCAGCTACCACTTAGAGCCCCACGCATGGAACTCAAAGCCATGATATGTTCGTGGGATATGCCCTGCAACCGCGTAAACTACGTAGGTAGCATGCAATCTGATTAACCTTCACTGTTTGCCGAACCCTCTCGTTGCCTTCAGTCCCCTCCCCCGCCCAGGCAGCGATCCCGCCGCCGCATAAAGGGCCGGGACGATGTCGCCGCGGAGCAGGAGTTCGTATCCTACGCAGTCATTGGGAGGGAGGTAGCGATCGAACCGCCTGCATAGCGCCACTTTCCGACCTTCAATCACTTCAGCTGGAGTGGCAGCTCATCACCTGATAGCGGACCTATCGCAGGCCGGCGAGTTCCATTATCAAAAAACCCCATTAACAGTTGGTTGCGATAGTTTTTCGTCGACAAATATAAAATAGCGGCGCATTCTTGGCGGCGACCACTAAGCTAACAATTTTAGTGGCATTCATGGCCAAGGATTAGACTGTAATGCTGCAGAATTGGGCTTGGCAGGAATCGCAGCGGAAGGATCGGGGCCTCACACTGGCATAGCGAAAGCGAGCGCACTGGCGCTCGAAGGTACGTGCGACCAAGGCCGGGTACGGCGACGCGCTCTATCCCGTTGTCAAGACTGCCCGATCCGCATGTGGAGGCGGCGTTTCCAAGGGCTGCGCAGTAGCTTGCGCTGCGGCTGCCGGCTTGCTGGGACATCAGGGTCGTTGCAGTCGATCTGCGCCAGGGCAGCGGCGCCCGCTTCCACCGATCCCGGCTCGCCCCCTGCAGCCGGCCCGGCGGCACATGCTTGACATGTTCCCAGTCACGCAGGCGCTGCGACAGCATCCCTCTCCACTTCGATCGTCTTCGGATCAGCAACGGTTCCGCGCCCCGCCACGTATCGTCGGCCACTGACTGGTCATGTCTGGGAGGCCGGAGCCATCATGGCTGATGATCACCTATATCATTTTTCTCTATTTGATGAACAACCGCTCTGCACGCACGATCCTTCAGACTGGGCGCATACAAGAACGCCGTCACGCGCGGTCGCCCGAAAGAACAACCGGAGGAATCATGCCCAATCACCGCGACCTGCGCACATTCGCTGACGTCTGACGGACAGCGGCATCATGCAGCCGAACTGGGTCGTGCTGTCGCTCACGTTGGCCTACTTGGCAGCGATGGGGTTGATCAGCGTCGTCGCGCGCCGTCACGCCAGGAGCGCCGGCAGCTTCACGTCGGGAGGAGTGCGTTACCCGGCAGTCCTGATCGGCTTCCTGCTCATGTCCGAGTTCATCGGTACGGCGGCGAGCGTCGGCACGACGCAGACCGCCGTGAAGGTCGGCCTCTCGGCGGCCTGGAACATCGTGGCCCTCGGCATCGGCTTCATGCTGTACGCCTTCTTCCTGGCCCGTCGCTTCAAGACCCTCGGCGAGAATACCATCTCGGGCGCGCTGGCCCGCGCCTATGGACGCCCGACCAAGCTCGCCACCTCGGTCATCATGATCTTCGCCCTGCAGATCGTGGCGATCTCGACCTACGCGGGCGGCGGCTCCATCCTGGCGGGGCTGCTCGGGATGGACCGCACCACGGCGATCGTCATCACCGGCGCGGTGGCGACGCTCTACGTCGGCATCGGCGGCATGCGCTCCGTGATCACCACCAATGTGCTGCACGCCGTCGTCAAGTACGTCGGCATCCTGGTCGCAGCGGCCTTCGCCGTCTCGCAAATCGGCGGCCTCGGGTCCCTGCAGGCACAGGTTCCGGCCCGGATGTTTGCCGTCGACACCGTCGGCTGGTCCCAGATCCTGGCTTGGCTCGTGGCCGGGATCGGCGCGGTCTTCTCGACACAATACGTGATCCAGGCGATCAACACCGTGGAGGACGGTCGCACCGCCCAGGCCGCGAGCTTCTGGTGCGCAATCCTTCTCGTTCCGTTCGGCCTGCTGGCTGCCCTCGTCGGCGTGTGCGCGGGCGCCTTGATGCCGAACGTGCCGCCGATCGGGGTGCTGCCGGCGCTGATCGGCCGGATGGACGACGTCCTTGCCGCGGTCGTGGTCGCGGGCCTCGCCGGTTCGCTGTTCGGCACGATCTCGGCGCTCAGCATCGGTGCGGCGACGCTCCTCTACAAGGATTTCTACATACCCCTTCGCGGCGATGTGGAAGGACGCGGCTCGCTCGCCTTCGTGCGTGCGGCGACGATCGCGGTGGGGCTGCTGCCGATTCCGCTCGCGATCTACGCGCCGGATATCCTGAAGGTTACCTTCCTCGCCAAGTCCCTGCGCACCACTCTCGCGGTCCTGGTCCTGTTCGCCTTCTACGCGCCACACGTGGCGCGGCCGCGGGCCGCATTCGTCAGCATCGTCGCGTCCCTCGTGCTGACGATCGGCTGGTTCCTGGCGGGCGACCCATTTGGGATCGACAATGCCTACGTGGCTCTGGTCATCCCATTGGTCGTGATGGGGACGGATCGCCTGCTGAAGCGGTCAGGCGCGGACATCCCGGCCTCTGTTCCGGTATCCCTGCGACAGAAGTAGCAGCGAGGCTGGGCATGGCGACGGCTGGCTGCGTTCGGCACCGGGTGCTAGGCTGTTCTCATGTCTGATGCTCTCGAAATCACGTACGGAGATTTCGGCCGCGTTGCCCTGCTCGACATGGATCGCGGGTTGGTTCGCCACGCCCATCCGCACTGCCACGTGCTGCTGAAGGTCGAGGGTGACGACACGCAGTTCCTGGTCGGCGACCGGGTGGTCAACCTGACCGACAGCCAGGCGGTCCTCGTCAACGCGTGGGAGACCCACGCCTACGTCCACGATCCGCGCCGCAAGCCGTCGATGATCCTCGCGCTGTACATCGAGCCGGCATGGCTCGGCGCCTTCCGGCACAATTGGTCGGCGAGCGCCGCACCGGGCTTCTTCGACGAGCCCGCCGGGCTGATCACCGCGGTGATCCGCGGTCTCGTGCGGGATCTCGCCGCCGAGATGGTCTACACCCCCGGTTCACCGCGCATCCGGGACGAGCTGCTGCCGGGACTGATGATCGCCTTGATCGAGCGGTTCACGAAGTGGCGCGAGATCGGAACCTCCCTGCGCGAAGCAGGGCGGCGCCCGCGGGGAGACTGGCGTGTGCAGCGGGCCATGGCCCGGATGCGCGGCGAGGACGGGCTCGGCCTCAGCGCCGAAGCCCTGGCCCGCGAAGCCGGCCTGTCGCGCGCCCATTTCTACCGCCTGTTCGAGCAGACGACCGGCGCCTCGCCGCACGTCTTCCTCAACTCGATCCGGATCGAGCGCGCCGTCGAGGCGATCGTCGCGGGCGACGAGAGCCTTTCGGATCTCGGCACGAAGCTCGGCTTCGCGGCACCCGCGCATTTCTCGCGCTTCTTCCGCGACCACGTCAGCGTGCCCCCGAGCGTCTTCCGCGGCATCGTCCGCCGCTCGGCCGGCTTCGCGGCCTGATCCCACCCGCCGCAACTCACGCGCTGCTCCCTGCCTGCACGACCGCCGCCCATTGCCGGACGGGGTGCGACGCTCGCCTGTCCCGTGCGCCGGAGAAGCAAGGGTCGCACCCCTGCACCAGCAAGCCCGCCCGGACGTCACGATGCCGGTCCGCGGATTTTGAGACGTTTCGGTAAGTTGTGAGACGGGGGCGTCTCACGTCCCGCGGCGGGGTCGATGCAGTTTGCACTCACGAGGCCTCCCTAGAGCCTCGAACGAGGAAGCGAGCATTGGGCATCGAGCACAGCCGTTTCGTCGGGCAGTCGGTCGAGCGCGTCGAGGACGCCGCTCTGCTGTCCGGACGCGGACGCTACATCGACGATCTCGGGCACAAGCCCGGTACGCTGCACGCGGCGATCCTGCGCTCCCCTCACGCGCACGCCGACATCCTCGGCCTCGACGCCGACGCGGCCCGCGCGCTCCCGGGCGTGGTCGCGGTGCTCACCGGACACGATCTCGCCGACGTCGCCGGTCCCCTCGTCCCGGCGCTCCGCGCTGCCGTGGACGCACGGGCGATCGCTGTCGACCGGGTGCGCTACGTCGGCGAGCCGGTCGCCGTGGTCGTGGCGCAGGATCGTTACGTCGCCGAGGACGGCTGCGACCTGATCGAGGTCGAGTACCGCGCCCGCCCGGCGATGGTCGATCCGCTGGCAGCGCTGGCCGAGGACGCGCCCGTCCTGCACGAGGGCGTCGGGCAGAACCTCGTCAGCGACCGCGCCTTCCGGTACGGCGACCCGGACGCCGCCTTCGCGCAGGCCCGCCACACCCTCTCGGTGACGGTCCGCTATCCCCGGAACACCGGTTCGCCGATGGAGACCTACGGGGTCGTCGCCGAGTACGACCCGAGCGACGATTCCTACGATCTCCTCGCGAACTTCCAGGGCCCCTTCAGCATCCATGCCGTGGTGGCCCGCGCCCTCAAGGTGCCGGGCAACCGCCTGCGGCTGCGCACGCCGCCGGATTCCGGCGGCAGCTTCGGCGTGAAGCAGGGCGTCGCCCCCTACGCGGTCTTGATCTGCGCCGCCGCCCGCAAGGTCGGGCGCCCGGTCAAGTGGATCGAGGACCGGATGGAGCACCTCGCCGCCTCGGTCTCGGCGACGAACCGCGTCACCACCCTGACGGCCGCCTTCGACGGCGAGGGCCGCATCGCTGCCCTCGACTGGGACCAGGTCGAGGATTGCGGCGCCACCCTGCGCGCACCGGAGCCGGCGACCCTGTACCGGATGCACGGCAACATGACCGGCGCCTACGCGATCCGGCACGTGCGCATCCGCAACCGGGTGGTGGTCACCAACAAGACGCCGACCGGCCTCGTGCGCGGCTTCGGCGGCCCGCAGGTCTACTACCCTCTCGAGCGCCTCGTGCAGCGCATCGCCGCGACGCTCGGGCTCGACCCGCTCGACGTGATCCGCCGGAACCTGATCCCGGCGGACGCCTTCCCGTACCGCACCGCGACCGGGGCACTGTACGACTCGGGCGACTACCAGCGCGCCCTCGACGAGGCCGTTCGCGATGGCGGTCTCGACGCTCTGCGCCGCCGTCGCGAGGCGGCGCGGGCGGAGGGCCGGCTCTACGGCATCGGCTTCACGGCCGCGGTCGAGCCCAGCGTCTCGAACATGGGCTACATCACCACGGTGCTGACGGCCGCCGAGCGCGCCAAGGCCGGCCCGAAGAACGGCGCGCAGGCCACTGCCACCGTCACTCTCGATCCGGTCGGCTCGGTGACCGTGCAGGTCGCCTCGGTGCCGCAGGGCCAGGGCCATCGCACCGTTCTCGCCCAGGTCGTGGCCGACGTCTTCGGCATCCCGCTCGATCAGGTCCGGGTGACCACGGATCTCGACACCGCCAAGGACGCGTGGTCGATCGCCTCGGGCAATTATTCGAGCCGCTTCGCCGCCGCGGTCGCCGGGGTGGCCTACCAGGCCGCCACGCGCCTGCGCGACCGGCTCGCCCAGGTGGCGGCGGCCCAGCTCAACGTGCGGGCCGACGACCTCGTCTTCGCGGGCGGCCGCGTAGCGTCGCGGACGAACCCGGACGCCGCGCTGCCCTTCGCGCGCGTCGCCGCGACGAGCCACTGGTCGCCGGGCCTCGTGCCCGACGAGGTCGGCTCCGTCATCCGCGAGACGGCGTTCTGGACGCCGCCGGAGCTGGCAGCACCCGACGAGGGCGATGCCGTCAACTCCTCGCTGTGTCACGGCTTCATCTTCGATTTCTGCGGCGTGGAGGTGGATCGGGCGACGGGCAAGCTCGTCATCGACCGCTACGTCTCGATGCACGATTGCGGCCGGATCCTCCACCCCGGCATGGTCGAGGGCCAGGTGCGCGGCGGCTTCGCCCAGGCGCTCGGCGCCGCCGTGTACGAGGAGCTCGCCTACGGCGAGGACGGCGCCTTCCTGTCAGGCACCTTCGCCGATTACCTCTTGCCGACCGCAACCGAGATCCCCGACCTCGTCGTCCTGCATCTCGAGAGTCCCTCTCCTTTCACACCCCTCGGAGCGAAGGGCGTGGGCGAGGGCAACTGCATGTCGACGCCGGTCTGCCTCGCCAATGCGGTGGCGGACGCGCTCGGGATCGACGCCATCGACCTGCCGCTGACGCCCGCCAAGCTCGCCGCGCTCAGCGAGCGCAGCGACGAGCCGGCTCCCCCGCAGGGCCGCACCGTGCAGGCGCAGGCCCGCCCGGGTGACCGGACCATGCGCGGCGAGGGTGAAGCCCGGGTGGCGGCGGCCCCGGAGGCGGTCTGGGCGATGCTGCTCGACCCCGCCGTGCTGACCTCGGTGATCCCGGGCGCGCATGGCGTGCGCAAGCTGTCGGAGACGCATTTCCGAGCCGACGTGACCCTCGGCGTCGGCCCCGTGAAGGGCCGCTACAAGGCCGACATCACGCTCTCGGATCTCGATCCGCCCCGGGCCGCGACGTTGTCGGGCACCGTGACGGGGGCGCTCGGCAACGGCGGCGGCAGCGGGCGGATCACCCTGGCGCCGGACGCCCGGGGCGGGACGTGCATCGGCTACGCCTACGAGGCCTCCGTCGGCGGCAAGGTCGCGGCGGTGGGTGGCCGTCTCCTCGACGGGGCGGCCCGGGTGATCATCGGCGGCTTCTTCTCCGCCCTCGCGCGCCGTGCCGGCGGCGAGTCCCGGCCCGGTCTGCTGCGCCGGCTCCTCGCGCGCCTGGGGGTCTCCGCATGAAGCCCGCCCGCTTCGACTACCTGCGCGCCGCGAGCCTCGACGAGGTTCTGGAGGCGCTGACCCGCCATCGCGACGAGGCCCGCATCGTCGCGGGCGGCCAGTCGCTCGTGCCGATGCTGAACATGCGGCTAACGAAGCCCGCGCTGATCGTCGACCTCATGCGGATCGAGACGCTGCGGTCGCCCCGCCGCGAGAACGGCGCCCTCGTCATCCCGGCGGGCGTGCGGCAGACGCTCCTGCTCGACCGGCCGGGCCTCGCTGACGAGGTGCCGCTCCTGGCCGCAGCCCTCCCCTTCGTCGGCCACGTCCAGACCCGGGCCCGGGGCACCCTGTGCGGCTCCGTCGCCCATGCCGACCCCAGCGCCGAGATCCCGCTCTGCCTCGTCGCCCTCGAGGGCGAGGTGCATCTGCGCTCCGCCAAGCGGGCGCGGCGGGTGCGGGCCGACGACTTCTTCGTCGGGATGATGGTGACCGACCGGGCCGACGACGAGCTCGTCGAGGCGATCGCCCTGCCGGTGCGCAGGCCGGGCTCCGGCTACGCCTTCGCGGAGATGGCCCGGCGCCACGGCGATTTCGCCATCGTGGCCTGCGCGGCCGTGGTCGACGGGCAGCGGATGCGCCTCGCGGTGGGCGGCGTCGCCGACCGGCCGACCGCCCGCGACTGGCCGCTCCTAGACGGCGCCGCCCTCGACGACGCCCTCAACGCCCTCGCCTGGGACCTCAGCGCAGGGGACGACGTCCACGCCACTGCCCGCTACCGCCGCAACCTCGTGCGCCGCCTCGGCCGCCAGGTCCTCGAACAGGCCGCAGAGGAGGCCCGCCGATGCCACGGCTAGACGCGACGCGACGCCACGAGGTCGCCTTCACGCTGAACGGCGCCCCCGCCCGGGTCGAGGTCGAACCGCGGACGCTGCTCACCGACGCGCTCCGCCACGGCCTCGGAATGACCGGCACCCATGTCGGCTGCGAGCACGGTGTCTGCGGCGCCTGCACGATCACCATCGACGGGTTGCCCGCCCGCGCCTGCCTGACGCTCGCCGTCGCCGTGGAGGGCAGCGACGTGCGCACCGTCGAAGGGCTGGCGCCGGAACCCGGCCGGCTCGGCGTGCTCCAGGCGGCCTTCCGGCGCCACCACGCCCTGCAATGCGGCTTCTGCACCGCCGGCATCCTGATGTCGCTCGACGCCTACCTGCGGCACCGCCCGCACGCGACGCAGGGAGAGCTCACCGAGGTGATCGGCGGGCATCTCTGCCGCTGCACCGGCTACGCCCCGATCATCGCGGCCGCCGTCGAGGCCGCCGCCCTGCTGCGCGGCGAACCGACCGAGGAGACCCCATCCGATGCTTGACCTTGGCACTAGCTTCCTGGCGAGCGTGTCCCGCGACCCGCGGGGCATCGCCATCGTCGACGGGGAGATCCGCCTCACCTACGCGGAGTGGTATGGGCTGATCTCCTCCGTGGTCGCGGGCCTCGACGCGCTCGGCCTTAAGCCCGGCGACCACCTCGTCACGGTGCTGCAGAACCGCCTGGAAGCGGCGACGCTCCACTGGGCCTGCCAGTTCGCCGGCCTCGTGCTCACGCCGGTCAACTGGCGGGCGAATCCCGACGAGATCGACTTCGTGGTCGAGAACGCGGAGGCGAAGGCGGTCGCCTACGAGGGCGTCTCGGCCGCGAGCGTGCGGGCGAGTGCCGCCGCCCGCCTCTGCCCGCGCATCGTCGTCGGTGTGGAGCCCGAGCCCAGCGAGACGCGCTTTGCCGACCTCGCCGCCGTGCCGGCCGAGCCGGTCGCGCCACGGGCCGATGCCGAGGCGGTCTCGCTGATGCTCTACACGTCGGGCACCACGGCGAAACCCAAGGGCGTGCCGCGCCGCCACCGCACGGAGCGCGCCGCCGCCCTCGCCCACGTGGCCCAGAACCTCTATGGCCGCGGCGAGCGGACCCTCGGCGTCATGCCGCTCTACCACACGATGGGGGTGCGCTCGCTGCTCGCCATGTCGCTCATCGGTGGCACCTTCGTGTGCCTGCCGCGCTTCGACGTGGCGGGCGCGCTGCGTCTGATCGCGGCCGAGCGGGTGACGAACCTCTACCTCGTGCCGACGCTCTACCACGACCTCGTCCACCATCCGGACTTCGCCGCGACCGACACGTCGTCGGTGCGCAAGCTCGGCTTCGCGGGCGCGCCGATGACGGACGGCCTCCTCGGCCGGCTGACCGAGGCGTTCCGGCCGGACCTCTTCGTCAACCATTACGGCTCGTCGGAGGTCTACACCTTCACGATCAACCAGGACGCCGCGGTGAAGCCCGGCTCGGCGGGGCGGGCCGGCCTCAACACCCTGGTGCGGATCGTCCCGCTCGCGGCCACCGATCCGCACGCGGCCGCCGCCCCAGGCGAGGAGGGCGAGATCGCCGTGATCGCGCGCGGCGACGAGGCCTTCGAGGGCTACTGGCGCCGCCCGGAGGCCGACGCGAAGGCGTTCCGCGACGGCTGGTACTTCACGGGCGACACCGGCTTCATGGACGGCGATGGCGACGTGTTCGTGACCGGCCGGGTCGACGACATGATCATCACGGGCGGGGAGAACGTCTCTCCGGTCGAGATCGAGAGCTGCCTGTCGCTGCACCCGGCCGTCTCGGAGATCGCCGTGGTCGGCCTGCCCGACGAGCGCTGGGGGAAGGTGGTCACCGCCTTCGTCAAGCGCCGTGCGTCCGTCGACGAAGCCGCTCTCGACGCGCATTGCCGCGCGGCCGGGCTGCCGAGCCATAAGCTCCCACGCGCCTACGTGTTCGTCGCCGCGATCCCGAAATCCCCGGTCGGCAAGCTCCTGCGCCGCCAGCTCGTCGCGGGCGCGTACGAGGCAGAGGCGGCGAGCGACCCCTCCGCCGCCGCCTGAGGCAATTCCCTCCCCCCCCCAAAGGCCTTGTCTCCAAGGTCAACGAGAGAGTGACCCTATGACCAGCGACCCCCGGCTTTCCAACCTCGACGGCTTCCGCGTCGAAATCGACCCCGCCCGCGAGCGCGCCGACGTCATCCTGGCCCGCCCGCCCATGAACGTGATCGAGATGCCCCAACGTGACCAGATCCGGAAGGTGTTCGAGGCCCTCGACGAAGATGACCGCGTCCGCGTGATCGTGCTGCGCGCCGAGGGCGAACACTTCTCCTCCGGCGGCTACATCAAGGGCTTCCTCGACGCCTCGCCCGAGCATGTCTCCAAGCTCGCCTGGAACATGGCGGCGCCGGCCCGCTGTGCCAAGCCCGTGATCGCGGCCAACCGCGGCTATACGTTCGGCGTTGGCTTCGAGATCTCGCTCGCCTGCGACTTCCGCATCGTCTCGGAGACCTGCCGGTACGCGTTGCCCGAGCAGAAGCTCGGCCAGATCCCAGGCTCCGGGGGCTCAGCCCGCCTGCAGAAGATCGTCGGCATCACCCGCACCAAGGATATCGTGATGCGCTCGAAGCGCATTCCCGGCCGGCAGGCGCTGGAATGGGGGATCGCCACCGAGTGCGTGCCGGACGGCGAACTCGAAGCCGCCGTCGACGCGCTGGTGGAGGAGCTGCGCGGCTTCTCGCCCATCGCCCAGCGCACGGCCAAGAAGCTCCTCAACGACACCGAGGACTCGACCCTCTCGATCGCCATCGAACTCGAGGGCCACTGCTACAGCCGCCTGCGCCAGTCCGACGACTTCCGCGAGGGCGTCGAGGCCTTCCACGCCAAGCGCAAGCCGAGCTTCCGCGGCTCGTAGCGCTGCCCCGCCCGAGCCGGCGCCAAGAACCAGCGCCAAGAACCAGCGCCAAGAGCCGGCCGGGCGGCCCCGAAATCGACCCTCATGACCATCGGAAGGCCCGGCCGCACCGGCCGGGCCAACGATGCCGCGTGCCCAAAGGAGGAAACCCGATGTCCGCCGCCACCACGATTCCCGTGTCCGAGGCCTTGCCCAAGCCGACGACCCGCCAGACCGCCACCGCCGCCATGGCCTCGCTGTTCGGATGGGGCCTCGACCTGTTCGACCTTTTCATCCTGCTCTACGTTGCTCCCGTCATCGGGACGCTGTTCTTCCCCGCCGACAAGCCGATGCTGTCGCTTGCGGGCGCCTACGCATCCTTCGCCGTCACGCTGCTGATCCGTCCCCTTGGCTCGGCCCTGTTCGGGTCCTACGCCGATCGCCTCGGCCGGCGGCGCGCGCTGATGATCGCCGTGGTCGGGGTCGGCGTCTCGACCGCGGCCTTTGGGCTCCTGCCCACGGTCGGCCAGATCGGCTGGGCCGCTACGGCGATCTTCCTCGCATTCCGCCTGATCCAAGGCATCTTCGTCGGCGGCGTGGTCGCGGCCTCGCACACGATCGGCACCGAATCCGTCCCCGAGCGGTGGCGCGGCCTGATGTCGGGCGCAGTCGGCGGCGGCGGCGCGGCGATCGGCGGGTTACTGGCCTCGCTGGTCTTCTACGTGATCTCCCTGCTGGCACCCGGCGAGGCCTTCGCCTCCTGGGGCTGGCGGGCGATGTTCTTCTCGGGGCTCCTGACCTCGGCCGTCGGCCTGGTCCTGTTCCGCAACCTTGAGGAATCGCCGATCTTCCGACAGCTCCAGGCGGAGAAGTCGGCGCGTCGCGCCGGGGCACCCGTGGTCGCCTCGCCGGTGCGTGCCCTGTTCTCGGCCGAGTACATCAGGGCCTTCCTGGTCTCGACCCTGATCTCGTTCGGCGGTGGCGCAGCCTACTATCTCACCTCCGGCTACCTGCCGACCTACCTCAAGCTCGTGAATGGCGTTCCGAATGCGACCGCGTCGATGATGCTCATCGCCGCCAACGTCGCCGCCGCATTCGGCGCCTGCGCGCTCGGCGAACTGAGTCAGCGCATCGGACGCCGATCGAGCTTCCTGCTCATGGGCGCAGTGCGACTGGTGGCCTTCCCGGCGCTCTTCCTCGCCATGGCCCAGACCACCGACACTGTGCTCCTCACAGTCTACGTCATGCTCCTGTCCCTCATCGCCAACGCGAGCTACGGCCCGCTGCTGATCTTTCTCAACGAGAAGTTCCCGACCGCTTTGCGCGCCACCGGCACCGGCCTGACCTGGAACGTCGGTTTCGCGCTGGGCGGCATGCTGCCGACGCTGGTGTCGCTGGCGGTCGACGGTCCCGGCCAGATCCCGATGATGCTCGCGATCTTCACGACCGCCGTCACCGCCGTCTACCTCGTTGGCGCCTTCATGACGGAGGAGACGCGGGGCAACCTCGAGCGCATCTGAGCGCTCCCTTCGCTGCAGACTTGTACCTGCCGCTGATTCCGGGACCGGCCAGGGCATACCTGGCCGGTCACTCCCGTTCCCGAAGGAATGTGCGATGGACGCCCACGCGCTCTGGGCCTTTGCCCTTGCTCTCTATGGCCGTCCGGGGCCGCGCCGGCCTGCCTCGCCCTCCAGGACGAAGCGGCGGCGGACGTGACACTCGTGCTCTACCTGATCTGGTGCGCGGAGACTGGCCGGCCTCTCAATGCAGAAGCGGTCCGGTCGGCCGACGCCGCCGTCGCGCCGTGGCGCGCAGCCGTGGTCGCACCGCTCAGAGCCGTGCGCAGGGCCATGAAGGCGCCCCTCCTGCCCGGCCTCGCGACAGAGTCGCTACGGGACAGGATCAAGGCCTCGGAAATCGAGGCGGAGCGCCTCGCCCTGGTAATACTCGCGGGGGGCGCGCCCGCTCCGGAGCCGTCCGCTCCCGAGCCCCTCGCAGCGGCAAACCGATACCTCGACCTTTACGCCGTTCATCTCGGCCGGCCCCTGCCGCGAGTCCCCCGCGAGGCGCTGCTCCGGGCTTTGGCAGAAGCATGACCTCAAGAACTGGCGTCGCGCCAGCGCCGGACCCGCCCGGATTCGATCTCGAAGAGGTCGAGTACCCGGCCGAGCGTGTGGTCGATCATCTCGGCGAGGCTCTCGGGCCGCGCGTAGAAGGCAGGGACCGGAGGCGCGATGATCGCCCCCATCTCCGACAGGGCCGTCATGGTGCGCAGGTGGCCAGTATGCAGGGGGGTCTCTCGCACCATGAGGACGAGACGGCGCCGCTCCTTCAGCACCACGTCCGCGGCCCGGGTCAGCAGGCCAGAGGTCACGCCGGTGGCGATTTCAGCCATACTGCGCATCGAGCATGGCGCCACGACCATGCCGCGGGTGCGGAAGGAACCGGAGGAGATCGCCGCGCCAATATCGGCCTGCGCGTACGTCCGGGCGGCCAGTACGCGCACCTCTGAGACCTTGAGGTCGGTCTCGTGGGCGAGCGTCACCTCGGCCGAGCGCGACATCACGAGATGTGCCGGAATGTCGAGGTCGCGCAGGATCTCCAGCAGGCGGATCCCATAGATCACGCCCGAGGCCCCCGAGATGCCGACCACCAGGGGCAGGTTCGTCACGGCACTGTACCCTCGACGAGGCCCGGCGCCTGATAGATGTGTTTCAGTTCCGTGAAGTCATGGACTGCGTCGTAGCCGTGCAAGCGCCCCAGGCCGCTCTGCCGGTAACCGCCGGTTTCGGCTTCGGCGAACAGCTTGTTGTGGTCGTTGATCCAGACCGTGCCGTTGCGCAGCGCCCGGGCCACTCGCAGCGCCCGCGCCCCGTCGCGGGTCCAGACGCTGGCGGAGAGACCGAACACGGTATCGTTCGCCCGCGCCACCGCCTCGGCCTCGGTGTCGAAGGCTTCGAGCACTACAAAGGGCCCGAAGATCTCCTCCTGCACGAAGTCCGCATGCGGATCGTCGTGCGCGACGAGGGCCGGCGTGAGGAAGGCGCCACGCGCCCGCGCCCCGTCGGGAATCGTGGCCCGCAGCAGCACCCGGTCGGCCGCTGCGCAGGCTGCCTCCATCCGGGCCGCGACCGCGTCGCGGCTCGCCCGGTCGATCAGCGGGCCCATCTGCGTGCCAGCCTCGAGGCCCGGTCCGACCCGCAGGTCGGCCAGGGCAGCGGTCAGAGCGTCGCGCATCGCGGGCAGCCCCGCACGGTGGACGAGGACGCGCCGCGCAGCGGTACATTGCTGGCCCGAGATGACCGTCGCGGCGGCGGCAAGCTTGCGCGCGACGTCGCCGATCTCCGCGTCGGGGAAAACGAGGCAGGCGGATTTTCCCCCGAGTTCCAGCGAGAGCTTCTTCATGCTGTCGGCGGCGGCCCGCATGATCGCCTTGCCGGTCGCCGTCGAACCGGTGAAGCTCAGGACGTCGACGTCGTGCGACACCGACAGGTGCTGGGCACCTGCGTGCCCGGTCTCGACCACAACGTTGACGACGCCCGGCGGCAGCCCGGGGGCGGTCAAGAGCGGCGCCATCAGGGCCGCGTTGAACACTGCCGTCTGCGCGGCGGGCTTGACGACGGTGGTGCAGCCCGCGGCCAGCGCCGGAGCGAGCGAGCGGACGAGCAGCACCGCGGGCGCGTTCCACGGCACGATGATGCCGGCGACGCCGGCCGGCTCGCGCTGCATGGTCGAGAGCACGCCGGGCTCGGGTTCCAGCACGTGGCCCGGTATGTGGCGGGCGAGGCCCGCGTAGTAGAGGATCTCGGAAATCGCGCCCGCGAGTTCCCCGCGCGCCTGCGCGAGCGGCTTGCCGTTGTCGCGGGTCAGGAGTTCGGCGAGGGGCTCCTTGCCGGTTTCGAGCGCGGCCGCCCAGTGCAGCAGCACCGTTTGCCGCAACCGAGGCGACGACGCCCAGAAGCCCCGGTCGAAGGCCCGTCGCGCGGCGGCGACGGCTGCCTCGGCCTCCCGGGCGCCACCCTGCGCGAGGTAGCCGACCCGCTCGCCGCTCGCCGGATCGAGGCTGTCCGCCTCCGGCCGGCCGTAGGCCTCCCCGTCGATCCAGTGGCGTGCCACCGCGTCCATGCCTGCTTCCCCGCTCTCTGATGTGCGTCCCGGGCCTGGGCACCGGGTTGGGGCGGAATGGTAGGGTTGAGGGTGTTTTCCTGTCGAATAAGGATGGATGATGCGGGCGATCAGCGGGACGTCGGTTCGCCGGTCAGGGACCCGTGACGATATGGGCCTGGAGCGCGGCCGCTGCTGCCGACAGCTCCTCGCCAAGGATCTCGACGAAGCGCATCGCCGCGGGGGTGAGCGGGTATTTTGGGTGATGGATGATGACGAGCTGGCGGGTGATCCGCGGCGCCACGATGCGGTAGGCCTTGAGCGAGCCCTCAACGAGCTGCCGGCTCACCGCGATGCTGGGAAGGACCGTGAAGCGGTTCGAGCGCGCGACGAAATCCGCGATCGCGGAGGGCAGGTCGAGTTCGATCTGGGGGCTCAAGGTGATGTCCTCCGCGCCGACCCGCCGGTCGAGTTCCAGGCGTAGACCGTGGCGGGCCGAGGGCAGGACGAGGTCGAGTCCGACGAGATCGCGCGTGCGCACCGGCATGGGGATCGGCAGCGGCGTCGCGCTCCCGCCCACCACCACCATCTCTTCATCGAGAAGTGGCTCCATCATCAGGCCGAGGCGGCGGTTGGGCTTGTTGATTACCGCCAGGTCGAGGCTGCCGTCGCCAACGCCGTCGATGAAAGTCGAGGAATAGCCGTCCGCCAGAGACAGTTCCACCTGCGGGTAGGTGGCGGCGAAGCGCGCCAGCACGCTCGGCACCACGCTCATCGAGAGCGACGACAGGATGCCTGCGGTCACCCGCCCCGACACGCTCTGGGAGAGCTGCGCCATCGTGGCCCGGGCCTCGGCAACGTCGCGTAGGATCGGCTGCACGAGCCGGTGCAGCAGCCGGCCTGCGGCGGTCGGCACCATTGCCTTAGGTTGCCGCTCGAAGAGCCGCTGATCCAGTTCGCGCTCGAGCTTGGCGATCTGCATGCTGAGTGCTGGCTGCACCACGTTCATCCGCTGCGCCGCGCGCGTCACGCTGCCTTCCTCGAACAGAGCGACGAAGTAGGAGATCTGGCGCAAATCCACGTGCGGAATCCTGGCTTCCGGCGGTGCTCCAGTACGGCGGTCGGCCGTCGAAAACACGCCGTATCACAGGAGCATAAGCCTGCTGCCACGGCAATTCAGACCGCCTGATCGGCCCCATCAGCAATCCTTATTTCAGTCCGTCGCCGCAGCAGCCTAACGAGACGGGACGACGGCGCCCCGCGCGGGCCGCGACCGGGAGGACAACATGAGCGTGCCGGCCCCAACCCGATCCCTGCGCGACTGGCTCGCTCGCCTCGGGCAGAGCGGGCGCCTCAGCGTGACACGGCCGGGCATCGGGCTTCGCCACGAGGCCGCGGCGGTGGCGAACCGGCTTGACGGGCGCAGCGCCACTCTGTTTCCCCGCCCCGACGGTCAGGACGGCACCATCGTCTCGGGCCTCGTCTCCAGCCGGGCCTGGATGGCCGAAGCGCTCGGGACGACGGAGGACCGCCTCGTCGCGCATGTCCAGCAGGCCTGTGCGGCGCCGCTGCCCTGGCGCGAGCGTGAGACCGGGCCCGCCCAGAGCATCGTCCACCGCACCGACATCGATCTCCTGCGGCTGTTGCCCGTGCCGACGCTCAACGAGCACGATGGAGGTCCCTACATCTCGGCGGGGCTGATGATCTCGCGCGATCCCGAGACCGGCGCGCAGAACGTCGCCATCCTGCGCTGCCAGATCAACGGGCCCGACCGCATCGGCGTTCTCGTGCTGCCGCGCCACACCGATCATTTCTACCGCCGCGCCGAAGCCGCCGGCCGCGGCCTGGAGGTCGCGCTCGTCGTGGGCGTCGATCCCGCCTGCCTGCTCGCCTCCCAGGCGATCGTGCCGCTCGGCCAGGACGAACTTGAGATCGCCGGTGCGCTCACGGGCGTTCCCCTCGACGTGGTGAAGTGCCTCACGAACGACGTGCGCGTGCCGGCAGAAGCCGAGATCGTGATCGAGGGGAGAATCCTGCCGGAGCTGCGCGAGCCGGAGGGGCCGTTCGGCGAGTTCCCGCAATATTACGGCGAGCGGGCCGAGCGCCACGTCATGCAGGTCGACGCCGTTACCCACCGCGAGCGGCCGCTCTTCCACATGATCGTCGGAGGCGGACTCGAGCACCTGCTGCTTGGGGCAATCCCCCGCGAAGCCACGATCCTGGCAACCCTCAAGCGTAGTTTCCCAGGGGTCGAGGACGTCCATCTCTCCCTCGGCGGGGTTGGCCGCTACCATCTCTACGTGAAACTGCGCAAGACGCAGGAGGGCGAGGCCAAGAACGTCCTGCTTGGCGCCTTCGCGGCCCATTACGACATCAAGCACGCGGTCGTCGTCGATATGGACGTGGACATCCACGATCCGAAGGAGGTCGAGTGGGCGGTCGCTACCCGCTTCCAGGCCGACCGCGACCTCGTGGTGGTCGCGCATTCGCAGGGCTCGAAGCTCGACCCATCCGCGCGCGAGGGCGTGGGCGCCAAGATGGGCCTCGACGCCACGGCACCGCTGGACGCGCCGCCGATGAAGTTCACCCGCATCTGCGTGCCAGGCCAGGCCGAGATCGACCTCGCGGCCGTGGTCGTGCCGGATGCGGACTGGCGCGCGGTACTCGGGGGCTGATGCGCATGAGCGAACTGCCCCATGAGGTCGATGTGCTCGTTGTCGGCGGCGGCTCGGCCGGCTGCGTCCTCGCCAAACGTCTCTCGGCCGATCCGAACCGGCGGGTGCTTCTCGTCGAGGCCGGCTGCGACACGCCCCCAGGACAGGTGCCGGCCGAGATCCTCGACAGCTACCCGATGCCGCTGTTCTTCGGCGACACCTACATCTGGCCCGGCCTCGACGCGGCCGTCACCCGCGGGGCCGATGGGCGGATCCGGCGCCGGGCCTACGAGCAGGGCCGCGTGATGGGCGGCTCGTCGAGCATCAACGTGCAGGCGGCCAACCGCGGTCTCCCGCGCGACTACGACGCCTGGGCGGCGGCCGGGGCGAGGGGCTGGGGCTGGGACGACGTCCTGCCCTACTTCCGCAAGCTCGAGACCGACCTCGACTGCGACGGCCCGCTGCACGGGCGCGACGGCCCCTTGCCGATCCGACGCATCCTCGAACCGGCCTGGCCGCCGTTTGCACACGCGGTTGCGACGGCTCTCGACGCGACCGGCCTGCCGCGGCGCCTCGATCAGAACGGCGAATTCGAGGACGGGATCTTCCCGCCGGCCTTCTCCAATCGGGATGACGCCAGGGTTTCCTCTGCCGCGGCCTATCTCGACGCGCCCACGCGGGCGCGCGGGAACCTCGTCATCGCCGCGCACACGCAGGTCACCGACCTGGTGTTCGACGGACGGCGCGCCGTCGGCGCGCAGCTGCGCCAAGCGGACGGACGCGAGCAGCGCGTGGCGGCGCGGGAGGTGGTGGTCTGCGCAGGCGCGTTGCAATCGCCGGTCCTGCTCCTGCGGGCCGGGATCGGACCCGCAGAACACCTGCGTACCTGCGGCGTGACCGTCCTCGCGGACCGGCCCGGGGTCGGCGAGAACCTGCGCGACCACCCAGCCCTGACCATCGCGCAGTACCTGCCCCGTCGGCTTCGCCTGCCGCTGAGCTACAGACGGGCGAGCTTCGTCGCCCTGCGCTCCTCCTCCGGCCTGCCGGGCGGTACACCCTCCGACATGTACCTCACCGCCTCCGCCCGCGGCGGCTGGCACGCGCTCGGGGCGAGCCTCGCCCTCTATTTCCTATGGGTGAACCAGCCGCACTCGATCGGGCGGCTGCGCCTCAACCCGGCCGATCCGGCGGGCCGTCCGGACGTCGACCTCGGCCTCCTGTCGGACCCGCGCGATCTCGAACGGCTGGCGACGGGCCTGCGCGACCTCGTTGCGCTCGTGGTCTCGCCGCAGCTCAACCCGGATCCCGCGGCGATCTTCCCGGCGAGCTTCACGCCTGCGATCAAGCGGCTCAGCCGGGTTACGCCTCGCAACCGGCGCGTCACTGCCCTGCTGGCCCGGCTCCTCGACGGTCCTGCCCCTTGCGCCGGCTGATGCTACGCGCCGTGTCCGGCGGGGTCGATCTCGGCCGGATCGCTGCCGACGACGCAGCCCTGCGAGACTTCGTGCGCGAGACGGTCTTCGGCGTGTGGCATGCGAGCGGCACCTGCCGCATGGGCGATTCCACCGACAGGGGTGCAGTGGTCGATCCGACCGGGCGGGTGATTGGCGTCGAAGGGCTCTCCGTCGCGGACGCCTCGGTAATGCCGAGCTTGCCGAGTGCCAATACCAACGTGCCGACCATCATGATCGGCGAGAAGATCGCCGATCACCTCGTCGCGCAGCTGGGAGCCGGGGCCTGAGGCCGCCGGCACCCGGGGCGTCAGGCGAGGCGAGCCCGCGTACGCCGCTCGGCCTCCTCGATGCTTGTCGCCGACAGATCCGGATCCGCCGACCGGATGTCGGCCCGCATGTGGTCGTGCGATGCGCCGTTGAACAGCGTCCCGACGAGGGATCGGTCGAGGTCGCTGGTGCCGAACAGTGCGTCGCAGATCGGGAATGTGAGGTTGAAGTTGCGGGTCTGCATGAACCCGAGCACGTGATGAATGTAGTGCATTCGCCGCACGGTGTTCACCAGGGGGATGTGCCGCAGGTAAGGATGCCGCGTGTCATCGAGGTGTGAGAGCGTGTGCAGGCCCTCGTAGAGCAGGTAGTAGGCGGCCATCGTGAGCACGACGATGTACCCGGCATTCGACGAGATCAGCCAGCCGGCCAGAAGCGCCGGCGGCAGGGCGGCGAGCACGAAGCCGATCGGGGCGAAGGGCGGAAACAGCAGAGCCCGCCATTCCTTGTGGCCACTGTAGCCAAGGTCATGGTGCGTGAAGAACTGATGGTGCACTGTGCAGTGGCGCTTATAGATCATTGTGAGCCCGGGCACCGGGCGGTGCAGCACGTAGCGGTGCGCGGCCCACTCGCACCAATTGCCGAGAAGCACGATCGGCACGACCAGCAGCCACTCCCATGCCGAGGAGACCTCGATTCGGTTCCAACAGTACAGGACCGTACCGCCGGTGATCAGCAGCGTGAAGCCGAGATGGATCGCGCCGTGGTACCAGGGCGGGGTTTCGGCCACGAAGCGTTCGCGAAAAGTGCTCTGGCGCTCCTGCTCGCGCCGGTCGCGCTCCGGGCTTTGGAAGACGGGTGTCATTGGTTTCCTCCTCGTCTCGCTTTCCCTCTCGAACGGGGAACCTGCTTGCGAGACGTGGAGTGTGGCGCAGCTCGCGCGCAGAACCCTAATCACCCCGGAGGCTGACTTATCAATCCGGATGTTTTTCGCGCGCCCAACCGAAAATGTAGGCGTGCGCATGGGTTAATCTCCCCAATCGGAACTATGGTGATGCCGGCCCTGGCCGGCAGGGAAGGTGATCGCGGATCGTGACCCAGGCTCTCGGAATCCTGCG
This sequence comes from Methylobacterium aquaticum, assembly GCF_016804325.1. NCBI lineage: Bacteria > Pseudomonadati > Pseudomonadota > Alphaproteobacteria > Hyphomicrobiales > Methylobacteriaceae > Methylobacterium > Methylobacterium aquaticum. Next base: position 5,981,435 of record NZ_CP043627.1, read on the forward strand.
CGGCGCGTTCGGCCGGGTGGCGCTCCTCGACATGGACACCTCCCTCGTTGATCACGCGCACCATCATTGCCACGTGATCCTGAAGGCGAGCGGCCCCGACCAGGATTTTATCGTCGCGGGCCGAGCGCTGCCCGTGCGCGACGACACCGCGATCTTGATCAACAGTTGGGAGCCGCACCGCTACCTGCACCGGGGTGGGCTGCAGCGGACGGCCTTCCTCGCCCTTTACATCGAGCCCGCTTGGCTCGCTGGGATTGATCGCGCGTTCCGGCCCTGCGGCGGCGGCCGCTTCTTCGAAGTGTCCTGCGTGCCACTCGACCGCACCCTGTGGAGAGCGCGCGAGGACCTTGTACGGCGCATAGGTTGCCACGATACTGACGCAGTAACGCTCGAAAACCGGATCCGTGCCCTGATCATCGCCTTGGCGCATCGCTATGGAGACCGGCAGCCCCCGCGTGTGGCACTGTTGACCGATCACCGCATCCGGCGGGCCCTTCAACTTATGGGGGAATCGGGTGCCGTACCCCGCGATCTCGACACCGTCGCGAGGTCGGCCGGTCTATCGCGGCCGCACTTCAACACACTTTTCCGCCGCTGCACGGGGCTGAGCCCGGCCGTCTACGCCAACGCCGTGCGCGTCGAAGCTGCTGTCGCGGCTATCCTAGACCCCGCCACAACCCTTGCCGTGGTCTCTGACGATCTAGGCTTCAGCGCACCAGCCAACTTTACCCGCTTCTTTCAGCAACATACCGGTATAATACCCAGTCAGTTTAGGCGCGTCGTCGCTGAGCTTCCGTAAGTGATATCGAGTTAGAATCGCGATTGAGTAGCGAATAATCTGATCGGGAGCTGGAGGCGGTCGCTCGATAAAGGGTCGTTAACGGCGCGATCAGCGCTCATTATTAATCGTAGACATCAGGATAAAGGGGTTGCTGTACTACATGGGGTGGAAATTCGCGATTCCTAGCATTACAGTTGCATGTGCCTCTTGATGTGAGCTTGGCGGGCCGCAGCTTGGTGAGCGCGCCGCCACGCTGACCATGCGATGACGAGAGCCGGTTCAATGCGCCGTTGCGCGAGCCGGATCGCGACCCGCCGGATCTCCTGGAGCGACCATGGCACGGGCGAGCTTGGCTCTTCGCTCGGTTTTTGGGGGCGGGCCGTTGGCCCGCTGGCGCACCCGCGCCAACACCGCGAAGGCCAGCATCACCAGGCTGACGTGCCGGTGGCAGCCATGCCAGGAGCATGTCTCGTTGTGGTCCAGACCCAGTTCGGTCTTGCCGGTCTCGAAAGCTTCCTCGATCGCCCAGCGCCGCCCCTCGACCTGAACTGGGATTGGGATTGCCCCGGATTGGTGCACACCGAGAACGCTTTCGCGTGAGGTGTTTTTGCCATGCCGAGAACCCGTCCCCCGTACCCGGCGGAGTTCCGCCGCCAGATGGTCGAGTTGGTCCGCGCCGGACGCGATCCGACCGACCTCGCCCGTGAGTTCGAGCCGTCGGCTCAGGCCATCCGCAACTGGGTGGCCGAGGCCGACCAACTGGAAGGGCGCCGGGAGGTGAAGCCTCCTGCCGTGGAGGCTGCCCTGTCGGCGAGCGAGCGCGAGGAGTTGCTTCGGCTGCGGCGCGAGAACCGTCAGCTGAAGCTGGAGCGCGACATCCTCTCTCGCGCGACAGCCTGGTTTGCGCGCGAGACCGGAGTTCTGCCGTCGGGATCTTCCGGTTCATGAGCGAGAACCAGGCGCACTTCCCGATCGCCATCATGGCGCGCGTGCTGGGCGTCTCGAAGGCCGGGTACTACGCTTGGTCCGGCCGTCCTCTCTCGGCGCGGGCTCAGGCGGACGAGGTGCTGCTCCGGCGCATCCGCACGATCCACCTGAGCTCGCGCCAGACCTGCGGCTCGCCACGGGTCCAGGCAGAGTTGCGTGACCAGGGCGAGGCCCACAGCCGCAAGCGCATCGCCCGGCTGATGCGACAGGCGGGTCTCGTCGGGGCATGCCATCGCCGCGGCGGGCCGGTGACGACGCGGCGCGACCAGGAGGCTCGGCCGGCCCCGGATCTGGTCGACCGCAGCTTTACGGCTGACGAGCCCAACCGGCTGTGGGTCGCGGACATCACCTACATCCCGACGAGGGCCGGGTTCCTCTACTTGGCCATCGTACTCGATGCATTCAGCCGCCGGATCGTAGGCTGGTCCATGGCGGATCATCTAAGAACTGAACTGGTGCTGGACGCGCTCGAGATGGCCGTCGGCCAGAGAAAGCCACGAGATGTGATCCACCACTCGGATCAGGGCTCGCAATATACGTCGCTGGCCTTCGGCAGTCGCTGCCGCGAGGCGGGTGTGCGGCCCTCGATGGGCTCGGTCGGTGATACTTACGACAACGCCATGGCCGAGAGCTTCTTCTCAACCCTGGAATGCGAGTTGCTCGCTCGCCGGCGCTTCCACTCCCGGCCCGAGGCTCGCATGGCCCTCTTCAGCTACCTCGAGGGCTTCTACAATCCAGTGCGGCGACACTCCGCCCTGGCCTACCGATCACTCCTCGTCTACGAACAGGAGCATCGCCCAAAACCCGCAACCGGGACCCTGGTCAGCCGAGCCCCATAACCGTCCACAGAAACGGGGCAATCCCATAGTGTCGCGTCGTGAGGTGCTGGCTGCGCCGAGAGCGGCTCGGGAACAGCCAGTCGCCCGCCCGTAAGCTGCGCGAAGTCAGCCAATCCGCAAGTGCCTCGCGTGTCGGCTCGGTGATCTCGAAGGGCACCGGCCTTCCGGTCTTCTGCTGGCACACCGTCGCGCGGAGGCGGACTGCATCGCCGAGGTGAACGTCGCTTACGCGTAGGCGGACAAGATCGCATCCACGCAGCTTGCTATCGACGGCAAGGTTGAAGAGGGCGAGGTCTCGCGTGCGGTTGGCGAGCTGCAGGTGGGTTCGCAAGGCCCAGATGTGCTTAGGCTTCAGGGGTGGTTTCGGTCCGACAATACGGCCACGGTTCCAAGGAACACGCGTGGTAGACGGAATGGTTGAGGTTTCCTGCATGACAAGCTCCTTGGTTGAGGAGCAAGTCAGGAGACGTCTGCCGATGCCGCTGAGTCTAACTCTGTTGGCGGTTTGGTTCTGAGAAAGCCGACAAGAGAGTCGTGGAAGCTGATCCGTCACCTCAGACCCGATAGTGCGCCGATGAAGGCGGCTGCACTCTTGCCGCCTTCGACCCCCGGCCAGGCCCCCTCCCCTTCCGCTCCCTGGGTACGCCCGCAACCATGTGCAGGTACGTGACCATGCGCCGGCGGACCAGATCTATGCCTCCACGGACATGCAGACGGTTGCCGACTGAAATCTTGACAGTGCCCTCAGCCAGCATGCCGCCTGTTCAGTATGCGCCAGTTGCGGACCTTCTACAATGGCTCTAGAAACGGCTGCTCAACGCTTGATAGCGGATCTTCGAAGGCGGTCGATCGCGCGCCTTGAGCTCGGCTGCTTCCGAGCCCGAGGCGAGATTGCACCGCCGAAACCCGTGGCTGTCCCTCGACCGTCGGCCCGGCACCCGTCACGCAGCGGCGCGGGGCTCCAGGGTCCCACGCCTCGCTGAGGGCTCGCCGCTCAGGACCGACCGAAGCCGTAAAGCGTCGCCGGGTTGTCGACGAGGATGCGCCGCCGTGCAGCCTCGCTCGGAGCCCAGTCGGCGAGGAGGTCGAACAGGCCGGCATCGTCCGGCATGTGCTTCTCGCCGCGATGGGGCCAGTCGCTGCCCCAGACCATCCGCTCCGGCGCCGCCTTCGCGAAGAGCCGGGCGACCTCGGTCGCGTCGGCGTAGGCCGGCGGGCCGCTCGTGGTGTTGAGGTAGGCGCCCGACAGCTTCATCCAGGTCCGGCCGCCATCGAGCAGCTTGAGCACGACCGGGACGGCGCGGTGGTTCAGCCCCTGCCCGGGCAGCAGGCGGGCGAGGTGGTCGATGACGAGCGGGGTCGGCAGGCGCGCCAGGACCTCGGCGTGGTCGGCGATCTGGTCGCCGGTCATGTAGACCTGGACGTGCCAGCCGAGGGGATGGACCTTCCGGGCCATCGCCTCCAGGCGCTCGGCCGTGGTGGCGCCCCAGGATTGCGGGGTGACGAAGTTGACCCGAATGCCGACCGCGCCGCGGGCGGCCATGTCCTTCAGCTCGGCCTCGGTCACGTCGAGGTCGACGACCACGACGGCGCGTGCCGACGCCCCGAGCTGCGCCACCCCGTCGAGGGTGGCGCGGTTGTCGATGCCGTAGGTCGACGGGGTCACGACGACGGTCCGGCTCGTGCCGATCCGCTTCTGGAACAGGCGGTAGGCCGCGACGTCGCTGTCGGCGACCGGCTGGCCCTTCCAGTGGGCTGAGGCGGGGAAACGCGTCGAGAAGATGTGGATGTGCGAGTCGCAGGCGTGGGCCGGCACCGCGGTCTTCGGCGGCTCGGTGCCGGCCGAGAACGGCACGGCGGTCTGGGCGAGGGCATCGCCGAGGGGCAAGGTGGCGGCGGCAAGAGCGCCGGCGGCTTTCAGCATGTCGCGTCGCGACGGATTGAACACAGCCGTCATGGTGACCTCCCCTTCTGTTCTTCTCTGCCGTTTGACCATTGAGCGCATCTCCCGTCTCCCGTGCGGGAGAGGGAATCCTGCGACTTGTCCTTATTGCGCCGCTTCGTCCGAAACCCGTCAGAACCCGTAGAGCCGGGCCGGGTTCGAGACGAGAATCTTGGCCTGCACGGCCGGATCGGGCGCCCACTCCGCGAGGAGGTCGAGGAGGCCGGCATCGTCCGGCTTGCCCTCGGCCGGGGAAGTCGGGTGCGGCCAGTCAGAGCCCCAGACCAGCCGCTCGGGCGCGAGCGCGACATAGGCGCGGGCAAGCCGGCCGCGGTCGGCGTAAAACGGCGGGCCTGACTTCGACAGGATGTAGGCGCCCGTCAGCTTCACCCAGGCGCCGCGGTTCGCGATCAGATCGGCGATGACCCGGAAACCCGGATGGTCGGGCCCGGCGGGCTCCGGCAGGTGGCCCATGTGGTCGAACACCACCGGGACCGGCAGACGCTCCAGCACGTCGCGCAGCTCGACGATCTTCTCGCCCTCGGAGACGAGCTGGATGTGCCAGCCGAGATCGGCGATCTTGCGGGCGACCGGTTCGAGATCGGTGATCGGCGCGCCGCCCGGCAGCCGCGTGCCGAAGCGCACGCCGCGGATGCCGGCCTCGTCGAGGCGGCGCAGCTCGTCGGCGGTGACACTCGCATCGAGCATCGCGACGCCGCGGGCGCTCGGCCCGAAGGCCTTTACCGATTCCACCAGCAATCGGTTGTCGGTGCCGTAGGTCGAGGGCTGCACCACGACGTTGCGGGTGAGGCCGAGCCGGCGCTGGAGCGCGCGATAATCCTCGACGCTCGCATCCGGCGGGCGCAGCGTCGCGGCCGGCGCCGGGGGGAAGCGGGCATCGTAGATGTGGTGGTGGCAATCGGCGGCGTTCGCCGGGACCGCGATCCGGGGCTTCTCGGTGCCGCCGGACCAGCGCACGGCCTGGGCGGCGGCCGGGCCGGCGCCGCCGAGCCCGGCCGCGAGGGAGCCGGTTGCGAGGAGCGCGAGGTGGTCGCGCCGCGTCATCGTGCTCATCGGTGCGCTCATGCGTGGGAGAAGAGGGGCTGGCCGGGAGCCGGCATCGGGACCGTGAGGATGCTGCCGGTGGCGGATTCGGTGATGAACAGGGTCTTCCGATCGGAACCGCCATACGCGACGTTGGTGGTCGAGATCCCGGCGGGCGACCTCACCCGCAGCAGCGGCTCGGCCACCGGCGACAGGCGCCAGATCGAGCCGAAGCCGGTATGGGCGACGATCAGGCAGCCTTCCTCGTCGAGCGCGATGCCGTCCGGCCCGCCCATTCCGCCATGAAGCTGCGCGAACACCCCGACCTTCGAGACCAGCCCGCTGGTGCCAAGCGGGATGCGCCAGATCTGCTGCGCCCGGGTCACCGCGACGAACAGGTTCTTCATCGCGGTGTCGACCACGATGCCGTTGGGGCTCGGCACGGTGTCGATCAGGCAGGTCAGCTCGCCGGAGGGGCGCAGGCGGTAGACCCGGCCCGTCGGGTCCTGGAGGCCGGTCTGGCCCTGGTCGGTGAAGTAGAGGTCGCCGTTCGCCGCGAAGGTGAGGTCGTTGACGCCCCGGAAACCCTCCGAGCCCGCGGTCTCGAGGAACGGCGTCACCGATCCCGAATCCGGATCGAGCAGCATGAGGCCGTTCTTGTAGCAGGTGATGAAGATCCGGCCGTCGCGGTGGATCTTCAGCCCGTTCGGCCAGCCGTCATACTCGGCGACGAGGTCCCAGGTCCCGTCCGGCGCGATCCGGAAGATGCGGCCGTGCGGGATGTCGGTGACATAGAGCCGGCCCTGGCGGTCGAAAACCGGGCCTTCGAGGAAGGAATCGATCGCCTCGCCGCCCCGGTTGGCGTTGGCCCAGGCCGTGGGTTTCCGCGTGCGGTAGTGGTCCGGCAGGCGGGTGAAGAGCTCGGCCGTGACGGCCGGCGGCGGAGAGAAGAACATCGGGTGCCTCGAAAGGGTTGGGACCGCGCGATCAGGCCGGGACCGCCTGCGCCCGCACGGAGCGGGCGTGCGAGCGGCTGATCATCACGACGCTGACGGCGGCCGCCAGGTCGAGGAGCGCCACCGGGAGAAGGCCCAGCGCGAAGCTGCCGGTCGCGGTCTTCACCAGCCCGACGACGTTCACCATCAGCCCGCCGCCGATCAGGTTGGCGATGGCATTGATGCCGGCGAGCCCCGCCGCCAGGGTGCCGGCCGAGAGCCAGCCGGCCGAGAGCGCCCAGAACGGCCCCTTGAAGGCGTAGGCGCCGACGAGGGCGAACGACACCGCGACGATCGTCATCGTGATGCCGCCCGCGAGGTTGAGGACGGCGAGGCCGAGTCCGGCGAGCAGCAGCGGGATCGCGGTATGCCAGGTGCGCTCGGCCCGGCGGTCCGAGTGGCGGCCCCACAGGATCATCAGGACAGTGGCGATGCCGTAGGGCACCGAGTTGACGAAGCCGGTCTGGAGGTTGGTGAGCCCGAACGACTTGATGATCTGCGGCTGCCAGACCGAGAGGGTGCTGCCGGTGGCCGAGGCCCCGGCGCAGACCAGCGCCATGGTGAGGAAGTACCTGTTGCGCATCAGCCCCCAGAGCGAGATGTGGCCGACGGGGGTCTTGCCCGCAGCCTCCTCGGCGAGGCGGGAGACCAGCCAGTCGCGCTGTGCGGGCTCGAGCCAGGTCGCGTCCTTCGGCTTGTCGGTCAGCACGAACAGGCAGGCGATGCCGAGCAGCACCGTCGGCAGCCCCTCCAACACGAACAGCCATTGCCAGCCCTTGAGCCCGAACAGGCCGTGCAGCTCCAGCAGCGAGACCGAGAGCGGCGAGCCGAGGAAGGTGGCGAGCGGGATCGAGACCGTGAAGGTGGCGAGGACGCGGGCCCGGTACCGGCTCGGCAGCCAGTAGGTGAGGTAGAGGATCGCCCCGGGGAAGAACCCGGCCTCCGCCGCACCGAGCACGAAGCGCATGACGTAGAGCGAGTGCGGCCCGGTCACGAGCGCCATGCCCATGGTGACGAGCCCCCAGGTGATCATGATCCGGGCGATCCAGCGTCGCGCCCCGACGCGCTGGAGCGCCAGATTGCTCGGCACCTCGACCAGGAAGTACGAGACGAAGAACAGGCTCGCGGCGAAGCCGAACATCGCAGGCGTCAGCCCGAGATCCTGGTTCATCTGCAGGGCGGCGAAGCCCACGTTCACCCGGTCGAGCAGGGCGAAGAAGTAGCAGACCATCAGGAACGGCACGAGCCGGAGGATCACCCGGCGCATCGTCGTTGCCTCGAGGGTCTGCGGCTCGTCTGTTGCGGCGCTCACGTCCCGTCCTCCCGAATTCCTGGTGTCTGTCGCGTCGTTCAGAGGCCTTCGCAGCCGGCCTTCTCCAGCGCGCGCTCGACCCAGGAGCGGTCGACGGTGCCGGCCCGGATCGCCGCCATGGTCTTGGCCTCGCCCTGCTGCTTGGCGGCGGCGGCGGCATAGACCGCCTCGACCTGGTCGAAGGGCACGCAGACGACGCCGTCGTCGTCGCCGACGACGAGGTCACCCGGCGCGATCACCATCCCGTCGAGGGCGACCGGCACGTTCATCTCGCCCGGCCCGTCCTTGTAGGGCCCGCGATGAGTGACGCCGGCGGCAAAGACCGGCAGCGTGTTGGCGCGGATCCAGCCGAGATCGCGCACGGCGCCGTTCAGCACCACGCCGGCGACGCCGATCTGTTGCGCGTGGCCCAGCATCAGCTCGCCCATCAGCGCGTTGGTGAGGTCGCCGCCGGCATCGATGACGAGGACGTCGCCGGGCTTGGCGCGGTTGAGGGCGGCATGCACCATCAGGTTGTCGCCGGGCCGCGTCCGCACCGTGAGGGCGACGCCGCAGAGCACGCCGCCGCCATGCATCGGGCGCAGGCGCGGCCCGGCATGGACCATGCGGCTCATCGAATCGCTGATGTTGGCGACCGCGATCGCCTTGAACTTCTCGACCGTGGCGGCGTCGACCGTGCGGGTGCGGGGATGGATCTTGAAGCCGATGGGCATGGGGGCGTTCCGGAGTTGAGAGCGTTGATTTCGCTCAAGGCATCTGACATCCACCGCGTCATTCCGGGGCCGCGAAAGCGGAGCCCGGAATCCAGACGCTCAGGTGGGAGACGAGAAGGCGGACAGCGTTCCGTATTCTTCGGAAAGAACTGCGGTTCTGGATTCCGGGCTCCGCTTACGCGGCCCCGGAATGACGATGGAGAGCAAGATTACCGTTGGCGGAGAATTGTCGCTGCACGATCTGGGATCAGTCCGGCTTCATCGCCTTCAACCCCGCCTTCTCGGCCATCGCCTCCAGTGCCTCCTGGTAGGTGGCCGGCACGAGGCCCTTGAAGTGGTCCTTGAGCCCCAGGCTCTCCTTCCAGCGCAGGCGCTGGGCGATGGCCCGGGCCATGATCGGCTCGACGCCGGAATCGGCGACCGCCTCGGCCGACATCTCCAGCTCCTCGGCCCGGCGCTTGGCGTGGATGACGCCGGACGGGGTCAGGCTCTGCACCGTGTCCATCCAGGGTCGGGCCAGGGTCTTCGAGGCGGAGGCGAGCACCACCTCGTCGATGCCGTATTGCCGGGCGGCGAGCAGCATCTCGTCGTGCAGCGCCTCGATGCCCTTGATCAGAACCGAGCGCAGGATCTTGATGCCCGACGCCGTGCCGAGGGCCGGGCCCATGAAGGCGATCTGCATGCCCCAGGGTACCAGGAGGTCGCGCACCCGCTCGCCGGCCGGCCCGCTCGACAGCATCCGCATGGAATAGCCGTGGAGCGGCGTGCCCTCGATCGCGCCGTCGCCGAGGAGCGCGCCGGTGGCCGACAGGCGCTCGGCGACGCCCTGCTTCACCTTCGGGGTGGCGGAGGCGAAGTCGAGGAAGGTGTGGCGCTCCGAGAGCACCGGCGCGAAGGCCTCGGCGCTGTCGAGGGAGGCGACGCCGGGCGTCACGCTGACGATCAGGTCGGCGGCCTCGGCGAGTTCGGCGTTCGAGCGCACCAGCGTGACCCCGGCCTCCCGCGCGCGGCCCTGGATCAGGTCGGCGTATGGCCCGTCGAACGCGTACTTGTCGTAGCAGGCGATGCGCTCGAGGCCGGCCCCGCGCAGGCCTGCGCCCAGCGTGCTGCCGATCTCGCCGTAGCCGACGAGGCCGAACCGGAATTGCGTGCGCTCGGTCATGGGTAACTCCAGTGATGTCGGGGTCAGTGCGCCGCTGCCGTGAGGCGGGGCGCGGGGATCGTCGTGGCAAGGCGGTCGCGCAGGATCTCGACCGGGTGCGGCAGCCGCACGCCGTCGACGATCTTGGCTTGCGAGCGGCACGAATAGCCGTCGGCGAGGAGGCGGCCGGTCCGGCCCTTGTCGGCCACGGGCTTCGCCCAGCTCAGTCCGTAGATGCGCTCGGAGGTCGCCCGGTTCTCGGCCTCGTGGCCGTAGGTGCCGGCCATGCCGCAGCAGCCCGAGGGCAGCACCGCGAGGGAGAGGCCGAAGGCTCGGTAGACCGTCGCCCAGGCCGTCACGGCGGCTCGCGCCGTCGCCTGCTCGGTGCAGTGCGCCAGCAGCCACCAGGGCTCCCCGTCGGGGTCGGTCGCGCGGGGATCGAGGCGTCCGGCGAGCCATTCCTGGACGAGCTGGACCTGCGGCAGGTCGCGGCCGGCCAAGACCTGGCGGTACTCGGAGCGGTAGGTCAGGGTCATCGACGGGTCGAGGCCGACGAGGGGGATGCCGGCCGCGGCGATCCGGTCGAGGTCGGCGGCGTTCGCGGCGGCGACCCGCTCGAACGCCCCGAGGAAGCCGTGGACGTGCAACGGCTTGCCGTTGGGCCGGAAGGGCGCGAGCCAGGGCCGGATCCCCAAGCCGATCAAGAGGTCGAGGAGCGCCAGCAGCACGGGCGTGTCGTAGTGGCTGGTGAAGGCGTCCTGCACCACGACGACGCTCGCCAGCCGCTCGGCCGGCGAGAGCCGCGCCAGGACCTCCGGATCGGCGAGGGCCACGCCGCGGCGCGCCGTCTCGCGCCGCAGATCAAGCCCGGACAGCATCGGCGCGTGGACGAGGCCGACCGCCCTCCCCGCCCCGAGCCGCATCGCCGCGTTGACGAGATGCGGGGCCTTCGCGAGCCAGGGCGTCAGCGGCTCCAGGGCCGCGACCGCATGGTGGCGCAGCGGCCGGAGGTAGCGGCCGTGATAGAGTTCGAGGAACTTCGCCCGGAAGGTCGGGACGTCGACCTTGATCGGGCATTGCCCGGTGCAGGACTTGCAGGCGAGGCATCCGGCCATCGCCTCGTGGACCTCGTGCGAGAAGTCGTCGTCGCGTCGGCGCAGGCTCGCGGCGAGGCGGGCCGGGAAGGTGCGCCAGCCGGGGCGGGTCCGCGCAGCACGGGCTTCCGCTAGCGGGTCGACTCCCTGCACCGCCAGCCGGCGCAGCCACTCGCGCATCAGCTGGGCGCGGCCCTTGGGCGAGTGCCGGCGCTCGCGCGTACCCTTCCAGGACGGGCACATCGCCTCGTCGGAATCGTAGGTGAAGCAGGCGCCGTTGCCGTTGCAGTGCAAGGCTTCGTCGTAACCCGCCCGCACCTCGGCGGGAATCGCCCGGTCGTGGCTGCCTTTGGTCGGCACGCCGTCGATGGTAAGAAGGTTGCCGCCCTCCGGTGCCGCGATCTTGCCGGGGTTAAACTGGTTCCCCGGGTCGAAGGCGGCCTTCACCGCCTGGAGCGCCGGGTAGAGCGGGCCGAACACAAGCGGCGAGAACTCGGAGCGCACGCCCTTGCCGTGTTCGCCCCAGAGCAGGCCGCCATAGGCTTGCGTCAGCGCGACGACCTCCTCAGTCACCGCGCGCACCAGGCTCTCCGCGCCCGGCGCCTTCATGTCGATCGCCGGGCGGACATGGAGCACGCCGGCATCGACGTGGCCGAACATGCCGTAATCGAGGCCGTGGCGGTCGAGGACAGCCCGGAACGCGGCGATGAAGTCGGCAAGGTTCTCGGGCGGGACCGCGGTGTCCTCCACGAAGGCGATCGGGCGCGCCTCGCCGGTCCGGTTGCCGAGAAGGCCAACCGCCTTCTTGCGCATGGTCCAGATCCGGCCGATCTCGGCCTCAGCCCGCGCGATCGTGTAGCCGCGCCGCCCCGCGACGGGTCCGGCCGCGTCGAGCAGGGCGGTCAGGCGGGCAAGCTGCGCTGCGACCACGGCCTCGCCGTCGCCGACGAACTCGACGAGGTTGACGCCGCGGGCCCGCTCGCCCGCATCGGTGGGGAAGAAGGCGGCGACGCCGTCCCAGACCGGATCGCCCTGGGCGAGCGCCAGCACCGTCGAATCGACGGTCTCGATCGAGGCCGGCGCGAGATCGCTGAGCGCCCGCGCATCGCGGAGCGCCGCGTCGAAACTGCCGTAGCGCATGACGACTAGGGCCGCGTGGCTCGGCAGCGGCAGGACGTTGAGCGTGGCTTCCGCCAGGAACCCGAGGGTGCCCTCCGAGCCGCACAGGACCGCGTTGAGGTCGAAAAACCCGTCTTCGCGCCGGATGTGGGCGAGGTCGTAGCCGGTGAGGCAGCGGTTGAGCGGCGGGAACTGCTCGGCAATGAGCGCGGCGTTCTCGCGCTGGATCCGGTCGATCTCCCGGTGGATGGCCCCGGCCCGGTCGCCCCGCGCCTGCACCACCGCGAGCCCGGCCGCGTCGAGGGGTTCGGAGTGCCAGACCGTGCCGTCGGAGAGGATCGTGGTGAGCGCCCGCACGTGGTCGCGGGTCTTGCCGTAGAGGCATGAGCCCTGGCCGCAGGCATCGGTCGAGATCATACCCCCGATCGTGGCGCGGTTCGAGGTCGAGAGCTCGGGGGCGAAGAACAGCCCGTGGGGTCTGAGCGCCGCGTTGAGCTGGTCCTTGACCACGCCGGCCTCGACCCGGACCGTGCGGCCTTGCGGATCGATCGCCAGGATCCGGTTCATGTGCCGCGAGAGGTCGACCACGAGCCCGTCGGTGAGGGACTGGCCGTTGGTGCCGGTGCCCCCACCCCGGGGCGCGATCCGCATCCCGGCGAACCGGTCCTCGGAGAGCAGTTTGGCGATCCGCACGAGGTCGTCGCGGTAGCGCGGGAAAGCCACCGCCTGCGGGGTGAGCTGGTAGATCGAGTTGTCGGTCGCCAGCACGGTGCGGTCGGCGCCCGACAGGGAGAGATCGCCGGCAAAGCTTCGCGCCCGCAATTCGGCGCAGAAGGCCGCGTGGAGCGGCGCCGTCTCGGGAAGGGAAGCGAGGCGCGGGATCATGATGGCAGCCCCCCGGATCAGGCCGCGACCGCGACGGGCCCGTCGGCCTGCCGGACCTTGCGGCCGAAGGCGAGCATCAGGACTGCACCGACCAGCAGGCAGGCGCCGACCGCGACGAGGGGCGCGGTGAACCCGCCGGAGAGGTCGCGCACCAGGCCGATCATGTACGGCCCGGCAAAGCCGCCGAGATTGCCGATAGAGACGATCATGGCGATCCCGCCGGCGGCCGCCCGCCCGGTGAGGAAGCTCGACGGCACCGCCCAGAAGGTGGCGACGAAGGAGTTGATGCCCATCACCGCCACGCAGAGCGCCGCTATGGTGAGGACCGGCGTCGGCGTGACGGCGCTCGCCACCAGGGCCGCCGCGCCCACGAAGAGCGAGATCGCCGGGTAGATCGTCCGGTCGCTGCCGCGATCCGACATCCGGCCCCACACCACCATGGCGACCGCGCCGCAGACATAGGGGATCGCCGTCACCACCCCGACGAGGGAGGTGGCGAGACCGAGCTGCTTGATGATCTGCGGCAGCCACAGGCCGATGCCGAGAGATCCGACGATGGCGCAGAAGTTGATGCAGGCCAGCATCAGGACGCGCCAGTTCCGGAGAGCCTGGGCCAGCGTCATCTTGTGCTTCTGCTCGATCGCCGCCTTCTCGGCCGCAAGCTTGGCGACGAGGGCGTTGCGCTCCGCCGGCGACAGCCAGGCCGCCTTCTCGGGCCGGTCGGTCAGGACGAACAGGCAGGCGATGCCCAGAGCCACCGCCGGCACCGCTTCGAGGATCAGGAGCCACTGCCAGCCCTTGAGGCCGAACCCTTCGAGCTGGATCAGCGCGCCGGAAATCGGCGAGCCGACGATGTTGGCGACCGGGATGCCGAGCAGGAACAGGGCGGTGGCGCGGGCCCGCACCGCGGAGGGGAACCATAGGCTCAAGTACAGGAAGACACCGGGCACGAACCCGGCCTCGCCCAGGCCCAGCAGGAAGCGCGCGATGCCGAACTGCACCGGGCCGGTGACGAAGGCCGTCGCCGCCGAGACCAGGCCCCAGGTGATCATGATCCGGGCGATCCAGATTCGCGCCCCGACACGCATCATGATCAGGTTGCTGGGGATCTCGGCGATGAAGTAGCCGAAGAAGAACAGGCCGGCCCCAACGCCGAAAGCGGTAGCCGTGAGGCCGATATCCTTGTTCATCGTCAGAGCGGCAAAGCCGACATTCACGCGATCGAGGTAGCTGATCACGTAACAGACGAACAGGAACGGCAGGATCCGCCACATCATCTTGCGATGCAGCGCTGCCTCGTCGACCGCACCCGGTGGTGAGAATGCCGGCTGCGCCGGTCCTGCCCGTGTCATGACGTTTGCTCCCTGCCGTTTTTGCAACGGCGTTTCATTTTGAGTAGCGGTGTCGCCTGGACGGGTCAAGCGCGTCGAATCCTGCGCGAACGTCGCAGGGGGGGAGCGCCCGGTCGGGTGGTTTGGCGGCGGCGCGCGGCGCCGCTAAGGGGAGCGACCGCGAAGCCCGAAACCCGTGAGCGTGAGACGAATGCCGAAAGAGGCCCGACCGAGACCCAAGCTCGAAGGCGTCGCCTCGGCCGAGCGGGTGCTGACCGTCCTGACCGCGTTTCAGCGCGGCGACGACGCGCTCGAACTGACGGAGCTCGCCCGGCGCACGGACTTGGTGAAGAGCACCATCATGCGGCTGTGCATCTCGCTCGAGAAGTTCGGCCTCATCGAGCGGCTGGACGACGGGCGCTACCGCCTCGGCGTCGAGGCGGCGCGGATCGGCTCGGTCTACCAGCAATCCTTCGCGCTGGAGGAGCGGGTGGTCCCGGTGCTGGAGCGCCTGGCCGCCGAGTCGATGGAGACGGCCTCGTTCTACATTCGCCGCGGCAATCAGAGACTATGCTTGTTCCGGGCCGACTCGCCCTATCCTCTGCGCATGAACGTCCGGCCGGGCGACATGCGGCCGATGGACCAATCGGCCATCGCCCAGGTGCTGGCGACCTTCGGCGATCGGGTGGACCCGGCGGCGGCGCCCGAGCTGCCGCTCTACACCTCGGGGATCACCGATCCCCACGTCGCCTCCCTGGCGATGCCGATCTTCGGTGCCGGGCGCCGGTTGATCGGAGCCCTCGCGCTGTCCGGCCCGTCCTCGCGCCTCAGCACCGAGCGGGCCGGTCTCCTGGCGCCGGGGCTCCGGGCCGCCGCCGAGCGCCTGTCGACTGAACTGGGGGCGCAGATGTGAAGCGAGGCAAGGCCGATCGTCAACGTCGCCGCCGCGAAGGTCCGGATCGTGCGGCCTTCCGGACGTGGGCGCCAAGGAAGCCGAGAAGCCGCTTCGGGTCAGGAGTTCGTCTGCCGCCTGGCGGCATGAACCGACCTGAGGCCTTCTGGCGCGGAACCGCCGCTCCTGACTCTGAGCGGTCCCGCAGCATCGAGCGCTACTCGCTTCAGCACTGCCGTTCATGGGCGATGCCAACCTAGAGAAATCCCGACCGTCTACGACCACGCCTGTTCACTGGACGGAAGATCAGATCATGCGTCGCGGGTTCAGCGCCGGTCGGGTTCATGAAGCCAGGCCAGCAAGGCATCGATAAAAACCCGCACTTTCGCCGAGAGGCTGTGACGACTGGGGTAGATCGCGTGAATGTCGATCAGATCGCCTCCGTGCCCAGGCCAGAGGCGAACGAGCCTGCCATCCGCGACCGGGGCGGCGGCGATAAAGTCGGGCAGGCGGGCGATGCCACCGCCGCCCACGACCACCGGCAACAGCGCCGCGGAGTCCGAGACGACCACCCCGGGCAGGAATTCCGCGCGCCCCACGGCGTCTCCGAACGGACCGGGCCCCCAGGTGGTTGCGCGGTCGGAATAGGCGATCAGCGTATGATCTCCGAGGTCAGCGACACTGGCGGGCGTGCCCCTGGCGGTCAGGTAGGCGGGGCTGGCGCAGGTCCAAGTTTCCGAGCTCATGAGGCGACGCGCGATCAGGTCGCTATCGGTCAGTGCTCCGACCCGGATCACGAGGTCGACGGGCTCCACGGGCATATCGATGAAGTGGTTCTCGACGTCGAGCACGACCCGCACCTTCGGGTTGGCGGCGAGAAACGCGGGCAGCATGGGTGACACCAGCGCCACTGCGACGGTGAACGGCAGGCTGACCCGCAAGGTGCCCCGGGCCACGCCTGCGAGGCCGTCGAGGGCGGCCGCAGCCTCGTCCACGTCGACGGCGATGCGCAACGCGTGCGGGTACAGCGCCACACCCGCATCGGTGAGGCGCAGGTGCCGGGTCGAGCGATCGACCAGCGCGGCTCCGACATCGCGCTCCAGCCGGGCGAGCGAGCGGCTGATGCTGGATTTCGGCACGGACAACGCGCGCGCCGCAGCCGACACGCTTAGCAGGTCGGCGATACGGGCGAAAGCGCGCAGGTCATCCAGCTGCATCGTCGTTCCAGTTCGGCAACAGCCTGTCGCGGTGCGCCCATCTGACGACGGGGGTGAGGGCCAGCCATAACACCCCGATCATCCGCAGGGGATAGGTCATGAACGAGGACGCGGGGGCGCCGTCCTCACCCCCGGCTCTGCGGGTTGACGAGGATTGTGCCATGACCGATGCCATCACGCCGTTCCCGATCCGAATTGAGGATGAGACCCTCGCGGACCTTGCCCAACGTCTCGCCCGAGTCCGCTGGCCCGATACGGGTACCGTCACGGATGGGAGCCAGGGTCCGCCACTCGGCGCTGTGCGTACGCTCGTCGACCGTTGGCGCAGCGGCTACGACTGGCGCGCCGCTGAGGCGCTGCTTAACGGCTGGGGCAGCAGCCGCACCACCGTCGACGGACTTGGCATCCACTTCCTTCACGTGCGCTCGCCAGAACCCGACGCGGTGCCGCTGCTCCTGGCGCACGGCTGGCCGGGGTCGGTCCTAGAATTCCGAGACGTCATTGGGCCCCTGTCGGATCCCGCAGCCCACGGCGGTGACCCGCGACACGCTTTCCACCTCGTGATCCCGTCGATGCCGGGCTTCGGCTTCTCCGACCAGCCGAACGCTCCGGGCTGGGGCGTCGTGCGCGTCGCACGGGCCTGGGGCGAACTGATGCAACGGCTCGGCTACGGGGAAGGCTGGATGGCGCAGGGCGGCGATTGGGGGGCGGCCGTCGTGACGGCTCTCGCGCACATGCGCGCCCCGGGACTCGCAGGCATCCACCTGAACATGGTCATGTTCCGTCCCGCCGACGAGGAAATCGCGGAGGCGACGGCGGAAGAGCGGGCGATGCTCGCCGATGCAGGGCGCTACTGGAGCGAGCATTCCGGATACATGCAGCTGCAGAATACGCGGCCGCAGTCGGTCGCTTTCGCGCTGGCGGACTCGCCGGTAGGCCTCGCTGCCTGGATCTATGCGCTATTTCGCGACGTGACCGACAGCGATGGTGAGCCGGAGCGAGTGATCCCGCTCGACCACATGATCGATGACATCATGCTCTATTGGCTTCCCAATGCCGGTGCGAGTGCTGCCAGGTTCTATTGGGAGAACGCCCAGGACCGAGCGGAAGGGATGTCTAACGCGCCGATCCCGATACCGGCCGGCATCAGCATGTTTCCCGGCGAAGCAGTGCGCCTGTCACGACGTTGGGCCGAGCGGCGATTTGCGGACCTGCGCTTTTTCAACGAGCCGACCAAGGGTGGCCACTTCGCCGCGATGGAAAACCCGGCCGCGTTCGTCGACGACATAAGGGAAACCTTCGGCCTCATCCGGTAAGCGCGTCTCCCCAAGCAGGCGGATCCGGCGCCGTCGATTGAGGGTCCGCTTCCCACCCCATGCAGTTGCTGGGTGGTGGCGGATCGCACGTTCGCGTGGGATCAGCAGTTCGCATGCCGCCTCGTCGGCTGTGCGCCAATTTTGAAGCCTGAAAGCAAACCTCCTTCCTGAAACGCCGCGGTCAAGTCGACCGCGGCGTCCAACTCATATCTCGGTCTGCTCAGACAGGATCAGCGCGTCATCGACTTCGATGCCGAGGTAGCGCACCGTGCTCTCCAGCTTGGTATGGCCAAGCAGCAGTTGGCAGGCACGGATGTTGCCAGTACGTTTGTAGACCAGTGCGACCTTCGTTCGCCGTAGGCTGTGCGTGCCGTAGGCTGCGGGGTCCAGGCCGATCAAAGCGACCCAGTGGTCAACAAGCCGACCGTAGTGTCGCGTAGTGAGGTGCTGACCACGCCGAGAGCGGCTCGGGAACAGCCAGTCGCCCGCTCGTAGGCTGCGCGAAGCCAGCCAATCCGCAAGAGCCTCGCGGGTTGGCTCGGTGATCTCGAATGGCACCGGCCTTCCGGTCTTCTGCTGGCACACAGTCGCGCGGAGGCGGACTGCATCGCCGAGGTGAACGTCGCTTACGCGTAGGCGGACAAGATCGCACCCACGCAGCTTGCTATCGACGGCAAGGTTGAAGAGGGCGAGGTCTCGCGTACGGTTGGCGAGCTGTAGGCGTGTTCGCAAGGCCCAGATGTGCTTGGGCTTCAGGGGTGGTTTCGGTCCGACAATACGGCCACGGTTCCAAGGAACACGCGTGGTAGACGGAATGGTTGAGGTTTCCTGCATGACGAGCTCCTGGATTGAGGAGCAAGTCAGGAGACATCTGCCGATGCCGCTGAGCCTAATGCTGATGGCGGTTTGGTTCTGCAAATGCCGAGAAGAGAGTCGCGGAAGCTGGTCCAGCACCTCAGACCCGATAGTGCATCGATGAAGGCGGGTGCACTCTTGCCGCCTTTGACCGACTGCCCAGGTCCCCTCCCCTTCCGCTCCGCGGGTACGCCCGCAACCATGTGCAGGTACGTGACCACGCGTCAGTGGACCAGAACTATGCCTCCAACGGACATGCAGACGGTTGCCAACTGAAATCTTGACAGTGACCTCAGCCGGCATGCCGCCTGTTCAGTATGCGCCATCAGGCGACGTCGGGTTGGTCGGTGCTGAGCCGCTGCTCTCAAACCCATGCGGACTTTGGAGCAGGCCGGCCCAGCAATTAACTCGGTAAGAGGATAATCTAAAAGCGGCGGCCATAATTTCACCGTATATGGCCAACCGAGTCTACCATTCCGGTTAGGTATCCCAGATGACAAGTATCTATAAAATTGCTATTACTAAATATTTATTATTACTTGCGAAATAAATATAAATTACACTCAAATACCGCCAATAAGTATATTAGACTGAAATGAGTCATTTTTATAGGATATTGATGTATTAAATAAAATATATATGCAATCAAATAAGAAATAATACCATTTGAAATACGTAAATCATATTATTCAATACGCTCAACCAAAAGTAAATGCATAGACGCGAGCGCCAGGACGATGAAAGCGAATCACGAAGGTGCGCTCGCGGACGTCGCCGGATTGGCGAACGAGCTGGTACAAACGCGTCGCCGAGATGACGCCGCCGCCGTCTGATCCGATGTCGGCGCCGTGATCCGCGCCGGGTGGTTCGGCGTCGAGAGACACGTCGAAAGGCACCGGGAGCCCGTCAGGTCCGGGCCCGACGACGAGGTGGAGGTCGCGCGCCCGGAAGCGGTACGTCGTGCTCCCGCCCGGTGCATCGAGCCTGGCGTATTCGGGGTCGATGGTCCAGTGTCCGGACAGCGACCACTCGTTCAACCGCGGTCTACCGGGGGTGTAGAGGCGTGGCCAGGGCGACACGCCTTCCGGCGACGCGAAATGCGTGGCCTTGTCCGAGCCGAGATAGGTCTCGGTGGACGCGAGATGAGCGAGGTCGGGAGCGGCCTCGATACCGGCCGCTCGCGTTGGCGTCGGTCCGCCGCCGGAGGCACGACCGCCGGCAGATTCGGCCAGGAGGGCCTGGACGGCAGCTTCCGACTGCGCGGTACCTTCCTCGCCGAACTGGTGATGACGGATGCGTCCCTGCGCATCGACGATGTACAAAGCCGGCCAGTACGAGTTGCGCAGGGCGCGCCAGAGCCGGAACTCGTTGTCGATTGCTACCGGATACGGCAGGGCGAAGTGCCGGATCGCCGCCGCGACATTCCCGACGTCGTGCTCGAAGGCG
Source organism: Methylobacterium aquaticum (assembly GCF_016804325.1). Taxonomy (NCBI): domain Bacteria; kingdom Pseudomonadati; phylum Pseudomonadota; class Alphaproteobacteria; order Hyphomicrobiales; family Methylobacteriaceae; genus Methylobacterium; species Methylobacterium aquaticum. Next base: position 6,001,344 of record NZ_CP043627.1, read on the forward strand.
AATTCGGGTGCGTGGATGCCAATCACGGCCAACCCCTGCGCCCGGTAGCGCTCGGCCCATGCCCGCAGAGTGGGAAGCGTGCGGATGCAGTTGATGCAGGAATAGGTCCAGACATGGACCAGCACGACCCGACCCCGCAGGTCCTCGACCGTCTGCGGCTCGCCGTTGAGCCAGTGCGTAGCGCCCGCGAGGCTCGGCAGCTGACCCTCGACCGGGAGATCGCTGGCAGTCAGGGCGCGGGTCGGAGCGGCCCGAGCGGGATCGATGCGCAGCTCCGTCAGGATCGCGTTCTCCACGGCGGTCGTCGCTGCCGCAGGATAGCGCGCTAGCAGGTCCGCGTCGGCCCCGAGGGCGACCGCGGCAAGCACCACGATCATCGCGGCCCCGGCGATCTGGCGCAGGCGCTCGCCTAGCCCCAGATGCGGGCGGATCAAGGTGACCACCGCGCCGCCCAGGCGGACGGCCGCGGCGAGGGCTGTCGCGGCCCCCAAGGCATAGGCGACCAGCAGCGCCGTCGTGTGCCAGCCCGGCCCGTTCAGGACGGCCCCGGTGAGGACGAGGCCGAGGATCGGTCCGGCGCAGGGCGTCCACAGCAGGCCTGTGGCGGCGCCGAGCCCGAGCGAGCCTAAGGCCCCGTTCGGCAGGCGGGCACCCGGCTTGGCCGCGCGCCGCGACAGGATCCCGCCGAGGCGCACCAGGGGTCGGTGCAGCCACGCCGAGGCGCGGGGCGACAGGAGCGTGAGCGCGAAGACGGCGAGCGCACCCAACGCTAGGACGCGGCCGGCCGTGCCAAGCAACACCACGACACCACCCCCGAGGGTGGCTAGTCCGGCAGCCGCGACGAAGGCCGCGCCGAGGCCGACTAGGAACGGCAGCGTGCCTGTCAGGAAGGGCTGGTCGACCCGCGCGAGCACGAAGGGCAGCACCGGCACGAGGCACGGGCTGAAAAGGGTCAGCACGCCCGCGAGGTAGGCGGCGATGGCGAGAATCACGGGCGGGCTCCTGCTTGGTCCGAGCGCCCTTCCTCATCAGCCCCGCATGTCCCGCCTGTGTGCGGCGCCCCCGTTCCTTGTATTGCTCTGTAGCGGCCGCGCGATCCCGCCCAAGGATATCGGCCGGGCCGGCTACATTGCGTTACCGGAACCGGCTCGCCGGATGGGCCCGGCCCCGCTATCCCTGGCACGAAAAGGGGACGGGAACCGTGGAGCACATCGATCACGTGCTGGTCGTCGACGACGATCGCGAGATCCGCGAGATGGTCTCGGGCTACCTCAGGAAGAACGGCCTGCGGGTGAGTCTGGCCGCCGACGGCCGTCAGATGCGGTCCTTCCTCGAGGCGGACCGGGTCGACCTCGTGGTGCTCGACATCATGATGCCGGGGGACGACGGCCTCGTCCTGTGCCGGGAGCTGCGGGCGGGCCGGCACAGGACGACGCCGGTGCTGATGCTGACGGCGCGCAGCGACGAGACCGACCGGATCGTCGGCCTGGAGATGGGCGCGGACGACTACCTGGTGAAGCCGTTCTCGGCCCGCGAGCTGCTCGCCCGGATCAAGGCGGTCCTGCGGCGGACCCGGATGCTGCCTCCGAACCTCCAGGTGACCGAGGCCGGCCGCCTCGTCGCCTTCGGCGCCTGGCGGCTCGACACGACCGCCCGCCACCTGCTCGACGAAGCCGGCACAGTCGTGCCCCTGAGCGGCGCCGAGTACCGACTGCTGCGCGTCCTGCTCGACCACCCCCAGCGGGTTCTCTCGCGCGACCAGCTCCTCAACCTCACGCAGGGCCGCGAGGCCGAGCTGTTCGACCGCTCGATCGACCTCCTGGTCAGCCGCCTGCGCCAGCGCCTGCAGGACGACGCCCGCGAGCCGGCCTACATCAAGACAGTGCGCAGCGAGGGCTATGTGCTGGCGATGCCGGTCGTCATCGCGCAGGCTCGCGACGAATGGTCGGTTGCCGCCGCGCAGGCGCGCGACGGATGAGGCCGCGCCTGCCGGGCAGCTTGGGCAGCCGCCTCTTCCTGATCCTGCTCGCCGGGCTCCTGTGCGGGCAGGGGCTGGCCTTCGCGATCATGCTCCTGGAACGGGACCAGTCGGCGCGGGCGGTCATGCTGACGACGCTCCAGCGCGACGTCGCCGTTGCGGTCGCCCTGCTGGATCGTCTTCCGGCCGAGGAGAGGGCCGGGTGGTTGCCGCTGCTCGACCGGCCGACCTATCGCTACGAGCTCGGTCCCGGCGCGGCCGGAACGCTTGGCCTCCCGTCCCGGGCGCGGATGATCGCGGACGAGATCCGCATTGCCCTGGCGCCACGCTTCCCCGTTCGGTTCGACACGGTGCCGGCGCCGACCGAGCGACTGCAGGGGCACACCGTGCTCGCCGACGGCGCGGAACTCACCATCGACGTGCGGCCGGCGATGCGGCCGGCCGCGTCGTGGCTGCCGGTGGCCCTGGGCGTGCAGCTCCTCGCGCTGGCGGCCTGCGTCGGGCTCGCCGTCCGGCTGGCGGTGCGCCCGCTAGCCCGGTTCGCCGAGGCTGCCGACCGGCTGGAGCCCGGCCGGCCCGCGACCCGCTTCACGGAGGCCGGGCCGGACGAGGTCGCGCGCGCAGGACGAGCCTTCAACGCGCTGCAGGCTCGCATCGCTCGCCACCTCGACGAGCGCGTGCGCATCCTGGCGGCGATCTCCCACGACCTCCAGACCCCGATCACCCGGATGCGGCTGCGGGTCGAGACGGGCGCCGAGGGGCCCGACCAGGATCGGCTGCTGGCTGATCTCGACGAGGTCGAGGCACTGGTGCGCGAGGGCATCGCCTATGCCCGCAGCGTGCACGGCGACGTCGAGCCGACGGCCCGCCTCGACCTGCGCGCCTTCATCGAGAGCCTCGTCTTCGATTACCAGGACGCCGGTCGGGACGTGACCCTCACCGCCCTGGTCGACGCCACGGTGGCGACGCGCCCCCAGGCCCTGCGTCGCATCCTCACGAACCTGATCGACAATGCCCTGCGCTACGCCGGCCGAGCCGAGATCGACGTGCGGGCGAGGGAGGGCCGGCTCGCCATCGCGGTGCTGGACCGTGGGCCCGGCATCCCGGCGGACAAGCTTGAGGCGGTGCTGCTGCCCTTCGTGAGACTGGAGGAGTCGCGCAACCGCGACACCGGCGGCACCGGGCTAGGCCTCGCCATCGCCGACCAACTCGCCGCCGCGCTCGGCGGCAAGCTCACCTTAAGCAACCGCGCGGGCGGCGGTCTCGAAGCCATCGTGACGCTCGCCTGAACGCGCCTCGCGCAGGTCATTCGGCGGGATCGTCGAGGCCGACGCGCCGCGTGATCCGCAAGGCCCCGAGGAACGCCTCGTCGTGGCTGACGACCAGGAGCGCGCCGTCGTAGCCGGCAAGCCCCGCCTCCAGCGCCTCGACCGCTTCCAGGTCGAGGTGGTTGGTCGGCTCGTCGAGGATCAGGAGCTGGGGTGGCGCCGCATCGCCAAGCACGCAGGCTAGCGCCGCCCGGACCTGCTGGCCGCCGCTCAGAGCCGAGACGGTCCGGTCGGCGGCAGCGGCGCGGAACTGGAACCGCGCCAAGGCCGCCCGGCACCCGTTCGCGTCCTCTCCCGGATTGAGGCGCGCGAAGTTCTCCGCCACAGTCCGGTCGCGGTCGAGCAGGCCGAGGCGCTGGTCGAGCAGGGCGGCGCGCACGCCGACTGATACCCGTCCCGACCACGGGCTGAGGCGGCCCGCGACAATGGCGAGCAGGGTCGACTTGCCCGATCCGTTGCATCCGCCCAAAGCGACGCGCTCAGGTCCCGTGATCGCCAAAGACAGGCCGGTCAGGACAGGCTGCCCCGGCCGGTAGCCGGCCGTCACGTCCTCGATCGCGAGGACCTGACGGTCGGCGTGAAGGCCGCTCGGCGGGACTGCGAGGACGGCCGGCTTCACCGACGCGATCCGGTTGCGCGTCCGCGCCAGGTCGGACTCTGCGAAGGCTCGCTGCCGCTCGGCCAGGCGCGCGCTCCCGCCGGCCGTCCGTTCGGCGTTGTCCCGGCGTGCCCCGGCGAGGAGGCGGGGAAGGTCGCCCCGCGCGGCGCGGCGGCTTCCGGCCGCGTCGCGGCGCTGCTGGCGCTCGATAGTCTCCTGTGCGCGACGAGCGGAGTCTGCCGCCCGCTTCTCGGCCAGCGCAAGGTCGTTCTCGGCCGCGGCTAGGTGCGCTGCCTTCGCCTGGCGATAGGCCTCGAAGCCGCCCGCATAGCGCTGGGCCCCCGTTGGTTCGAAGTCCACGATGGCATCCATCGCGTCCAGCAGGCATCGGTCGTGGCTGACCACAACCGCGCCGCCGCGCCAGCCCCGCAGCACTGCGTGGACTGCCCGCCGCCCGTCGCGATCGAGGTCGTTGGTCGGTTCGTCGAGAAGCAGGAAGTCCGGTCGCGCGCAGATCGCCGCTGCGAGCGCCGCCCGGGCGCGCTGCCCACCGGACAGGCGGGACAGCGTCGTCCCAGGGCTTACCGGCACACCCATCCGGGCTAGCGCCTCGGTCACCCGCTCCTCGAGTGTCCAGTCGGCCGCGGCGAGCTCGTCGGCTGCGGCTGCCCCCGCCTCGGCGCGGCGCAGCAGCGCCAAGCCCGCAGTCGCCCCGAACAGATCGGCGACGGTCTCGTCCGGATTGAGGCACGCGAATTGGCGGAGAAGCGCGACGGTCCCGCCGCGGACGATCCGGCCGGAGGTAGGCTGCAGCCGCTCCGCCAGGAGGCCGAGCAGCGTGCTCTTGCCGGCCCCGTTGCGGCCGACGACGCCCGTCCGCTCCTGCGCGAAGCTGGCGGAGAGATCCGAGAGGACGATGCGCCCGTCAGGCGCCGACCAAGTGACGTTCAGGAGGGAGAGCTGAGCGGGCATGCGGTGAGACGGTCCTGGCAGCAAGGCGGGAGGGCATTGCAGTCAGGATCTGTCTCATCGGCGTCGCGGCTCCGGCTGTCGGTCCCTGGTCGGACCGACGAGAGATATGCGCGATTGATATTGACTGTTCATTCAAAAATGCAATATGGGTCCAGCATGGCAAGGGCGAAGGCATTCGATCCAGACACGGCGCTCGACGCGGCGATCGACGTGTTCCGGGAACACGGCTTCGACGGCACATCAGCGGACATGCTCGTCGAGGCAATGGGAATCGGGCGCCAGAGCCTCTACAACACGTTCGGCGACAAGTGGCGCCTCTACCAGGCGGCGCTCCAGCGGTACAACATCCTGGAGGGGCACGCGCATGTGGCTGCGCTGAGGACCCCGACAAGGGCCGTCGACGGGCTGCGCGCGATGATGGAGCGGGTCGTCGACGAGGCACGCAAGCCCTGCCTGGGTGTCGGCGCCATCTGCGAGTTCGGAAATTCCAAGCCGGAAGTCGGAAAGATCAACGCGGCAGCCGACCGGATCCTCCGCGCGGCCATCGGCGCGCGCATTCGCGAGGCACAGGCCGACGGCGACGTCTCGACGGATCTGCAGCCCGACGAGGTGGTCGACTTTCTCATTGCCGCTTTCGCGGGCATCCGGGTCGCCGCCCGGGGCGGAGCTGATGTGATCAGGCTGGAGGCCCTGGGCCGCACGGCGTTACGGGCGCTGAGATAGCGCCCCCTTTTTTTGTTCCGTTATGGACTGAACGTTCCAGAAAGAGGAGTGAATGATGATATTGAACCATCGTGGAGCCCGGAAGACCGCCCTCGTGTTCGGCGGATCGCGCGGGATTGGCGCAGCCATCGTGTCGCGACTCGCCGAGGATGGCCACGCGGTCGCCTTCACTTTCGCCTCGCGCGCCGACGCGGCGGAGGCGCTGAGCGAAGCTGTTCGCGCCAGGGGCGGGGAAGCCCATGCACTTTGCGCAGACAGCGCCGATCCGGCCGCGATCCGCGACGCCGTACGTGCGGCGACCGAGAACTTGGGATCCCTCGACGTCGTCGTGGTCAATGCCGGGGTGATGAGGCTCGGGACCATCGACGCGGTGCCCCTCGATGACCTCGACCTGATGATCGACGTCAACGTGCGCGGCGTCTTCCTGTCGATTCAGGCTGCTCTGCCGCACATTCCCGATGGCGGCCGGGTCGTCACCATCGGCAGTTGCGTGGCGCTCCGGACCGGCATGCCTGGGGCGAGCGTTTACCAGTTCACCAAGTCCGCCGTCGCCGGCATGGTGAAGGGGCTCGCGCTCGATCTTGCGCCGCGGCGGATCACCATCAACAACGTCCAGCCCGGTCCGACGGACACCGACATCAATGCGGGTGCCGTCGAGATGCTTTCCGAGCGGAGCCCGTTGCGACGCGTCGCCGCCCCGTCGGAGGTCGCCGGCTTCGTGTCCTATCTCGCGCGGGCCGAGGCCGGCTTCGTCACGGGGGCAAGCCTCACCATCGACGGCGGCTTCACGCTCTGAACGCTCACCCGTCAGAGCATCGTACATCCGCTTACAAAAACGGCCTTCGAGCACACACTCGGCACAAAAACTGACGGCTTACTGCGACCGACCCATTCCGCCGAACATCCTTCGCGATGTCCGGCTGGCCAGGAGGAGCGTCGATCCATGAACAAGACCGCGAACAACCTGTACACGGCCCATGTCCATACGGTGGGAGGGCGCGAGGGAACGGCGCGCAGCCTGGACGGCCGGCTCGACGTACGGCTGTCCCGCCCCGGAAGCGCTGGTGAGGGAACCAACCCGGAGCAGCTCTTCGCGGCCGGCTGGTCCGCCTGCTTCGAGGGCGCGATGGTACGTGCGGCGAGGACGCTCGACGTTACGCTTCCCCAACCGCCGAGCATCGATGCCGAGATCGGGCTCAACCAGGGCGAGGACGGCTTTTTCCTCAGTGCCCGCCTGACGATCGACGTGCCCGGCCTCGACCGCGCCCTGACCGAGCAGGTCGTCGAGGCGGCGCACCGGATCTGCCCGTATTCGAAGGCGACCCGCGGACAAATCGACGTCGTGCTGATGGTCGCCTGAGGCTTGGTCGCCCGAATGGCGGAGGCGGACCATTCTTACAATCGGAGACTATACATGAGCGCAACATCGGAATTGGGGCGCCGCCAATTACTGCGGCACATCGGCACCGCGTTGGCTGCCGGCACGGTCACCGGGATCGTCCCTGCCGCGGCGCAGGGCACGACCCCTAGTGCGTCACCGGAGCCTCGCGCGTCGTTCGGACCGCTGAAGCGGGTCCGAGCCGGCGACCTTGAGGTCGCCTACGCCGAGGCCGGCCCGGCGGACGGCAAGCCGGTCCTGCTCCTGCACGGCTGGCCCTACGACATCCACAGCTACGCCGAGGTGGCGCCGGTGCTCGCGGGTGCGGGCTATCGCGTGCTGATTCCGTATCTGCGGGGCTACGGCGCGACCCGATTTCTCACGGATGCGACTCCGCGCAACGGCCAGCAAGCTGCACTCGCCCACGACGCGGTCGCCTTCCTCGACGCGCTGAAGATCGAGCGGACGCTCGTGGCGGGATGCGATTGGGGCGCGCGCACCGCCTGCATCCTCGCGGCTCTGTGGCCGGCCCGGTGTAAAGGGCTTGTCTCGGTAAGCGGCTATCTCATCGGCAGCCAGCAGGCCAACGCAATGCCGCTGCCGCCGAAGGCCGAGCTGCAGTGGTGGTACCAGTTCTACTTCGCCACCGAGCGGGGGCGTGAGGGCTACGCCCGCTACACCCGCGACTTCGCCCGACTGATCTGGGAGCTCGCCTCGCCGCAGTGGCGGTTCGACGACGCTACCTTCGCCCGCTCGGCCCTGGCCTTCGACAATCCCGACCACGTCGCGGTCTCGATCCACAATTACCGTTGGCGGCTCGGGCTGGCACAGGGCGAGGCTCGGTTCGACGAGACCGAGCGCAAGCTCGCCGCCTTCCCAACTATCGCAATTCCGACGATCACGCTTGAGGGCGACGCGAACGGCGCGCCCCATCCCGAGCCCGCGGCCTATGCCAGGAAGTTCTCCGGGCGCTACGAGCACCGCACGATCACCGGCGGCATCGGGCATAACCTTCCCCAGGAGGCGCCGCGGGCCTTCGCGCAAGCGGTGGTGGACGTCGATGGCTTTTGATCGTCACGCAAGCGGGCGGCGCGCCCTGCTCCTGTGTGCCGCCGCCGGCCTCGCCCTGGCCGCGGTACAGGCGTTCGGAGACGAGGCGAAGCCAGCCTCGCCGATCTACGGCATCACCGTTCCTGACGGATATCGCGATTGGCGCCTGATCGCCCCGGCCCTTGAGGATGCACCGCTGAACGAGCTGCGGGCGGTGCTCGGCAACGACGTCGCCGTGCAGGCGTACCGGACCGGCACGCTGCCGTTCCCGGACGGCAGTGTCCTGGTTAAGCTCGCCTGGAAGCGCACGCCCTCCGCCGAGTTCGATTCGGCGACGGTGCCGGGCCCCGCCACGACCGTGCAAGTCATGGTCAAGGACGCGGCGCGCTACCCGCAATCGGGCGGCTGGGGCTTCGGCCGCTTCATCGACGGCAAGCCCGTCGACGAGGCGCAGCACCAGACCTGCTTTGCCTGCCACGAGGCGCGGGTGAAGGAGCGCGATTTCGTCTTCACCCGCTACGCCCGTTGACCTTCGCGCGACGTGGCTGCGGTGGCTCAGCGCATCGCAGCATCATCTCGGACCCCAATCGATGGGACGGTTGCGTGCGGGAAATTTCCTGCGACCCATCAGTGGGTGGGATGCCCCGAAGCCGATCCGGCTCCGAGAACGCAACCGGGGTAGGTTATCGATGATCGATGGTACGACAACCGGATCGGGCGGGCTGCGATATACGAAGCCATCCTCTCACTCCGGTCTCTGGATCCTGGCGCCTACCGTAGGGGCGCTGGCAGGCCTAATCTACGGTCTTGCCTCCGATATCGAACCACTCGTCTCCGCCCTGCGCGGCGCCTTCATCGGCGCGCCCGTCCTCCTCTACGAGCGGGGCGTGCTGATGCGGCGGTGGCGCGACTGGAGCCGTCGCGCCGCGACGCCGGTCTTCGGACTGGCGACACTCGCGACCTACGTGGCGATGATCGTGTTCGGCAATGCGGTAGCCGGCACGATCCTCCATCACGGCTTCGGCTACATGGCGAACGCGCACGTTGCGATGAAGATGTCGGAGACTGGCTTTGCCTACGCTCTCGGGATCTCGGCACTGGTCACCTTCGTCCTGCGCGTGCGCGACCTGATGGGTCCGCGCGTCTTTGCCAGCCTGTTAGTCGGGCGCTACCACCGAGCGATCACCGAGGAGCGCATCTTCCTCTTCCTAGACGTGGCAGGCTCGACGCGCTTTGCCGAGGAGCACGGCGACCTCGCCGCCCAGACCTGGCTTGGGGCAATCTTCAACGCGCTCGCTCTGCCGGTCCGCCGCGCGAGCGGCTCGATCGACGACTACATCGGCGACATGGCTATGGTGAGCTGGTCGATGGAGCGCGGTCTGCGCGACGCGGCCTGCCTTGAATGCGTGTTCGACGTCCTACGTATCGTAGAAGCCGATGCCGGGCGATGGACCGCCCGCTTTGGCGAGGTTCCGAGGTTCCGAGCCGCGCTCCATTGCGGTCCCGTAGTGACGGCGGAGATCGGGCTCGAGCGGCGCAAGATCGCGTACTTCGGTGACACCCTGAACACGACAAGCCGGCTCGAAGGACTGGCAAAGGAACTCGGCGCTGAGATCGTCGTCTCGGGCGACCTCCTCGACCGCCTGGGGGACCTCCCTGGGCACATCCGCATATCCGAGTTCGGTGTCCGTGCCCTGCGGGGCCGCAAGGAGTCGCTGCGGATCGCGGCAGTCCACGTCCACAAGTCAGCAAAAATTGCCCCATAATCCTCGACGTAGCGACGTTAAGATCCGAGTGATTTATAATTTACCACACTAAGCTTCTGGTGGTACGGCTTTCTAGCGCAACGTCAAATAGGGTATCCATGTTGGGCTTCGAAGCTGCCATCCTGCTGGGCAGGTTACGCTTCTACGACACGGACTAGAAATAGTAATTTGTTCGCCGTAGCTATGGTCGCGGCACTAATTTGCTTTAAGCAATTAATATGAATAACTGCTATTATATAAAATTTTGTTATTTCGATACTTAACCATGAATCTACGGCATGCTTGATTGATTCAGAGATAGGCCGAAGGCAGCTTTTCTAATAACGACCAGATATGGCTCCTGGGGTGATCTTGCCGCTCGGCACCTGTCTTCTGAGCAGCCGCTACCCACCCCATGCGGTCCTTCGGTGGTGGCGGATTGAGGGTCCGCTTGGGGTCAGTAGTTCGCGCATCGATTGCTGGGACGGCTACCCGGCGGGGCTACCTCGGCCGGAACCAGACGGGTGCGAACTCGCGCCTGGGATCGGCCGCCAAGGCCGGCACCGCGGCCGCCGGGGCGGCGACGCTGACCCTGGCCCTGAAAGGCACGAACATCGGCACCGTCGCCTTCGCCGCGGGCAAGGCCGTGGCGACGTTCACGACGACCGGCGGCAACCCCTTCCTGATCAACGCCGGCGACGTCCTGACCCTCACGGCCCCGGCCACGCAGGACGCCGCCCTGGCGGACCTGGTGGGCTACGTCGCGGTGCAGTGACCGGCAGGGCCTAAAGCCGTCCCAGAAGTCGATCCGGGGCGGCCAAAGTCGGTTTGATCTTCCGTTACAGTCTGACGCTCGTGCGTTACGCGGTGCGGAGGTAACGGGGCGCCACACTGAGCATACGAACGCCATCCTCTACTGACGCTGTCGTCGGGGGCGTACGAACAGGGCGGGCAAATCGGGCCATCCACAAGCGCCCAGGGTCTCGGTAACCACGCCAGCACGAGGAGGCTGGACATCGATTCCGGGATCCCGATCTCCTGGACGTACGCCCAGCCGAGGAGGTCGCCCCGATGCCGTCTTACCACACCTCCGCCAACCAGGTTGCCGAGAGCTTCGACAACGTCCTGACCACGGGGGCCCTGGGCCTCGGGTCGGTTCTGATCGCGCAGCGGCTGGACCTGAACGCCGCCTACGCCGAGGCCGCCGTCATCCGTCGGCAGGCTGCGGTCGTCCGGGCCCGGCGCGTCGCGGCCGCCGTCGCCGCCGCCGCCGAGGTCCGCGCCGGTGACGACCGCCTGCGGGACGCTATCCTCAGGAAGGCCATCGCCGCCAAGCGCGCGCGGGGCTGAGACGGGCGCACGGAATGCCATCTCGGGCGCACGTGATGCTTTTTTGTGCGCACGCAGCAAGTATCAAGCTCTCTAAGCAAGAAAGACGCGGTTCTCGCAGATTTATTTCGGGCACGAAAAAGCCCGCCCTGGTCGCCCGGGGCGGGCTTCGTCTTGTCGGTGAGGCGCGATCAGGCGGCCTTGGGCAGCGGCTCGTCGATGAGGTCGTCGAGGACCTCGCGGAAGTGCGTGGTTCTGAAATCGTCCCCGTCCAGCGCCCGCTGCGCCTCGGCGGCCGCGGCGGCGGCGCGGGCCGCCTCGATGGCGCGGAACTGCGCAGGCGTCGGGGGCCGCGGCAGGGAGGGCAGCAGCCGCTCGCCGAGGAGATGCCGGCCGATGGTGGCGGGGTCGTTCTGCGACAGGGAGACTTGTTGATCGACGGAAAGGCCGTCGAGATACGCCCGCGCCGCGTCGTCGAGGACCCCGGCCGAGGCCTGGGGCTCGCCCGCCATATAAAGCATCGCGGCGCGGCCCCACTGCTCCGCCGGGGACGGCTCCTGCTCTACAGGCGCTGTCAGCTCGTGCGCAAGCTCGGCCTCGGCGTCCCCGACGGGATCGGGCGGGACGAGGGCCGTGCGGACCGCGCGCCAGATGAGCTTCCCGCCCTCGATGACCGGAACCAGTGTAACGCGTCCCATCGCGGCGAGCGCCCGGGCAGCGGCCGCAAAGATCGCCTTCAGCATGTGAAATCCCCTCTGTGGACTGACGCTCTTGAAGATGCCGCGGGTCGATGCATACGACACGCGCCATCCTCGGTACGTCACGCTAGCCCGAGGCTGACGGCCTCCTCGTACGTCACGGCGCGGGCCCATACGCACACGGGACCGGCTCGCGTCACGACGGCCACGTAGTCCTCCCCAGCCCAGTCGTAGACGACGCCAACTTCGTAGCTGTGGCGCTGGAACGTGAAGCGCGTCGGCTTCTCCGTCAGCCCGGCGCGGATGCAGCGCCGTCGCCACGCGCGCCGGGCCCCGCCCGCGGGATCGATTCGGTCCTCCGCCTCGACGAGGGGGATCTCCGCCACCGTCCCGTCCGCCTCCACGGCGTAGGCCCGCTGGGGGCTGCTGGACCGCGCCGAAGCGACGGCGACGACCGTCCCGGGCGCGAGCTCGTAGCGAGCCCGGCCGTCGCCATCGGCCTTCTCCACAGGACAAAAGCGCGCACCCAGCGCGAGGCGGTCTCCCTCTAGGACGGCCTCGCAGGCCTGCTCCCAGGCCGGGATGGCAAGGACTGGCGTCGCTGTCCTTGAAGGATCGATCATTCCGTCCTTCGATCGCCACCAAGTATCCATCATGTAATCCTTCGAAAGTCGCAGCATCGGCCTCGGGAACGATTTGCACGCAGAAGGGCCTCGTGCGTGCAAATCGTTTCCAACACCGAATTTGCCTTGACGGCTAAAATTGAAGCGCGCACGCTTTACATCGTCAATAGCCAAGGAGGCGTCGGTGACGGCGGAGGAAGTGCGGGCGCTGCTGCGGCAGCGCGTCGAGGCGGAGGGGAGCGCGAATGCGTGGGCGCGCCTCAACGGCGTGTCCCACGCCTACACGCTGGATGCCCTGGCTGGGCGCCGTCCGCCCGGGCCGGCGATCCTGTCGGCGTTGGGGCTCGAAAAGGCCGACGCCACATACCGCCCGGTGGAGGCGGTCCATGGATAAGTGGACGCACGGCCTCGCAGCCTTGGACGCCCGCCAGACCCGCGAACGGCTCTCCCGTCTGATGGACGAGTGCCGGTTCGTCGCCGTCGGCCTCGAATTCTACCAGGGCCAAGGCCTGCGCGATCAGGTCGCCTCGACGCAGCTCACGCTGGAGAGGGCCGCCAAGGCCGAGATCGAGCGCCTCGCGGGCATGCTGGCCGAGTACCGCTCGGGCCCGCCGCCGGAGCCCCCGCCCTACGACCCCTACGCTGCCGCCCGGGAGCGCGCCGAGGCGAAGGCCGCCGAGGTCGCCGAGGACGTGCTGGCGACGGAACCGGAATCCGCCCCGTCCGCGCCGTCCCGCCCGACGCTTCCCGTCCGGGGCGCCCGCCTTCCTCGCCTCACTCCGGGGAGGCCGGCATGACGCTGACGGAACGCCAGGTCCGCCAGCGGCTCGCCAAGGCCATTGAGGCGGCCGGGGGCCAGAAGGCCATCGCCGAGACCATGCCGATGCCCCTCGGGGCGGCGCGGACGGCCATCAGCAAGAGCCTCGGCGGTCGGCAGGCGACGCACCCCCTCGTCCTCGCCTACCTCGGCCTGCGCCGCGACCCGCGGACGGGCGGCATCCGCGACGATGCCCCGCCGGCCTCATCCTTCCAGTTCATCGCCGTCCAGGCCTCCGGCGAGGCCGGCGTGGCCGCAGCGGTCGCCCTCGCCGCCGCCGCCCTCGGGAGGGATTCGTGAGCGACATCGACGCCGTCCGCGAGGCCTACCGCCTCGGATACGAGCGCGGGACTTACGACAGCGGCGGAAGCCCCGTCGACGGCCCCCACTTCGCCTACGTCGAGGCCGCCGACTTGCAGCGGTGGCTCGGCGAGGAGCGGTGGCATGCCGAGTTCGCGCGGTTCCTCGGTCGCCCGCCGGCCGAGACGCCCGCGCCCGAAGCCAGGGCCCGGTTCACCGCCGGCGACCCCAACGAGATCCCGTTCTGAGGGCCTCCGTCGACGCGCCAGGCGACGGTGGCGCAACCCTCCCGTTTCACCCCCTCAATCGCAGGTGACCGCCATGCAGATCGCGCTTTCCTCCCTTCGTCCCGGCCACCACCCCGACGCGCCGGCCGGCGTCGTCAACGTCCGCAAGACCGGACGCGACGCCGGGCTCGAAGCCCTCGCCGCCTCCATCAATACCCTGGGGCTGATCCAGCCCCTCGTCGTCGTCCCGGGCGGCGACGGGTACCACTACGTCGTGGACGGCAACCGCCGTCACGCCGCCCTCGAAAGCCTCGTCGCGGCCGGGAAACTGGAACCGCACAGCAAGGTCCCGGCGACCGAGTGCGACGCCGGGATCGCCCGGGAGGCCGGGCTCGCCGCCAACATCAACCAGTCGCCGATGCACGAGGCCGACCAGGTCGAGGCCTACGCCGAGCTCCGGCGCGCCGGCATGAAGGAGAAGGACATCGCGGCCCGGTTCGGGCAGCCGGTCGCGCAGGTGCGGAAGCTGCTGGCCCTGGGCGGCGTCAGCCCCGCGGTGCTCGACGCTTGGCGTGCGGGCAAGGTCCGGGCCGAGGATGTCCGGACGTTCACGCTCGCCCCGTCCCACGCCGACCAGGATCGCGTGCTGGCTGCTGTCCTCAAGGACGGCCGCACTTGGTCGATCCGGGAGAAGCTCTGCCTTGACGGTTCCGTCGGGCACCTTCTCTCCTACGTCGGCGCCAAGGCCTACAAGGCCGCGGGCGGGACGGTCGTCGAGGACCTGTTCGGGGGCAGCGACGTCGTCAGCGACCGCGCGCTGCTGCAGCGCCTCGTCGACGAGCGCCTGGACGCCGAGTGCGAGCGCCGCGCCAAGGAAGGCTGGGGCTGGGCCGCCAAGGGGGCGGACCTGGCTCCGGGGTGGCGCTGGAGCTGGCCGCGGCTGAAGGACGGCCAGCGTCCGTTCTCGGCTGAGGAGCAGGCCCGGTACGACGAGCTCCAGGCATATCTTGATGCCGACGACGATGACGCGACGGACGAGGCCATCGCGGCCGCGCACGCCGAGGTCGCCGCCATCGAGGCCGCCGCCCGCATCCCCCTCGGCGCGGAGGACCGTGCCCGGTCCGGCGTCGTCGTGACGCTCGGCGCGGACGGCAAGATCGCCGTCGAGCCGTACGTCGTCCGGCCCGAGGACGTCCCGGCGAAGCCCGAGCCGGCTGCGCCGGCCGAACCCGAGGAGAAGGGACTGTCGTCGGCCCTGATCGACCGGCTCTCGGAACAGGCGACACGGGCGGTTCAGGCCACGCTGCCGTCGTCGCCGAAGGCGGGGCTCGCCATCCTCCTGGCTGGCGCCCTGTGCGAGCACCGTGGCGCGGGGCCGGTCCACGTCACGCTCGGCGGGCTCGGCGGCGCCCAGGCGCAGCTTCACAACACTGGCAGCTTCGATGCGGTCCTGGCCGGACTGCTTGCCCGTCCGGTCGACGAGCTCCTCGAAGTCGCGGCGGTCGTCGCCGGCCATGCGGTCAACCTCCACCACTACAACCGCTCGGCGCCGGCCACGCGTCCGTCAGCGTTGGCCCTGATGGGTGCCCTCGATCCGGACGCGATGAAGACCGCGCTGGATGACGCCTTCGACGGCGAGGGCTTCTTCAAGGCCGCGCCGAAGGGCGTGATCCTGCAGATCGTGGAGGAGGTCCTCGGCGAGGCGGAGGCCCGGCGCGTCAAGGACCATAAGAAGTCCGACCTCGTCCGGTTCGCGGTCGCCTCGGTCCTGCCGACGGGCTGGCTCCCGGCCGAGATCCGGCATCCGGGCTACGACGGCCCGGGATCGGCGCGGCCCGCCGAGCAGACCCTCGCCGCCGCGGCCTGAGGGGCTCCGTCGCGCGCCAGGCGGCAGTGGCGCACCCCCGATTCCTCCCCCTCCACCCCGGTTTCTCAGGAGCGCCACCGTGCGCCAGGTCCCCCTCGACATCGACGACACCGTCAACCTCAGTTCCGTCGACCTCGACGTCGCCACCGGCATCGCGATGTTCGACGGCGGAGCCTACGTCCGCTTCCTCCACGTGAAGGCGGCTCGCGAGTACACGGTCCCGCTCGCCTACGAGACGTCCCAGGCGGACGCGCTGCGCCTCGCCGCGGCGGTCATCGAGTGGGACACGGGCATGATGGAGCAGGCTGACGACCCGCTCCACGCCAAGGGCCCGAAGGTCCCCGCCCGGCAGGTCATCCGCTCGTTCCTGCCGCGCATGTTCCAGTGCGAGCTCCGCGACCTCTTCGTCGACACTTACGGCTACGCGGGGACGCTCCGTTGATGCGCGCCGTCCTCGCCCTGATCGCCGGAGGCCCCGGCCGCGTCTGCACCACCGCGGCCTTCGCCGTGACGTGCGCCTTCCTCCTCGCCGGCAGCGGCGGGGAGCTCCTCCGGGCGGCCTGGCACGCCTTCCTCTGGGCCGGGGGATTCGTCCTGGTCTGGGCCGTCCTTGCCATCGTCGGGAACGCCGCCGGCGTCGCCGACGGCGAGGCGGCCACCCCCGGCGCCCAAGGAGGCCGACCATGGCTGACGCCAGCAACATCTCGCCCGCCCCCTTCGACGGCGCGACGGTCTGGGCGACGCTTTCTCCCGAGGAGCAGGCACGCATCGGGGCGGTGGCCCTGGAGCTCGCCGTCGCAGGCGCCATCGCCGAGTATCTCCCGGGACCGGCCGAGCGGGCTGGCGCCGAGGCCCAGCGTTTAGCGCGCAAAGCCCTGGAAACCGCTGCGCTGAACGTCGACGGCATCGACCGGAAATGGGTCGACGTTGTGGGCGGAACGTCGCGGGTCCGCATCCCGTCCCTGGTCGGCCGCGTCTGCCTGACCTGCGGCTGCAGCCAGGAGGACCCCTGCGACGAGGGCTGCGGCTGGCACGATGCCGTGACCTGCACCGCCTGCGTCGGTTCCGGGGAGGCCGCCCATGGCTGACGCGACCGACCAGCCGACGATCTCGGACGAGCTCGGCGCCGCCTGGATAGCCGCCCGCTACGACGGCGGCGCCATGCCCGAGGTCGCCTTCCGCGTCATCGACGCGACCCGGCCGGCGAAACGCGGCGCGCCCCGCCCCGGACGCCGACCGCTTTCGAGGCCGCATTCTCCCGGGCTCGATCCCGGGGAACTCACCGCTGATAATCCGTTACATAGTATTGATCTCGCGTTACACTCGAAGAATGCGAGATTTATGCTGACTAATGCTTGACGACATCCATGGCCGCACGTATATGTCGGTCATGGGCAGGCACAGCCGCCCTACTGCAAGGAACATCCGCGATGACCGCCTACACCCAGATCAGCCCCGCCGCCCGCAACGCCGCCCTGGAGTGCGCCCGCGGCTCGTACCAGCGCGACCTGCTCGTCGGGGGCCATAGCTGGTCCGGCTCGACGCTCACCGGTCGCGCCGCCCGCTACGGTAGCAAGTACCGGACGAGCCGCGAGGAGCTCCTCGCCCGCCTCGAAGCGCACCCCGAGCTCGCCGTCGAGGAGCGTCTCGCCCGCCGCCGGACCGTCGCCATCGTGACCCGCGAGGAGGCCGCGGCCGCCGGCGGCGCCTACGCCCACATCGAGGCCGAGGCGGAGCGCCAGCGCGTCGAGCAGGAGCGCATCCAGGACGAGGCCCAGCGGATCGCCTTCCTGCAGCGCGTCGAGGAGTACCGCCTCGACATGGCCGCGCTGGCCGACATCTGACGCAACCGCCGGGGCGCGAGCCCCGGCCTCCCGCAGGTCTCCTCGCGAGGGGACCCGCCGGGGGCCGGATCGTCCATCCCCCATCGGGCAGGCGCCGCCGCCCGCAACCGCAGGAACTCCGCGATGACCACCAAGATCCACGTCCTGAAGCGGGCCCTGGCCCGCCGCGAGCGCGAGGAGGACTACGCCGCCTTCGCGCTCTCCCTCGCCGGTGGCAAGGCCATCCTGTTCCATGCCGAGCCCATCGAGGTCGTCGGCGGCGAATGGAAGCCGATCCCGGGAACCGGCTTGGAACTCGTCATCCGCGCCGCGACGTCGAACGACGCCTACGACGCCTACGACGCCTGGACGCGCCACGCCGAGGACGTCGGCGCCGGCGGCAAGTTCAGCGTGATGCTCACCTACATGCAGCCCGCCACGGAGGAGCGGCCCGCGGTCGAGATGCAGTCCCTCAAGGACATCGACCTCGACATGCTCGCGCTGCTCGACGAGCTCGGCGACATGTACGACGAGGACGTCGCCCTCGGCATTGCCATCCCCGGCGCTTTCTGAGGAGCCGCACCCATGATCGTCCGCGAGATCCCCGCCCGCTACCGCATCCCCGCCGTCGAGGCGGTCCAGCACGCCCTTCGCGACGCCGTCACCGTCGAGGACGCCCGCGCCCGCGTCGCGTTTTTCGACCTCTCCACGGGCCGCCGCCGGCCCGCGTGGTACCGCGAGGAGCGCCCCGACGACGCCCACGGCGCCACGCTCGTCTCGGGCGCCGTCCTGGCCTGGGGCCGGGTTTTCCCAGGCGAGCCGTGGGAGCTTTTTTACTGGGTCGACGCCGAGCGCGGCACCGTCGTCTGGAGGGAACGGAAGTGACGATGACGCCCGGCTTGCTCGCCAAGGCCGGCGAGGCCCTGACGGGCGACACGGAGGAGTGGTCCCGGGCGCTGGCCCGGGCCCTCGGGGCCTACCACCCCGACGGCGCGAGGGAGACGATAGACCCGCGCTCGGTCTCCCGGTGGCGGAACGGCTCCCTCGAAATCCTCCCCTGGGTCGAGGAGGCGCTGCCGCAGCTTCTCCGGGACCACGCCGCCGAACTGGAGGCCCACGCCGAGAGGATGCGGGAGGCGGCGGACGACATCGAGGACGAGCTCCGGCCACGAGGGCCACGCGAGATATAGCTTGAAACGCCGAAGGGCCCCCGGTTCGCCGCCGGGGGCCCTTCTCGTTTCAGGCGGGCTGCTGGCCCTTCCGCTTCTCGGCCCGGGCCCGCTCCTCCGGTTCCTCGGGCGTCGCCTCCATCCGGCCGATGACGTCCTCCAGGCGGGCCGGCGCGTAGCCCCAGACGTCGACGCCGACGTCACAGGACTGGCTCGTCCCGGGGAGCGTCCCGTGCGTGTGGCCGTGGACGTGCAGGGCGCCGTGGAACGACCCCGGCCAGGCTCTCAGCGGGTAATGATCGGCCACGACCTTCCGGCCCGCGGCGTGGATGGTAAGGCGTTCCTGAACGCTCTCCCAGGGGAGCGACGTCACCCTGGGGCGGTCGTGGTTTCCGACGACCAAGTGCTTCTTCCCGGGGAGCGCCGCGAAGATCTGCGCCGTCCGCTCCGGGGTGTGGCCCCACTCGAAGTCGCCCAGATGGACGACGGTGTCGGCAGGGCGGACGACGGCGTTCCAGGCCTCGATCAGGAGGCGGTCCATCTCGGCGACGTCGCGGAAGGGGCGGCCCGAATGGCCGATGCTTCCGGCGTGGCCGAAGTGGGTATCGCCCACGAGCCAGAGGGTGCCCTTCGAGGGCGTGAGATTGCGGTGGTGCGTGAGGGGAGAAGTCTTCATCAGGGCAGCCTCCTGTCGGAAGGGGGCTGCGCGCGCGGCGTCACGCCCCCGGGGGATGGGTCTCGGTCGGTTTGGGGCGGCGTATGCGTTTCACGGTGGGCCTCCATCAGTGCGTGGGACCAGGGATCGCAGCTCCCGATTCCCGGCGTCAAGCGGGGTCGTCGGGCACGGTTAAGGAAACCCTGGGCGGGGGCGGCTCCGTAAAAACGTCATCCACCCCTGGGTAGTGGATGACGTTTTTACGGAGCGGGCACGTCGCGGTCCGGAGGGCACCGGCTCCCCAGGTCGGCGAACCGGGCGCGGCACCACGGCAAATATTTCCCCGGCCGCCGGACGTGCCACGGCGCCGGCCACCGGCACCGGACGATGGCGGCCAGGACGTCTTCCAGGCTCGCCCGGGACCCGAGGCGCGCGATCAGGCGCTCGGTGTCGTAGGAGCCCCGACGCCGGGGGCACCAGGGGCAGACGATGACGACCCGCCGGTACGGGAACGCCCCCAACGTCCGCGGCGCCTCCATCGCTTCCCTCCCCTTCCGCGCCGCCAACCCCGTCCGTTGACCGGGTCGATCTGTTCCCTATCTGTTCTCAAGAGGGAGAGGGTCAATGCTCGGGTACGACGACATCGCGGCCGCGGCCGCCGGCGAGGAGAGGGACGCCCTGTGGCGGTCCCTGGCGGAGGAGATGGAGGCGGCCGCCGCAGCGCGCCGGGACGGGCCCGGGTTCGTCAGGGCCTCGACGCCGGCCGACCTGGCGCGGGCGCTGGGTCGGGACCGGCGGGAGCGGCGGGCCAGGTTATACACAGGAACCCCGCGGCGGGGCGACCCGGGTCGCCAGCAAGCCTAGCGGGAGGGGGGTGGCGACCCAGAACCGACCCAGCGGGTCGGGGCCCAAATGAAAGAGCCCCGGCGTCCTCGCTCGGGGCTTCGGCCTAAGTCGCTGATTGTATTGGGCCGAACCCTGGTCTGGCTCGGTGTTGAATGGTAGCGGAGGAGGGATTTGAACCCCCGACACAAGGATTATGATCTGAGCTGAAAGCCCCCTACCCCGTTGATCGAACAGAGCTTTTTTCCTGCTGCGCTAGGACCGCGCTAGATCGCCTCGGTGGGCTACGGGGGCGCAACTGGTCGCCGAGCAGCTTGGCCATGGTGTCTGCCACCGCCGCGGCTGCCGTATTCCGTTAAACGGAAATGCCAATAGTGGATGACGGAGGCGATGCAACTTTTTGCCGTTCGCCGGCACGTCCATGCCGATGAATTGCTTCTTCCAGAGATCGAAAGCCACCACGGCCCCATCCATCTCGGGGCAAATCTCATCCACCATTGTAACGCTCTTCGCCTGTCGGCTAGCAAAGGCGATCTGTTCCTCGATTACAAGCTGGCCGATTTACAGGCGATGTGATGGTGGGCCATGAAATGCAACAAACTGCTGATGCTAGTGCCGACGCCCTGCACGGCCAATGGGTTGCGCAGTTGCAACAGCACGATGTTGCCGCGCTGCCCGCATAGCCTCAGGATCCGCGGGGCATGAGCCTCGATGATCTGCGAGCGCTGGTCGCCGCCAAACAGCTTGGGTCGGACGTGGCCATTTCGAAGGTGGCGGGCGTGCCAGCGGCTGACGCCGGACCGCTCGCCAGCCTGGCGGCTTGGCCGTTGCAAGTCGATCGCACAGCGCTCTAGCGAGGCCGCCGAACTACGGGACGCTGACAACGTGGCGTTTTGTGCCAGTCGGACAGCAGCGTGCGTCTTGCTCGCGGAGAACCTCCATTGTGAAAACGGCTTTTCCGCTTTCAAAATGTATTTTTCCGGACCATGTCCGAAGACGTCTGCAATCTTGCGCGCGAAAGCCCATCGCCCATACTTCTTAGCAAAAGTCGCGACCTCCAAGTTTTCAGTGTTTCCGGTGGTATCGGCCCGAAACCTGACGAAGGCGATAGCTGCATCACCGTTAGCACTGTAGCCTACGGTGTATCGAGGACTGTTGCGCCCACTGCAGGAGATATCCCGGCCTGAGCGCGAGACGCAGAGCGACTGCGTTGGGCTGCGGAACCATGCATCAATTGCGCCGGCGGCAGGACCTCGCTCATTGGCGTTTGCTCCCGATGCATACGTGGCAAGCATAAACGCCAAGGTGGCCGCAGCGATAAGACTATACATGATTACTCCGGCTTTAAACAAAATTTTACATATTTAGAATTATATCTAAGGAGTTATTTACAATTCGTCAAAATATCTGCTGTAACCGCGAATTTGATCGCTGGCGCAATTTACCGCTTGGTGGCGCGCGGTCCGGGACGTCGATCCGCTGCATTTTAGGAAATCTGAGCAGAGTTCCGTAGCGCCCTCGCCGTAGCGTAGCCTCCATATGCAGCCCCCAACGTGCGGTCACTACATGAACTCGCGTGCCGTCATTCAACTCTTTGTCCCAGCGTCCGCCCTGCTCCTCCTGGCCTGCACCCCTGCCCTTGCGGCCGGCCGCTCGATAGTCGGCGAATGGGCACCCGATCCGCGCCGGTGTCAGCCAATCGATGGCGCTTTAAAAATCGCTCCGCTCGGCATGGCCGGCGACGAGTTTTCCTGCGACTTCAAGAGCGTGTCACGTGAGGGCGACGTAGTCACCTGGCGCGGCTTCTGCTCCGCGCCGCGCAAGGCTGCAACCGTTGTCGCTTCCCTGCGCGGCGAGGTTCTCTCCGTCCGTGTGAACGGCGACAGCATCGGCTCATATCGGCGTTGCCGCCCGGGGAGCGGCAACGCCGCCTGATGGGCGATCGCGCAGAGGCCCCCTACCATTTCAGCAACAGGGTGGTGGCGAAATCTGCGTTCAAATGGCGCTTGCCATAGCGGGGACGGAAAGTACCCGGCCGCAGCTTTCGGGCTTCGCAGGTGCCCTACTAATTGCTGCCAACCACGTCGAGAGCGTGCTCGACGAGGACGCCGGCCGCGCTGAGGCGATCGCCCACGCCACCATGCAGCAGGTGCGCGACGCCTGCGGCTACCGATCACACTACGACCCGCAGGGGCATGCCGCTCGGCGGGACCCCGCGCTCCAAGCCCGCTGGATCCGATGAGCCAGACCCCCACCCTGACGAAACCCGCCTTGACCGCCGCCAACTTCGACTGGGACACGGTCTTCGGCCCAGTCGCGGACGAGCTCGAATTCGCGATGAACATGTGCGGGATCGACAACGACAAAGTCGACGCGGGCATCCCCGCGCGCGCGCTGATGAATCTGAAGGGCGAGGTCGAGCTTCAGGTCCACTGGGTCAGGCACCGCACGATCCACAACGGCTTCGTCGAGGTCTCGAACTCCACCCGCCTCGGCAACGCCCAGGCCGCAGCCGACGCGATGACGAGCGCCGCCAAGGCGCAGGCCTCCACGGATGCGACTTGGCAGCGCCTGCTGCACGAAGCGACGCGACAAGACGCATTCCTCGTCTACCGCGCGCCCGAGACCCGTATCGAGCTCGGTCGAGTCGGGCAGCGTTTCTACGCCTTCGAGCACTGCACGAACTGCAGGGGCAAGGGCGAGATCCGCTGCTGCATGATGGGCGGCGCGCCCTGCTGGCAGTGCCACGGCAAGCGGCAGTACAAAAGCTACGCCGGCGGCTCGGCCGTCTGGGTCAACTGCTACCAGTGCGATATGACCGGCTGGGAGCCTTGCCCGAACTGCGGCGGCTCGAAGCGGCTTGACTGCGGCAGCTGCGCCGCGACCGGCGGGCACACCTACGATTACAGCGGCGGCCTGCACGGCATCGCCTCGAGCCAGGTCGCCTATGCCGGCACAAAGTACCGGCCCGAGGCCGAGGCTTTCCTTAGCCGTCCGCGCGCCGAGGTGATGGACAACAGCTTCTTCTACCCGCCGGAATGGAATACCGCGACACGGCCCTTCATCGGCGCCTTGACGATCCGCACGCCTGTTCAGCGGATCGACACCACGATCGAGCACCTCGGACAAACCCACAAGGTCGTGCTGAGCTTCGCCGGGCGCGATCTGCGCTGGGGACCGCGAATGCCCTTCGTCGACGCGGTGATCGAGCCCTACGTCCAGCGCATTGAGCGCAGCGCCGGTCCAGAGGCGTTCAAGGTCGCCGACGAGACCGCCTTCGCCGGCAGCCTGATCAAGGATATCACCGAGAAGCCTACGCCGCCTGAGGCCGTCGTCCAGGCGCTGAAGGACACGATCTCACCGCGCACCGTCGAGCGGGTGACCGCGGCGCTCAACCGCGAGGCGTCCCGGCTGACTCGGTGGCCGATCGGCCGGGCCTGGCTCCAGGCCAACCTCGCCGCGCTCGGGCTCTGGGCCGCCATCGCCGCGTTGCTTGGTGGCAGCATCCGGGCGGCACTGCCGCCGAGCCCGACCGGAGACGCATATACCCACCTCATGCTCGCCTGGATGGTACTGCTACCGGCTCTTCTCGTGACAGCCTTCTATTGGAGCCGGCGCGCCGCCTGCCGGGCGCTAGCCGAGGCGCTGAAGCAGCCGGTGACCCGCGCTCCCGATTTCGGTGGGCGCGGCGCACTCGGCACCCTCGGCCTCGTCGTGATCGTTACGCTCGCCATGATAGGATTTGCGCCCCCCAGCAAGAGCGGCACGACGGTGGCCCGAACCAGCATGGAGCGGACCTGGTGAGCACACGATGGGCAACCTGATCGCGGCCGTCGCCACGCCTGGGTTGACGCGTTAGCAGAGCGAATCGGGCGAGCCCCCCGTGTCCGGGCACTTGTCCTGTGGACACGCTCGCCGACCCGGTCGCGTGCAGGAGGCGATATATGCAGCCTCAACCTGCTGGCAACTCAGGCATGAGCCCTCCGTCGGACGCCGAAGCATGAGCTTTAGGGAACGAACACTCCCGGCGCTACAATTTAGAGCACCTAGTAGGATCCGCCCTATCCCCCGCCAAGTGATTGAAATAAATGGGCGGATGAGGCCTGGATAATGCTATTAATGAACCAGAGATGGGAACTCGCGAATGAGAATCGTTATTAGCTTTCTTACATTCTTCCTCTTGGTCACTGAAACTATCCCAGTCGATGCTCAGAACGCCAACCCGCCCCCGTATTTGCCTGACGACGGTCCGGGCTCCGTGTTTCCGCGTACGGGCGACCGCTGGCTTTATGAGGTGCGCTCTCCTGCTGGACGCGGCCAGCAGAGGTTCACCAGGATCGACGCTGTACCGGCACGCGGCAGCGGCTCCTGGAACGTTACTGTGAAGTGCGGCTTGATATCCATACGGACTGGGAAGCAGATACAAGTTGTCAGCGGTGCTGGTACGGCGGGTCGTGGTAGAATGCCGATCATAGGGCTCAATTTTTTATTCGGAGACGGCTCTCCCCGAACGGGTGGCATGATCGATCAGGCGCCAAGCGATGGCGACCGCCTCGACCTCAAAAGCGAGTTTACCGACCAGCGGTGTGCCTCGGGCCGAGGGGATCTCTCGTCGGGCGACTAAACAAGATGTCTCTAAAAATATCTAGCAAACAAATTCCGAAAAGTATGTATACTCAATCATCCGTTTGAAATTTCATTGACTGGCTATATAAGGTTTCTCTTGCATTGAAATTATTCTTGAAACACTTGCGCCACCCCCCAAACCAACAGACCGATTCTGGGGAGTGATTTTGTGCGTATGGCCCCCGTCCGATAGGGTTCTGCTCCGATGAAGACCGCCAGCTCGAAACATACTGTCTATTTCACGGCTGATAGTCACTTCGGCCATGAAGGCATGATGGAAAACCGAATGTCGCGACCACGCCCATTCGGTTCGATTGAGGAGCATGACGAAACCCTCATTGCAAACTGGAATGCCGTAGTTCGACCTTGTGACGAGATCTGGCATCTTGGCGATTTTGCCTACGGCGGCACGATCGAGCACGCTAAGGCTGTGTTCCGACGCTTGAATGGTACAAAGAGGCTGCTGCACGGGAACCACGAAAAGTGGGGTAAGGCGTTGCCTTGGGCATCCCAGCACGAAGGCTTCGTCGATGTGACCGTGGAGGGCAGCCGCCTTTTCCTATGCCACTACGCGATGCGGGCGTGGCCGGGCATCTGGCGTGGGACACTGCATTTGTTCGGGCATACACACGCCTCCCTGCCAGATACCCGGCGTTCGGCGGACGTCGGCGTCGACGCCTGCAACTTCCGGCCAGTTCGCCTTGACGAAATCCGAGGTCGCATGGCCGAGGCCAGAGACTGGCCCGAGGAACTCGCTGGCGCCGCGGCGGCGGGCGAGGTCAACTGAAGGGGAAATAATCCAAAAGAGCGCCCCAGCGCCCCCCCCTTATCGTCTTGTGCGATGATATCAGTGTGATTAGGCGTGGAGTAAGGGTTCATGCGAACTGAACGCTGAGTTCTGGAGCAACGGCCACGTTGAAGGTCAGGTCAACCGCTTCAAGTTGGTCAAGCGTAGCATGTTTGGTCGAGCCAAGTTCGAACTGCTTCGCTAGTGCGTAATACATACCGTGTGAACTAATGAGTTTGATAGGACGTGGCTTGCCAGCACCGAAAGTGCGGATGAACCCCGTTCCGATGCTGTTTGACATTGTGCCCCTTCGTCGGCAGCATCTAGGAAAGCAGATCGTCCGCGAGTTTTGGTCTATCTCATCGGAGCGGGAGAACCCGGCCCTGCGACTGAACAGCTTTAGGCCGCCAGTCTCCTCGTAGCTTCGGGTCCATGCGGTACTCGCCGCCGTCTTCTACGGCCACACAAGGGATGTCGCCCTGCCATTGGAGACAGTACCAGGCGAGGCGGTACACGATGTCCTCACAGGTCATGCGAGGCCGGCATTGCATGTGCGTTGTCCCGCCGGCGACATCTCCACATGCTTTGAGGAGCGGTGTCACTGCCCTTAACCCAATCACCTTACGGCAGGGTGGCTGCCCCTCAACGCCCGCATGTGCCAAGGCGTAGGCCCGTGCTCGCTGATATGCCGCTCGGTACTCACCGACTGGAGTCTTCGTACAGCTGCTGGCGGCGGCCGGGGCGGCGGCGAGAATGAGAGCGAAGGCCACGAGCTTCATGACACTGTCTCCGGAATTTCGATAAGGTCGGCATCATTTGGCGGCACTGCAAACCGACCCAGGAGTCCGGCGCCTGTCGCCACGCGCTTAACAGTCGTGGCTAATCGCGTGGCGACGGTCTTGGGCGCCGTCAGAGCGGCGGCGTTCGTGGATAGCGCCGGAATCGTGAGAGCATTTTCCGTGATCATTGGACCTTGGAAAACGGTCTGTCTCTTTGTTTGTGATACATTTTTTTCGAGAACCCGACAGCCATTTCGCGGAAAATGCTCTAGAGCAGGGCCCGATCACGTTGCAATCGGGCGCTGCTCTAGGTCGTTGGTTTCGCCGCATTTTCTTCGCCCAACCGGCGGCCACTTGGTCGGAAAATGCTCTAGCTCGCGCTATCATACATCTTACCTGGTGCTAGGCTGCCTCCGCGAGCATCCCGCCATCACCGTGGCTGAGGAAATAATCACGCGAGACGTCTGGCTTGAGCTGGGAAGCAACATAAAAGTATATGATTGATAGTATCAGAACTGGAACACCAAATCCGAAAAAAGGAAGCATTAGCACTCCACCGATCAGGAATTTGATAGCCTTCTTTCTCGCACTGCAGTAATCTACGTCAGTGTAGTGAACGTCAAGCTTATGCTTGACACCGTAAACGCATACCATCTTAGGGTGTCCGCTCAGCCATAGTTCGACTGCCTCACCGCAGTCCATGGCCGACTGAATGATCAGGGATGCTTCCGCATCGACGGACATGTTCGGAAAAAAACGCGTCCGCCCGTCGGATAAGCGCACTCGAACCCCGCTCCAGACGGCGCCTCCGGGTGAATCCGATTGAATGCTATCGAGCGTTTGGGACGCGATGCCGAGCACGTGACACTTGATTACGTCGGTCATGATGGCCGCTTTCAGTCGTTGAGTATGTAGGAGAAATGCAAGACGGCGTGCGGACTGCGGTCGGAGTAGCCCATGACCTCGCATCCCTTCCGCACCGGGCCGGGGCCGCGCAGGGTAAGGCGGTAGGCATGCTCGGAGTGCCGGCCACGAACCGGATAGGGCGCCGGCGGGCAGTATTCTTTGAAGGCGTAGGCGGTCCCCTTGACAACGTTCTCTGGCCACAGGGTGCCACGGAACAGGACCGTGCCGACCTTTGCGACCGGGTGCAGCGAGCGCTTGAGTTGCGAGTAGGCGACGATCCCGGTCACGGGGTCGATCATCACCTCGCTGCCGTTGTGGGTCCAAAGGCGTCCGGACGGAACGACGTTGGGCAGCGTCAGCTTGGACACGTTCGTGTTCTTCCGCCGAACGATGGGGGCACCCGAGGCGCAACCAGGATTGTCGATCACGAGCTTGCCCTTGCCACCCTTCAGATCGTTCTCCGCCTCAACGACGTAGACGGCCCCGAGCGGTGGGGCGCCGCCGGTCCAGGCGCCCTGGGCGAGCATGACGGTACCCGATCCGGTGACGGCAGATGCGGTGTTTGACCCAGCCTCGCGGACCTCGCAGCGAACATCGACCATCCAGAGAGCCTGTCCGTTCTGAACCTTTCCATCGTATAAAAAGGTTACGACGGACTTAAAGGGCGATCCCGCCGTGTTTCTGGGGTCTCGACCGACCATTGGTCGGTGATCGGACTTGCCTGGGCAATCATTGAATACGATGTAGCCATTGCGGGGATAGCTATCAACTTATAGTACATTATCATAAATAAATATACCATTTCTATATATGAGACACTCTATCGGTAGCAAGTGATTATAGTAATTTTAGGATTGATGCTGAGATATTAATTGTCATACTGCGGAGCAGTAGCATATCTTACCTAACTAAAACGGGAGTAGTGTTTGGGGATGTCGGCCACGTGAAGCGCTTTCACTCGAAGGTCACGAGGTAACCATCGACCTGCCATTCGCTCTCGACCTTGCTAAAATGGTGACCGTTGGACCAGCAGTAATTACCCAGGGGGTGTCGGGACGGCGCGGTTCGGTCGCGGCGGATTCGTGGGGTCTCCCCCCTTTGCCGGAACGCGGTTTGGCTGATTCGTTATCGGGATGAGCCGCAGTGACCTCGAGCGCCTGAGCAAGGAGGAACTGATCGAGCTGATGCTGAAGCTGTACCGGCCGGCGAAGACCCTTGCGCATCTTGTCCAAACCGCCGGCGAGCGACAGCATGGAGCGGTGCGAGAAGGCCCTGGCCGGCGCGCGACGTGCCCCGGACAATTGAACGCTTGTCGTCCGTCCCCACAGGGACTTCCCGCGCCGTGGCTCGAGCCGGCCCGGGAAGGCCTCGTACTGGAGCCTTCCTCAATCCACGACCTTGAGGTTGTTCACATTCACATCGCCATCCTGGGTGGTGAAGCTCGGTGCCCGGCCGTTCGACTGGGAGACGCCGCTGATGCGGTGGTCGCCGCTGTCGTAGGTGGCCAGCTTGCCATCAGTCTCGACGAGGAGCCGCTGCTTATCGGGGAAGAACGCGTAGCGCATCCCGTCCCGACCGCCGCTGGCCGAGATCCTTGGGCCACCAGGGCTCTGAGCCCTTCATGGGCTCCATCGGCTTCATGGGTTCTATGGGCTTCATCGGTTCCATCGCGCACGGTCCTCTGGCGGAATGTCTGAAGCCAACGCTACGCTCGAAGCTTCGAAAGGTTGCCTAAAAAACTAGGGCTGCGAAGTCTGCTGTTGAGCTTGCCGTTCGAGGACGTTGAGATAGGCGCCAGGATCGCTGCGGAAGCGGGTGAGATGGGTTGGAGCCTGCCTACGGATGTTGAGGGACCCGCATGGGCGGAGCTGCTCGTTGCAAGCTTGAAGCTGTCGTGCTGGGCTCAGGAGGACCGGCGGGACAGCGCGGGAGCATGCGAGCAGCAGAACGCCGCTCGAACGCCCCGTGGCGCGTTACGGCGTGGCGTGGTGCGCCATGCCACACGACCTGCCGCCCTGGCATGCCGTGTACAGTTAGGCCCGACGCTGGCTACGAGCCGGCTGCTTTGAGAGCCTGGTTCACGATCTGCGCGCTGTGCTGCGCCTGGCCTAGGGCCGGGCTGAGGAGCCCTTGGCCGTCGTGCCTGACAGCCGCACCTTGCGCTCTACGCCCGAGAGTGGGGCTCGCGCCGCCTGGGACGGACACAAACGCACGCGCGGCTCGAAGCTGCACGCGGCGGTCGACACGCTCGGCCAGATGCTGGCGCTGCACGTCACGCCTGCCAATGCCGACGACTGATTTGCCATCGCCGCTCTGACTGACACCGTGTCGGAGGCCATCGGTGACAGCGTGGACCTCGCCTTTGTCGATGAGGGCTACGAGGGCGAGCGCGCGGCGAAGGCAGCGGCTGACCACCGCATCACCTCGGAGGTGGTCAAGCTGCCCGAGGTCAGGCGCGGCTTCGTTCTGCTGCCACGCCGATGGGTGGTCGAGCGCTCCTACGCCTGGATTGGGCGCTTCCGCCGCTAGATCCGTGACTACGAACGCCTGCCCGCCACCCTCGCGGGACTGAACGTCGTCGCCTTCAGCGTCCTGCCGCTCCGACGGGCGGCAGGCTTCGCTGCGACCAGTAACAACCTCTAGCCGATTTCTCGGGGCACGACATGTTCCGTGTGCCCGCAGCTCATGTCAGCGTTGAGGACGACTGAAAGGTGTCCGGATTTTTGGCCGATAGTCTTCTGCCTTCGCGCGACTGAGGATCACCTCCTCATTCCGGAATAGCGTGTTAGCTCAATTCTAATACCCACGAAGATGGTTTTTACATTATTAACCGCTAAAAATTCGCGGTGTCGTCGAGACAATCGAGCGCGCTGTCGCGGGCGCGCACAGCAATATCAACCATGCGTTCGATATGTTCGGCCTTATGATCCGCCATAACTTGTAGTCTCCACCTATCTCTATTTCGCGCCACAGCTGGATGTTCAACTAGGTTGACAATGCCCCCATATTCAATGACGAATTTAGTAGCAAGCCTAGCCAGAGGAGTAGAGCCAACGATCATTGGGACGATAGGACTAGGTCTTCCAATGACTGTAAATCCACTTCCTATAAGTTTTTGACGAAGCAACAACGTATTTTCGTGTAGAAGCCGCCTTCTATGTTTTCCCTCATCAGAGCGGACTATACTGAGAGAAGCTAGAATTACTGCGGCTTGTATAGGGCCCATCGCATTGGTGAATGTCGATGGACCACAGGCCGCTCGCAGCCCAAACCTCAAGCCCGCATTGTTG
Organism: Methylobacterium aquaticum; assembly: GCF_016804325.1. Lineage (NCBI taxonomy): Bacteria > Pseudomonadati > Pseudomonadota > Alphaproteobacteria > Hyphomicrobiales > Methylobacteriaceae > Methylobacterium > Methylobacterium aquaticum. The sequence goes on from NZ_CP043627.1 coordinate 6,031,855, forward strand.
CAGGCGACAAAACCGCCAACGGATGAAAAAGTCTTAGAAAAAGACCCCATAAGAACATCGATCTTCCCCCATATTTTTTGCTCCCCAAGGACCCCCTTACCGTCTGTACCAATCGCACCTAGGTCGTGGGCACAATCTACCAAAAGAACTGCATTATACTCTCTGCACAATAATTGCAAATTAATCAGATCTGGAGTATCGCTATCCATGGAGAACAGGCTCTCCGTTATTACTAATATACCATTTGTTTTATCATGCTGTCTTATACGCTTTAATCTCCGTTCAACGGCAGGAACGGAGAGGTGGGGAAATTTGTAAATGTGTGCTTTTGCATCTACAGCAGCTTCTTGAAGGCATGCATGCGCAAGATTGTCGATAACAACGTGGTCTCCTTCCCGGAGTAGCGTCTTTACCACACCATATCCAGCACCCCAGCCCGTAGTAAACAGCGTCACGTACTGGTAGTTGAGGTATTCACTCAATTGACACTCAAGATCGATTGACAATTGCGTGTTACCCATCAAAGCAGCTGAGCCTGCGCTATGGACGCCATATTCCTTCGCCGCTGATATAGCAGCTTCTACAATTTTGGGATGGGTTGAGAGCGATAGATAATCTTGGCTTGCGAAATTAACACCTTCAAACGGTCGGCCGTCCCTGTACGCACCACGTGTTATCGGCTGTATTGGGCCACGACTATACTTCTGGTACGGATCGAGACCGGCGCTATTCCTGTCCTCAAACCAATTGCCTAGAGCTGTCCATCTATTAACTAGATTGACCTCTGATCTATGATACTTCTCAGTCACGCTCCCAGCTAAAGCCGGTTCAACCTGAGATTTCGGCATTTTTGCTCATTCCCCCAGCCTAGAACTCTCATGTGCGTGGTGGATGGCCAACTGCTATCATCGCATTTTGCGGATAGGTCGGCGGCATTTCCTATATTCCACGCATTATTACAATATAAATGTACGTTATTAGCGCGCTTTGCTCATTACTTCCAGATATGAGCTTGCATTTTGCCTTGCACGAACCGCAATATCAACGAACTTATCGATCTGATTTTTGTTATGATTTGCCATCATTTGGATCCTCCAGCGGCTGGTATCTCTCTTCACAGCGGGATATTCGACAAGATTTGTGATACCGCCAAGCTCAAATGCGTGATGCGTAGTCAACCGAGATATGGCGTTATCTCCGAGTATCACAGGAACGATAGCACTAGGCTGCCCAAATAAAATAAAATCACTTTCTGCCATGCGCTTGCGCATGTAGAGAACGTTTTCCATCAGTCGCGAACGTAATTCTACCCCTTCGTCTCGTTCGATAATATCAAGACATTTGGAAATGATAGCGCATTGAATAGGAGAGATCGCGTTTGTGAACGTAAGGGGGCCACAACCATATCGCATCGCTAGTTTTAAATTTGTGTCGTTACTGGCGACAAAACCGCCGTTTGACGCGAATGTTTTTGAGAAAGAGCCCATTAGAATATCTGGCATCCCCGTGCAGCCCTGCAATTCTAGATAGCCGCCGCCTTTTGGCGCAATAGCACCCATGTCATGTGCTGCGTCCACCATCAATGTCGCACCGTGTGCCCGACACAAATTCTGGAGCGCAGCAATATCAGGAACGTCGCTATCCATAGAGAATACTGTTTCCGTTACGACCAAGATACCCGCCGCCGGGTGATCGTTTCGGATCTTCAACAGCAGTGTCTTTGCGTGTTCAAATGATAGATGGGGAAAGGTGTGAACATTTCCGGTCGAGCCGCGCGCTCCCTCGTGAAGCGAGGCATGGGCAAGGCGGTCGATGATGACGTGGTCGCTAGGTCGGACTAGTGTCTTGATCACGCCGTAACCAGCACCCCAGCCGGTAGGAAATACGGTGCAATCTTTATAGCCGAGAAATTCGGCCATGCGTTGCTCAAGATCTACTGATAGCTTAGTATTACCCATGAGCGCTGCGGACCCGGCGCTGTGTACACCGAAATCATCAATCGCGTTTTTTGCCGCATGCAGTACTTCAGGATGGCTCGCTAGGTTTAAATACTCCTGAGAGCCAAAATTCACCCCTGATACTGTATGGCCGTCCCGTGTCGACGCCGTACACTCGGTAGCAATCCGCGAAGACGTGAACTTCGAATACGGGTCGATCCCGAAGCGGAGACGACCGTCCCACCAATCTTGATGCTCTCTCCAGCGATTTAATAAACTTGCGCCATCATGTTCAATATAGTCTGCCAAACTTCCGCTTAGCAAGCTGTTAGCAATTGTGTCTGACATCGACCCGTCTCTCGACATGATATTTCAAGCCACCATTGGCCATGTATCTCAACTTACCACTAACCACTATTACATATTGATAAATGACGGAAGCTATAATACAAATATCACGTATCTACTGATATCATCTATATGATATAGGCGACTGCAAATTCAATCTTGGCCCAATGCACGCCTCAGTTATCTGTAAGCACTTATTGAGCGCTGCCAGTGTACGAGGTTCGTAATCTGTGCTGCATACCACAAATGTGGTACGTAGACACTTTGCGGGATGAGATTGACGTGCCAATTAAAAATGGTCGATCTTCAGCAATATAATGATCGTACCTGCTGCTCACGCGCAGGAATGCGCCCAATCCGTTGTAGAAGTCGAATGGCGAATAATTTTGATGATTTATTTAAATCTTGATAACTCGATACTAAATTAGATGTTAATATGAAAATAGCCATCTATATCGTGGTATTTTTCAAACGAGGACATGAGATAAGCATAGATCTGGCAAATAATTATTTGGTGGTCCACTCAATACGAGTTGCGCCTACTATTTTACATTATCAATTTTAGAAATTATATATGATAGCTCTGCTTGTCGATTGATATCTAATTTAGAAAAGAGGGATTTCATTTGTGTGCGGATAGTTTGCTCGGAGATACCCAGTTTTACTGAAGCTTCACGTGGTGACAGACCTCTTCCTATAAGCATCGCCGCATACGCTTCTGCTCTAGTCAACCCGACTTCTTGCAAATCTGGAATGATATCTTTACCTGTATATTTGAAAGGATCCCTCACAACTAAAAGTATGGTGTTCCGGGGGGATTGTAGAATACTGGGTGTCGTGTCTTTGTGCTTCGGATTGATGGCTTGAATGTGAATACAATTTCCAGTCTGATCGTTCCTAAAGATCCCTGAGTAGTTTCCGCTGCCAACTCGCGATTGTAGCGCGTCTCGCACGATAATATCTAGCTTCATTTGCAACGAATGGGTTAACCCCTTTATTATCGTCTTTTTAATAATTTGGAAACAGACCCTGATAAGTCGCTCCGCTGAGGCATTAATAGACAATATTTTTCCCGATTGATCTAACGTGATGGCTCCAACATCGATCATATCGAGCCCGGCTGTTAAATTACTGGCGTGCTGGCGTGCAACATTAAATGAAGCTGCAAGATGGAATGCGCGAGTTACATGGGGAGCTAACTGCCGCAACAGAACTAAGTCTTGCTCTCCAAAAGGCCCCTTGTTCCAATCTCTAGGGGCACTGATCGTAACGATGCCGGTTCCGTGGGGGTCTGACGAAAAGTATGCTGCCATATCGTCTAGGCCGTGTTTGTGATAGAAATCTTGAAAAAATGGATCGTGTTGCTTCTCTTCCGGATTGAAAAAGGCCGCATCGACGTAGATCGTACCTGGTTTCAACTCGAGCAATTTTGCGCGAGCAATTCTACTATCATACTTCCACCATGTTCCGCTATAGTCTTCGCTCACTTCATCAAGTCGAGCGGAGTGCATCGTATGTGCTGTTCGAGTAGGATCATGAGAAATGATTAGTGAACCACGAGCGCCTACAGCTTCGCCGAACTGATCTAACACATGTGGCCACAATCCAGCGTCCATGCTTGCCGCGTAGCAGAGATCGATAAATTTGCCTTCGTCGAATTTCGCCATGCACGGCTTTCAGCGTTTGAAGATCTGTCAAGGTAGGCTCTGATAGCTATTCGCGCTAACTGTCGTCAAGTTTATGTTCCGACAGACACGACGGCCTCACGCCGCTGCCGGCGCTCCCGGCCCTCCCCTGCCTTGGCCATCGGCAAAGCACGTCATACGCGAAGCACTGCCCGCACAGCGCTAAACTTCATCATCTTTGCCATATGATTGTTAACTACACCCATCGCGCTTTCCGCTGAGTAATACATTGTAAATCCGTGCCATGCAGATATCGGTCAGCAATACGGAGGCCTCACTCGATGTCGAAATTTTCCGTCACCAACAAGATTTTTCAGTTTAGTGTGATGTGGTTGTTCGTTATCGCGTCCTTTGCCTACGCGACAGGTGAAAGCGGGAAAGCCATGGCGTGGTCTCTCCTGTATGGCGTCCCGGCAGGCTATGTCGTGGCGGAGATATGGGTCGCATCCCTCATCCAAGGGGAAACGAAGAAGTGGATCTGGTTCCCGGCGATCCGTGGGTATCTGCGCCGGCAACCTGCCTGACGGGACGCCGGAGGCCAGGCCCCGTCAGCCCTGAGGCGCACCGTATCGAGGGAGGCAATGGCCGTGCTGGCCCCTCTACCCTATGTCATCAACATGGGAGGCAGTTCGGAGGTCCGCGTGGGATAGCGCTGCTGCTCAACGAGAGCGGAAGCAGTCGCGCTGGGCTCAGAATGCCCCAGGACCAACAGGGCGGCGCAGCAGCAGCCCCAGCAGCAGGACGCCCCTGAAACGCGCTGTATGACGTTTCTGACGCGTCAGCGCTGCCTACCCTTCCCTCCGTGGGCTGTAGGGGCGAACTGACCCCTGGGATGCTGCAAGCTATAGGTGCCCTTGCATCTGCGGGCGTCCGTCACTCATGGCAGCAGCGGAGCCCCAGAAGGCTCCTCTGCTGCACATATCGATCAGCGCAGCAACTGAAGGATACCCTGGCTGGCCTGGCTCGCCAGAGACAACGACGACACCGCCAGGGACTGCCGGATCGACAAGGCCTGCGAGTTCGCTGCCTCCTCGTTCATGTCGGCATTCGTGAGGTTGGCCGCCCCGGTGGTCAGCACGTTGATCATCTCTTTCGTGAAGTTCTGCCGGTTCTGCACCGTCGACAGGTTGGAGCCGAACGTCGAGGAGATGGATTTCAGGTTTGCCAACGCATTGCTCAGCGCATCCGCGGCCTTGGTGAGGTCCGCATTGTTCTGGATGCCGATGTCGGCGCCCGATTGAGCCGTGGCGCTGTCCTTGAACTCGCCGATGCCCAGCGCGGACGCGGATAGCGACGTGCCCTGGATGTCCAGCTTGGACTTAGCCGCGCCGGTCTTCTCGTTGAACGCGATGCTCAGGCTGTCACCGGCCAGCAGATTGGTGCCGTTGAAGCCGGCATCCCGGGCGGCCTGATCCAGCTGGGTCCGTAACGCATTGAACTGCCCCACCAGGGCCGAGCGCTGCGCGGAGGTGCCGCCAGCCGCCGAAGGTGTGGCGCCGCCGGTGAGCTTAGCGGTCTCGGTGGCATCCACCGCGAACGCACCCGAGGTGGTCTTGCCCAAGCCCACCGTTAGGGTGTCCGATCCGGTGCCGGTGATCTGCAACTGCCCCTGCACATCGATCGTGGCGGTGGCGATGCCCGACTTGTTGATGTTGTTGACGAGGTCGCTCACCGTGTCGGTGGCGCCGATGTCGAACTTATAGGTGGTGAAGCCCGCGCTGAGCTGCATCTGGTTGGCGTTGCTCGTGTTGATGCCCACTACGCCAGGAGTGCTCGAGGTGGCCGCCGCGGCCGTGCCCGCGAGGGTCTTGCCCATCGATACGTCGTAGATGCTCTTGCCCGTCGCCGTGGCCTCGCCGGCCGTGGCGAGTGCCCGGGTGCCCTGCAGCTTGGGCAGGTTGGAGGTAGCGTTGGACTGCGCCTGGGTCACCACCGACTGCATCTGTTTGACGACGGTGGTGACCGCATCGACCCCTTTCGCGGCTGCCTGGATGGTCTGGATGCCGTTGGAGACGCCGTCGAGGAGATCCGACAGCGCGGACGCACGATCGCTGAGGCCCACGGCGGTGAAATAGTTGACGGGGTTGTCGAGGGCCGAGTTCACCTTCTTGCCCGTGGAAAGGCGGCCCTGATTGGTGGCTGCCAGCGCAGCAGTGTCCTGCAGGGACAGCAGGTTCTGGCGAGTAGCAGCGGAGAGCGTGATGGACGACGACATGAGCTGATCCCTCGGAATTGCCTCGCGTGGATCGCGAAGACTTCGAGGATTATTGCTGGCCGCGCTCGGTTGGGCGGTTAATATTTTGTATCAGGCTGACCAATCTTCAGATGAAGCGTACTGATATACCTACGATGCGTACTTGGTGATGCGCTGCGGGTCATGGCTTGCGCACTGCTACTCCGCGATCTGGTGGGCGATCTTACCCATGGCCTTTGGCTCCAACCTCAGGACAGCTACGCTGCGTTCGCGAGGGTGAGCACCACCGTGCATAAGCCTTGTTCCGACCCCTGGTGGGCTTTCTTGTCACTCACTTGCAGCCTCATAGTGCGCTATCGATCCACCTTGAGCGGTCGCCAAGTCCATGCTCGGCCTCGTCATCATCGACATGCAACAGTGGATGTTTCGCAAGCCGGAACGTTTAAAGCAGGTGGAAAACATGCTTCCTGCGATCAACGGCTTGGCTTCGCGATGCGCGCGAGCAAATCTCCCCATCTACGATGTTGTTACGGTTCATCAGCCCGACAAGAGCACATGGTCGCGGCTAATGATTAAGTACGATTATTCATGCCTGATCGAAGGTACGCCGGATGCTGAGCCCGTTGGAGGCTATGTGGCTCCACCTTCGGCCACCCGTATTGTGAAAACACAGAATAGCGTGTTCCTCCATACCAATTTCGAAGCGACGCTGCACGCCGGCGGCGTAACCAAGCTCATGCTAGCAGGTGTGTTCATGGACGGTTGCGTGGGTTTGACAGCGGCCGATGCGGCACAACGTCAATTCGAAGTCGTATGTGTGTCCGATGCAATCGGGCATGTGGATGCAGAGATGCGACAGCTGATGGAGAAGTGGCTGTATGACATGTACGAGATCGAGCAAATTCGGGCCGGTGACGTTGTGATCTGAGAGGTTGCGCACTCCCTGGTAAGCCGATCCTATTTGACACCGCATCAAATTGCAGGCGGGTAGTGCGTGATTTGTTCGGAGGCTGCATGAACCGTCGCAATCTCCTCGCTGCCGCACTTTCCACGGCTGCGCAAACGACTAGCGCTACAGAACCGGGTGCCCCGCCGAAACTCTATCCCGTCGAGACACAGACAGGCCCCCGCCGAAGCCTGATCTACGTGCCGGTTGGGCGCGGTCCCGCGCCCTGCGTGCTGCTGCTGCACGGGTCGGAAGGACCCAACCGGCGCTGGACCGAGACGATGGCGATGTTTCTGGCTAGTCAGGGGTTCGTCGCCGCGCCCTTCCCCTACAGCCGGGGCGGCAGCATCTACCGCGCTGGCGACATCCTCGATGTCGAGCTTGCTGAGACCGTCGAGGCATTCCGCCTGATGCGGACGGACCCGAGGGTGTCCGGCCCGATGGGTTTATGGGGCATCTCGCGCGGGGCAGAGCACGCTTTGCTGCTGACGAGCCTCATGGCCGGCGAAGCAAGTCGCGATCTGCCGCGCGCCGTCGCGGTGCTGGCCGCCACCGACGTGGTCTGGCCCGCCTTCCTGATCGCCAATGCCGATATCGGTCATCGCGAGCCGATCGACTGGTCGAAGCGGGCTTGGCGCTGGCATGGCTCAACGGAGGGATTAGATCCGCGGTCGCCGATCGCCATCGAGCGTTACGCAGGGCCGCTCCTCATCAGCCACGGCGAAGAGGACAAGCTCTGGCCGGTCGCGCTGGCGCGGCGGCTCGAAGCCCGGCTGCGGGCGCACGGGCGGGCGCCGGAGATGCACTACTACCCTGGTGAGGGCCATGGGCTCGGCCCCGAGGCGGCGAGCCTGGACCGAACGCGCGTGTCGGACTTCTTCCGCCGTCACCTCGTCGGCTAACCACTCCTATTGTCGAGACAACGGCCGAGGTAGATACGCAACCCCAAGGCGGCCGGCGTAAGCAATCTGGAGTGATATAACCTACTCCCCCACCCCATCTCTTGACAAAGGAATTTTTATCGCGCTGTCTCAAATACCAATCATTGGTTCGTGTTAGTGACTGGGTGCCCTGGATGCAGGAAGCGGTAAGAAGGCCAATTCCCTGGCGTCCACAATCTTTTTTCTCTCATCAACTACAAAGCGAGCGGGCGTTCGATCTGCTGAACGAGCATGGCGGGATCGCGGTCGATTTCCACGCGCTTCGCAAGGCCAGCCCGCATCTTTCGGTTGAAGGTGGGCAAAGCCGGACGATGAGCATCTGGCTCACCCAGTCGGACACCGGCTTCCTGACGGTGCCGAAACTCGAGGCAGACCTGTTTACGATCCGCTTCGTGACACGCGGCTGGATGATCCGACGCAATCAGAACGGCGAGCACCGCGGCTATCCCGGCACAGCTATGTTCGTGGCCTTCGAAGACATGCGCAGCGAGGAGGCCTCGGCCCGCTTCGCAGCGATCAGCGGAACGGTCACCCGGGCCGCCCTGCTGGCCAGCCACCGGGCGCTCGACGGCGCGGATGATGAGACCCATCCCGAATTCGAGCCGGTGGCTCCGGTTGATACGCTGGCGATGCGGTCGTTCCTTTCATGCTTCAGGCAGCTCCATCGGCGGTTGCGGCAGATCGACCCGGCGCAGGATCTGTTCTATCCGCTGTTCGAGGAGATCGTCAGCTACCAGCTCCTCTCCTGCTGGCCGCGCCGTCCGGATGCGCCCAGGCGTGACTTTAGGGCGATTTCCTCGCAGGGCTTGCGCGCGGCTACGGAGTATATCGATGCGCATCTCGGCGAGGCCCTGAAGCTCGTCGACGTCGCGGCCGCCGCGGGAATCGGCGTACGCACGCTTCAACAGGCCTTCAAGCGCGAACTGGGCACCACGCCCCTGGGCTTCATCATTGAGAGGCGCATGCAGCGGGTTCACACGGATCTCACCTCCCCGGACAACGCGGACCAGTCGATCGCCGATGTGGCACGCCGATGGGGCTTCGTGCATATGAGCGACTTCGCGCAGCGCTACCGCCGACGCTTCGGCTGCACGCCGACCGATACGCGTCGGCAGGCCCGGTGATGCCGCGGGGGTGGGAGCTTGCTCGTGCGCCTATCATGATAGCGAATGGCGCTGTTATATTTGCGACGATGAATCTTCAATCGTTTTGATAGAAGTCGGGACGATTACTGTATCTCGCTCTCTCGCCTGCAGAACTCAATGCCTTCTGCGCCGATCGATGAGAATGGAGATGGTATGATGTTCAAGTTCGACGGCTTCATGGCGCGTTCCACGCTGCGCGCTCTCGATCGATCGCACGCCATGATCACCTTCGGCCCGGACGGCACCATCCTGTCGGCGAACGAGACCTTCCTCGCCATGATGGGCTACGCACCCTCCGAGCTGCAGGGCCTGCATCACCGCATGCTCCTGCCGGTCGCTGAGCAGGACGGTCCGGTCTGCCAAGCCCTCTGGGACGATCTCATGCGCGGCACGCCCCGCGAAGGGGAAGGCTTGCGGCTTGCAAAGGATGGCCGCGAGGTCTGGCTCTGGTCGAGTTACAATCCCGTGCGCGGGCGACGCGGGCACATCGCCCGGATCGTCATGGTCGCGGCCGATATCACTGAGGCCAAGCGGCGCGGCCTCGACACCGAGGGTCGGCTGTCCGCCCTCGACCGTTCGCAGGCCGTGATTACCTTTACTCCCAACGGTATCATCGAGGACGCCAACCAGAACTTCCTCGACGCGCTCGGGTACCGGCTCGACGAGATCCGCGGCCAGCACCACGGCCTGTTCGTGGATCCGTCCGAACGCGACACCGCCGCGTACGGAGCGTTCTGGACATCCTTGCGGGCCGGCCAATTCCAGGCGGCAGAGTACAAGCGCCTCGGCAAGGGCGGGCGCGAGATCTGGATTCAGGGAACCTACAACCCGATACTCGACGCGCAGGGGCGGGTCCTGCGCGTGGTGAAATTCGCCACCGACGTCACCCCGCAGGTGCTCAACCGGCTACGGCGGGCCGAGGCGGGCCGCACAATCGCGAGTGACCTGACGGCCATTGGGGATGCGGTGAGGGACGTGACTGAGCGTAGCGGCCAAGCGGCCAATGCTGTTCAGCGGGTGTCCGGCGACATCCAGGCCGTGGCGGCGGGAGCGGAAGAACTCGCCGCCTCCGTGGCCGAGATCAGCCAGCGGGTCTCGCACGCCTCCACGATCTCCCGGGGGCGGTGACGCAGGCGCACGACACCGGCGCCATCGTGGCCGGACTGAGCGATCAGGCTCAGCAGATCGGTGAGGTGGTCAGCCTGATTCAGTCCATCGCCGAGCAGACCAATCTCCTGGCGCTGAACGCGACTATAGAGGCGGCCAGGGCGGGCGCAACTGGACGGGGCTTCTCCGTCGTTGCTGCCGAGGTGAAGGCGCTGGCCGGCCAGACCGCACGAGCTACAGATGAAATTCGGATCCGGATCAGTGCGACGCAGGGCGCCACGCGCGAGGCCGTCGCTGCTATCGGCACGATCCAGACGACGATCCGGGACCTCGACGCGATCTCAGCTGCGATCGCCGCTGCGGTCGAGGAGCAGGCCGTGGTGACGCGAGAGATGTCGGGCTCGATGCAGGCCGCCTCCCATGGTGCTGGACAGATCGCTGATGGTGTCAGCGCTATAGCTGCAGCCGTAGCACAGGTTGACAGCACCACACAAATAGTGCGTGAAAATTCCAGAATGATTGCTTGACTGAATAAATATTAAATAAAGATCATCAGACATTATAACAAAACGATATTTGTGGGCGCTGGCGCAAGAGGCTGTATTATTGCGCCAGCGTAGCGTCTATATTTCAAATTACGTCGCATTTAAGAAAATAGTCTATCGTTAAATGTTCATGACAAAATTTGGCTTATATTTGTATATAAATCTATCGGAGCTGCGATTATAATAAAGCGCTCTGGCAATATCCATCATGCCTCAAGCGCGGCAGAGACGCTTGAACCCTCGCTCAACCGCGTCGTGAATCGCGGCGAGCGCATCTCGAATTTCGTCGACCAGATGCGCTTCTCCACCAGCCCCGCCCGCGCCGGCATTACGGCGCCGCGCCCGAACCGGCTGTTGCAGGCGTCCATCGCCGCCATCAGCGCGCCGGACTTCTCCCGGTCGTGCGCGTCGAACAGAGGGCGTGGGGCGTCGTCCAGCGGCACGAGGTCCGTGGTGACGAGCCCGGCCTTGCTGTAGCGCCAGGGCGATGGCCCCTGCTCCTTCCAGGTCCTCTCCACCCCCCGCAGCGCCGCCTGGATCAGGTGCCGGCTGTCATCGGTCGCCTCGGGCATATGAACCACCGTTGAAACCGACCGCATGGGGTCGCCGCGGTCGTGCTCGCTGGTGTGGTAGAAGACGGTGACGGCCGAGACCGCGAGACCGTCGCGCCGCAGCTTCTCGCCGAGCCGCGTGGCATGCGCCGCCACCGCCTGCTCCAGCACATCCCGCTGGGTGATCCGGGTGGAGAATCTGCGGGTCACCGCGCAGCCCCTTCGCCGGGCGGGCACGATCTCCAGAGGCAGGCACGACCGCCTACGCAGCTGGTTGACGCTCATGCCCTTTTACGTGCCCGATCTTTGATTTAAAAGGCGGTTCCGATTTTGCCGAATTAGAAACCGCCGAGGGCCCTCAACTGTTTCGATGACGGACTGTCGAGTCTAGTGACTCTCTCTCTAAGCGTCAGAGGACCGCCAGTGGTGTGCGCGACCCTCGCATAGTAGCGCCGTCCGCCGAAGCCGTCGCCCGGTCTACCGCCATAGACGTTCTTCTCACCGGCAATCAGCCACACCGCAGCCAGCCCTTCACGAGCGAGGAGGTCAAGGAAAGCCATGCGGTCGATCAGGGCCGTCGTCGTTGCAGCGCCTTCTGCCGTAGGGTCGCGGAACAGGGTGCGCCCGTTGCGATCGACGTATGCGATCGCTCGCCCGTCACCAAGGCGCAGATCAAGTGCCTGCATCAGCCAAGGGCGTGGCAAGCTCGCCTCAACGGTCATGGCGAGTGATTGATCGTAGCTGCGTTCTTCGGCGAGGTAGCCGATCGTCGTTCCTCGAACCAGCAGTTCCTTATCCTGGCGACGCTCGCTGAGCATCCAGGGTCGGTTCCACCCGTCGACCGTTTCCTCGCCCCATAGCCACGGATGTTCGCCAAGATAGCTCCGCCACCGAACCCGCTCTTCGCCTTCAAGGATGTGATCGTGATCCAGCTCGAGCTTCCCGTCGACCAGCTTCAGAAAGGCCGCGAGATCCTTTCGACGGACGACGAAGCAGGTCACCCATCTTGATAGCTGCCGGTTGAGGGATTCTGGGCCACCGCGCCAGCTGTCGAAGCCCTTCAAAACTAGCCAGGGCTGATTTTCCATCATGATCTCAAGACCATCCAGACCGTCGGGTAGATCCTCAAGATCATCTCGCCAAATCAAAGCATCGGCCAAGGCGACTGGAGGTAGTACGATCGAGCGGGTCCACTCTGGGATCGTGAGTGGCATCATCTCACCCTCGACTTCGTAGGCTGGGTCAGCCTCCTCTCCAAACCGGGTTCCGGCGAGCAGCGAGGGATCAATCGCGCGCAATTCATCCGGCTCGGCGCCGGCTTCGGGTTTTGTCGGCTCTAGATTGTCCGCCATCCGTGCGCGCAACTCATACAGCGCCAGCCATTGGTACTTCTTGCCGATCCGCTCGGCATGATGGGACATTCTATCGTTGTGGATGGTGTCGTCGAAGTCTCCATGCAGTGTCTGCGACCAGCCTAGCTCATGCGCGCGTAGACACACCCAGCGGCGGGCCCAAGCCAGGTTGAACTCTGCATATTCACGGGGTTGGTGGCGTTGGTACATACCGCCGCGACGCCAATTCTCGGCCTCTTCCCGCCAACGCTCGTACATCTCCGGGCCAGCGGCCGCCGCGAACGCCGCCTTGGCTGCCGCCGCCTTCGACCCCTCGTGCCATCGAGACTCCCTATAATCTTCTGCAAGGGCCTCTGTAAGGTTTAGATAGGCTGCCCGGCTTTCCGACGTAGCCTCGGCTTCAAAATCCCGCTGCCAAGCCTCGTAAAGCATCTCCCGGGTCGGCAGGGGGCTTGTCCCACGGCGTGCCGGGCTCCACGCGTCCACTGCCCTGTCCAGCACGTAGCGGGCGAAATCGCCGTCCTTGACGCAGGAAGCAACGATGGAATCACGTCCAACGTGGCCGCCGGCATAGATCCGCGTGAAACCGTCAATCACCGTGTCCGGCACGTGTTCGATGGGCCAGGGTGAGCTGAACGGACCGCGCGAGGGGGCATCGTCGTAATCTGCCGGAACCACCCCGTGAACGATCGCCCACCGGATCAGCAGCCGACCATGTTCGCGCGTGAGGCAGTTCACTGGGGGTGGTCGCTTGATGAAGAGCGCCTGGTCTACCGCTTGGACCGCTTGCGCTGCTGCGTCTGGTATCCATCGACCTTGCAGAGCAGCGCCATAGATGGCGCAAACGAGGCGTTCGGTGACATAGCCGTCGTCGATATCGATGAACCGATCCATCAGCGGAGCGACAATGCCGGGCATGTCGGCCAGAACGGCCACCAGCGCCTTGGTCGCGCGGTCCCGCAAACCACGATGGCTCGTCGAGAGGAACCAAGTCAGAGTGATGGCCACCAGCAATGCTCGGGGCTCGGCCAGCACGCCACTACGCGGCTTCACGGCCCAGTCGATCAGCTGGCTAGCCGCTCCGCTCGACTGAGCTAGGTGGACAGACCAGCCGGCGTCCCTTTCGGGCATCAGCAAAGCCTTCAAGCGTGCATGCAGGGCCTCCGCATTCTGCGCGGCTTCAGGCTCGCTCGCTAACCGGATACGGGCGTCCCATTCGCCGTTCGCACCACCCTGTTGCCGGATCAGTTCCCAAGTATGATCGGTAAAGGCGGTCGCCTCCCGGGTCATCAGGCTTTCGCTGAAAGCGTGGGACGCTTCCCATAGTATCCTGCGCGGAATTGGAAGGTCCAGCAATTCAATTCCAAAGCGCTCGGGCGCCATGACCGCTAGAGCCTCCAGAACGCCGCCACAATACAAGTCACCTGTCAAGGTTCGCTTCAATGCGCTGTCCTGTGTCAGCCTAGCTTTGAGATCGTTTGCATTGAGACAGCCGCGGATTAAGCCCTCGGCGACGGCGAAATCGCCGAACCTCTCGAAGGTGAAGCGCACAACCTCGCCATATTTGTCGTATAGATCCGTCGCAAGCAAGCCCGCAGCAATCAGTTGAAATAGAAGGTCTCGCTTCGAGCGTCCGTCATGGGGCAGGATAGAAACTGCGATTTCATCAGCCCGCACGTAAGGGATGGCGGAATTCCCCGTTTGGCCGATCTCATCCGCCAAGGCTGCGATCAGCCGCGGCACATAGGCGAGCTTAGGTGTCAGTTCCATGTCGCGCTGAACGGCACCTGCAACCGCTTTTGCATAGAGGTCGAAAATCGTCGAAATGCCCTGAGAGCCCTTCGGGAGGGTCGTGCCCCCGCTCAGAGCCAGTCCGTCACAGAGGGTCTTCAGGAACAGGGGTGTGTCGAACTCGGCCAACGGCCACGGGGCGTCTAGGGTTGTGACCCCGCGCATGTCGAGATAACGAGCCGCGTCGGAAATTGAAAAGCCCGTATGCTCTAGCCTAGGCAGGATGGCTTCGTCCAACTCGACTGGGATAGTGGCGTCGAGATAGGTTGTACGGCACGAGAGTACGACGCTGATCCACGGGTACGGTTGGACATCGTGGAGAAAACCAGCCAGCCGCGACGACCACAGCGTCTGGCCACCGCGTTCATTGATGCCATCGATCGCCACCAAAGCGCGAACGCCAGCAGCCTGAGCCGCGGAGTTCAGAGCCCCGAGGAACTCCTCAACCCGTAGGTGCCGGGGCAGGTCGAGACTGGCCACGATCTGGAGCCAGGGATCTTCATCCCTGAGGAGATGAGACAGGATGAGAATGGCAGGGTTGCCGGCATCAATCTGATGCTGGCATGCATCCGCGAGCAGATGAGATTTTCCCCGCCCACCCTCGCCTGTCACAAGCAGCAGCCGCGCATTGACGAGAGACCAGCGGCGCGAAGTCAATCTTTCGTGCGCATCGGCGACGCGGCCTAGAAGCCGACTTATGTCAGGCGATGATTGCAATTCATCAACCTGTCGCCACTCGGACGTGGCGAGTTCCGCGTTAGCCAGTAGGGCGGCGAGTTCCACCTGAGGGAGATCGTCAGGCTCGTTGTCGATCACAGCCTGCATCGCCGCTAGCGCAGCGTCGACCGCCCCGCAGGCCTTGCCTGCCCTCGGTCCAGCCGTGTCAGGTGCTCGCGACCGGGCCTGCGCCAAGTCTGCGGTAAGCTGCCTGAGTTCTGCGAGGAAGGCGCGGGCGCCGGTCAGCGCCAGAATGGCATGGCGGATGGGAAGTTTGACGTTGGTCGAAGGCGTGTAGCGGGCGCCAAGTGATTTCATTGCCCGGGCATACTTCTCAGCGAACCACGCTTCCGTGAGCAAAGTCTCGTCGAACCAGAAGGCGATCCGACCCGCTGCCCGCGCGTCGGAGACTAGGCGGTCCCGCAAGCTCTGTGCCGGCCAGAGCTCGATCTCCACCATTCGATGCTTCGCCGCTGCTCCGGCTATTTCCGACTTTCGCCATGCCTCCCACTTCTCGAGCGCGCTGGTGGTTTTGGCCCGGCGGCCATCTGCTGGATCGAAGGGAATGCAGGCGATGAACCGATCCATCGCAGGGTGCGTGGCGAGAGCGGTGGCCAGCGAATCGGTCAGACTCTTCAGCGCTGCGTCGATGTTCCAGTAATATTTGACCTGCCATCCGATCTCGCGCCCCGTGGGTAGGACGGCGAAGGCCTCTACGCCGCCGTCGGCCCCTTTGCCCTTGCGGATGAACCGCGCCTTGAGGGCTTTTGCCTCGTCGCTCGCCAGCTGGCAGCACAACTCCTCAAACGCATCGGACTGGACGCCGCGGTGAAGGCGGATGGATTTAAAATCAATGTCTGGCGGCGACATGGGACCTGCACTTCGTATCGGCTCCGGTAAGCCGTAGCCGGACCTACCTTCGAACAACACGCGCAACTCGCCGGAGTGCAGCGGATGGAAGACGGCATCAGTGAAGGTTATAGCCCAAGCTGCGGCTGTCCGCGATCGACGTTCGCCTGCCGCACCGCGGTTGTTGTCCGCTCAGGGCGCACTGCATTTGCCCCCGGTCATCCACCTCGCAGCCGCCTTCCCCAAACGACGTCAAAGTTCACACTGAGCGTAGCTGACCCAAATCGACGATTCGCCCGGCCTCGCGCGCCGCACGTGCATAGACGGATATGGGATGAGTGGGCCGGAACGAGGTATCCCGCTCCAAGCCGATCGCGAGACCCGCGCTCACCTCCTCGATCTCAGCGAGGCTCACATAGCCGAGTTCGGGTTCGCCGAAGCCGAGATCGCACAGCCCGAAGAGGGTGTCGCCGTCGGTCTCCATCGCGCAGATAAGCCAGGTGGCTGGCCCCGTTGGGTTGAACAGCTTGAGCACCGGGTGGTGGTCAGCGTCGCGATCCCGGCCGTTGGACAGCAGCAGTTCACGGGTGGCGGCGTCGATTAGGCGCATAGGGGGCTCCTCGCTCGTAGCGTGAGGGAGCCGTGCAGCCATTGGCGAGGGAGTGCGAGCTTGGAGGGTGGATCAGCTGCACGGGCAAAACATCATAAAACATAGCTTCTATGACGTTTGCGGCTAAGTCTCTGATCCCATTGAGCGCATCTGCGTGCTCGCCCTCACGCGGGCCTGGAAATATCATACTTTGCAGCGAAACAGCTTGAAGTATGAGGTTTCGGTGAAGCAAGCGCGTGTGCCCACCGAGGCAGAGTTCAGGCGCCTCACAGCGGTGGTGAGCCAAGGGCGCTACGGCCCGCGCAACCGGATGGCCCTCATGCTGAGCTATCTGGCAGGGCTCCGGGTGGGTGAGATCGCATCGCTCCGCTGGGGCGACCTCCTCGACGGAGAGGGAAAGGTGCGCGAGCAGCTGCGGCTCAGCGCGGCCGTCACGAAAGGCGGGCACGCCCGTGTAGTGTTTCTCAATGCCCGGCTGCGACGTGAGATCGAGCAGTTCCGTTCCTCCTTGCCCTCCCTCCCTCCCCGCGTGCAGCCGGTGCTGGTCACGCAGAAGCGCGCAGCGTTCAGCGCGAACACGCTGTGTCAGCTTATGGGAGGATGGTACGATCAGGCGGGCTTGGAGGGCGGCTCCAGCCATAGCGGTCGCCGGTGGTTCATCACCCGCCTCGCGCACGCAGGCATCTCGCCCAAAGCCATCATGATGTTGGCGGGCCACCGGCATCTTTCGACCACACAGCGCTACATCGACGTGAACGACGACATGATGCGCTCTGCGGTCGAAGTACTGTGACAAATTGGGATGACTGTAGCATCGCACAACCATTCACGAAATTATTTTATTGTATGATGCTTTGTAACATTCCTTCAGCTTCATCAGGCAGTACATCGAGTATGTCTTCAAACAAATCAAGTGTTTTTTCTCGGAACATATTCTCTCTGTGGAGAGTAATAACAATAGGTATAAGCCCCCTGGCCATCATCGGCCCGTAACCACTGTAATTTGACATCTCATATTTGTGAGTTTTTATCATTGATTTCATAAATTTAAATATTGGCGCATATGATAGGAAATCATTTAATATATCGCTCAGTCGGTCATCTACAACAGAATTGGCTGCATGTTTCAATAAAACAGGATTTTCGGAAAATATTTCGAGGAGACGGCGCGTGTCTGCCTCAGCGGGCCAAGGCGAAATACGAAGAAAAAAATTTCCACATGCCTGTGCAACACGCTCATTTTGGTATGTAGCAAGCAATGCAAGAGTACGGCGGGCCCATGTACGCAATGATAAATCATCCTCATTCCAACATGAAACTGCAACATTGGCGACGCCAGTTAATGTGTCCATGGGAACCGGCGAGGCTTGAGCGATAGCTGGCCATTCATCTGCATTAGTGTGCGGCTGGAAAATTGCTGTTCGCAGAGCCCGAATTTCGCCTACTGCGACAGAAGCTAATGGCCATTCTGAATTAATCCAACATTCTAGCACTTCATCGATAAGATCGCCTGGAACAGTGCGTATCATGCGCGCAATGACACGGGCGCTCTCTTCGCTATCACGGAACTCTGGCTGTTGCCTCATAAGCAAAGTAAGGAAATTATTGGCCTGTGTGCTATCAGCGTGAGCAAGCTGAGGAAGCAGATACCCTAACCCGGCCCAAGTTTCAGGAGCATCATCTCTGGCAAGATGGTTCTCCAACAGATTGATGAATTCGGAATAGGAGGGCTTGTTCCGCCTCAGATACCCAAGCGTGCATACCCTTAAAATGACGGAGTTTTCACCGCCTGGGAGTATGCGAAGACTACCACTTTCGAACAAAACCGTGGTGGGCAGCGGTTTATCGGCACTTGCTTTGTCGAAACTAGAGACGGAACCGGGGAGTTCGAGTTTTGCCTGTGGCGGCTCTATCCAAGAAACAAGGATTTTGATCCAATCATCAGATAAGCCGGGCATTCGATTTGTCAGATTGTGCAATGTCCAAACAACATCAGCGCGGAACCCTTTATTTCCAAAACCACGCTTGAGAGCGTCTGAAACTAGACCTAAGATAACGAATGGGTCAACCGATGCACACTCGGAAAGCGCCCGGAGGGCATATCCTACAGGTTCTTGCTGTGTTGACGGCGAAAATTCACCTAGCAATTTTTGTACTCGTTCTGGCTGACGCTTCGCTAGTTCGCCAAAAGCCATTGAGGCTTCACGCATGCCGCCAATTAGCGAGCTTGCTCCGCGCGAAATCCACCTATCCTTTTCATCTGACAAATCCCGGAAAAGATTAATGATTTGAGTGTCACTGGCGCGTTCCATTGCATCAGTCGACATCGGTGATTGTACCCAGCCCACAACTGATCTGAACCTTTCGCGGTGATCAGCGGGGACAGCGCGCAACTCTTCTTGCACGAAACGCCGGGCTTGGGTCGAAAGTCGAGAAATATTCAAAGCATTTAGAAGCCGAGCGCGCAGCCGACGATTTCCATATCGCAGCATCCGTCTTTGACGAACGTCATCAGATAGATCGAACTCATATTCATCCCAATTTCTAATTAAATCAACAAGCCTATCATTATCATCCTGGCCGATATAATTGGACAGCTCTTTCATTAGCTCCAACGTGTTGCAGTGCTCGTCACTTGAACGATCCCCTAGCCTTAGCCGACTTGCGTCTAGAGATAAAAATTCTAGCGCCAGTCCATGAGTTGTGGCAACATTTGATGCGAAAGCAGAAGCAAACACTCGATCCAACAGATGATTACCAACGCCGGCAAGCGCGTATAACTCTGAGAACGCCGCAATGTTGGTGCGAACAAGCTCTGTCACAGCAACTCTTAGGGCTTCAACAAGAGATATATCATACTTAGAATTTGTAATATTTGAGCCTTGAAGCTCAGCGGCATCTTCTGCTTCCAGTGCTTCAGCAGCAGTCGATGTTAACGATCTAAAAAAGGTCACCAGAGTTCTTGCATATGGCTCAGGCGAATTGCGCACAATTTCCGGCAGATCGTGCAAGCCATGAAGCTCGCGCAGCTCCCTTGCAAAACGGTATGAGAATGAACGGTCTTGCTGGGACCGAAATCGCTTCATAGCAGCAAACAGATCGCTCTCACCGTGCTCAGAAATATCCTCGTTTTCGGATCGTGCGTCTTGCAAAGCATCCCGAGTTTGGTCGGCAACACGATTTAAAATTAAGCCCAGAAGTGTGGCAGCAACATCATGTCGACCTGACTGCGCTTGATGACGCACTGTAGCAAGAACAAAAACATTTATTTTTCCGAAGTAAAAAAGCGCATCCTTAAATAGGCTATATGTAAAATCATCCCATATCACAAGTTTTTCTAAAATGTTAGGTATCAGGCGGCTGTGAGCGGGATGGTTCCGCCAATTACGTCCGAGCAAATCTACAATACGATCGCTGTGACTAGGTATATATGCTGAAACCCATGGCCATACGCTTCTAGCATGTGTCTCGTCATCACTCAGCATTCGGTCAGATATTAGACCATACAAGATGTCAAACCAAGCCGCCTTGCCAGCGCTCAAGCGGAGTGCGCGCTCTGCCAAGGCGGCATCGCTGCTTGCTAGAACGCTAACCACTATCTGCTGTTCAGCTGAGGTAGGTGCATCATTTCCAGCTGATAGATCGAGTATTAGATGCTGTAGATGACGCCTCAGGGATGGCTCACACCAAAGACTGGTTATGGCGGAGTTATAGTCTGGCGTTGAAGTCTCTCGCGCATATCGCAACACTGCAAGAGCATGAGGGCGGGCCATCAAATTATGACTTGCTTCGATAACCCGCTTGGTTAGCCCACCGTCAGCAAGCGCGAGACGAGCATCGAGGGTTTCAGCCCAGGTCTGATGCGCGAAACCAACTGCATTACCATCATCACTACGACGGAGAATTCCTTCGGCGCAAAGACGGTCAATCGCTGGTGTTATACCGAGCGGCAATCTCCCGTTGGCTAGCCATAGGGTACCTGTATCCCGCAGGGCATCAACCATGCAGCCAATCAGACGGTCGATACCGAGATTTGGGTAGGTAGCGACTAAGCGTTCAAAACGAAGCGCTTGGGTGCTACGCCAACTCTTCATCACGCCCCAAGCAAATCCAGCTTGTCGCGCAGCTACGATGTCGCGTAGCGCTTGTGGCACACGGATGATTTCGTCGAGTTCAGTTGGGATTTCTGCCGGATCGATGTCGAATGCTGACAATATATTATTGATTTCGTTGCGTTCTGGTAGTACAAGATCTATCCTTTCTACTGTGTCCGCCGGAAACGCCGCTCGGAAACCTCCGTCTGCAATGAACTCAAATGGCCGGACTGATACTACAATTTTGATTTCAGGCCATGCTCGCAACCGTTTTGCTAGTGCGCTAAGAGCCCGCAGTCGCCCGCCGCTGCCATCGATGAGTGAGGCCACTGCGTCGAGTTGATCAATAAGAATATATACTGGACCACTCGTAGAATGCGAAGTAATTGCCTCGACAATATCAGGTCCAAGATCTAGTGCCGGTCCTAGCTCCGCTAAGCTGCTAACGGTGATCGGCAAAGCATCAGCCTTGATGCCGAGAACCGTATTACCGCTCTTGCGCAGTCGATTTCCGAGGGAAGCGAGTAAGGCTGATTTTCCAGAACCTGGTGGCCCAAAGAGCAAAATGCTGCGTCCAAGCGCGCTGCTGACTGGAGCGACAAGTCGTTGTTCCAGATCAATGAGTTCGGGCCGGGGTATCACTATCCCGCCGATGTCGCCTGGCCAGGATAGAAGCTCTCCGGAGACGCTCGCAAACTCCTCCGCTGTGTAAGCTGAGGGTTTATCTACTAGTTTGTTTTTAGGTATCTCTCCACCTTCAAACAGTCTTATAAGGGTTGCGTCGATGCGATCGGAACCAGTTTCAATAGCATTAACAATCAATGTTCGATCAGCGTTCCCTCGTTCTTCGGCGACCCTTTCGCCCGCCGTCTGCGCTGACCGAATGGTGAGGGAGAGGAAAGTAACAGCATCATCAAATGGACGATCAGCTCGTTGTTGGGCGTCCGAGCAAATTTCTGCATATCTTTTAAGTGCCAGCTTTTTATCCGGCCCATAAACGTCGAGCCCTTGTGAACGGCGGATTGCCGCTTTCCGAAGCACTGCTCTAGTTTCAGTGTCAGCTGCCCACCGCTGAAATCGATCTTCACGAAACGCTGATGGCAAATCAGACGCCAGAGCTTTAGCACTCGCTATTGCTCCGCCTACTACTCCTGCACCTCCAGACAAAACATCTAATGCTTCATCTAGCTCTGGCAGTCTTTGAGTTAATCCTTGCTCCGCTCCTCTCCTCATCAACTGCCGTTTAGTTGGCAACCACAGCGATTTTGCAATCGAAGAGATCCCGGCCTTCAAGTACGCTACAAGGACCGAATTCATCGTTTGCCATCGCGATAGCCGAGCACT
Organism: Methylobacterium aquaticum; assembly: GCF_016804325.1. Lineage (NCBI taxonomy): Bacteria > Pseudomonadati > Pseudomonadota > Alphaproteobacteria > Hyphomicrobiales > Methylobacteriaceae > Methylobacterium > Methylobacterium aquaticum. The sequence goes on from NZ_CP043627.1 coordinate 6,054,011, forward strand.
TTAATGTGCTCGAGTGAGCATATCGCCAAGCCGGTGTCATTTTGAATGGCCGCCGGCAGGGAGTTTGTGCGGCATTAATTCGCGGTCTCTCAATCAACCACATCATAAATATTATCCTTGGTTTTTCTTCGGCGGCAATGAAAATGCATTCGATATTTTAATTATTTTTAGACTGCATCAATATATTTTATGCTTTACATCGCTTGTAGGTGGTTATTTTTGTGTCATACACGCGTCCAGTCTGGCCGTAGCCGATCCACCACACGCTCCAGCCGCACCTGGCCATAATGTTTATCGATCATGGCCAAGGACGTGCGGCAGTTGCGAGCCACGTCCAGCACCTCGGAACCGTTGGCCAGCTGCTCACTGATGTAGAAGTGCCGGAGCGAGTACGGCGTGCGCTTGACCCCCCGGTGGTCCCGTTCCAGCCCGGCGGCCTTCAGCAGCTCAGTGAAGCCGTTGGCCACCGACGTGATCCGCTTGCCCGCCTCGCTCGCGAACACCGGATCGGCATCCACGGGCTCACGGCCCATGCTGCGCTCGAACAGCATCCATAAGGTGTCGAACCACGGGATCGCAGCCTTCTGCGGGATCGCCTTGCCGCTTTTGCCCTTGCCCCGCACCTGCAGCCGGATGTCGCGCTGATCCACGGGTTTGCCACGCCCCACCCGATACCCCAGCACGTCGCCCCACGTGAGATTGTACATTTCCGTGGGCCTGAGCCCTGAGAACGCACCGATCATCACGTAGGCGTGCAGCAGGGTGCGGTCCCGCCGGGTGTGGTCATCCAGCCGCTTGATGCGCCAGCGCCGCTTGTCGCTGGCCTCCACCATGGCTCCGCTGCCATCCATTATGGGGTCCACCAGCCGACCGAGGCTCACCGTCTGCAAGTGGGCGAACTCATGCGGCTCGAAGCTGGGCCGCCGGTTGTCCGGCGTGCGCCGGGCTTTGATGGTGACCTCCGGCGGCGTCTTCAGGTAGCCCTGCCGCGAGGCCCAGCGTAGCAGCTGCCGTAGCACCACCAGCTCGCCCCTCTGGCGGCTCAGAGAGGGCGCTGAGCGGCGTACGGGCCGACGCAGGCGGTGACCTCCCCTCTCGTACTCGATGTGGGTGATGAGCTTGCCAGGGCCCTCCGTCCAGTAGGTGCGCCGCCACTCCGCATAGCGCTCCAAATCGGCCTCGCTCACCGCATCCACGGGCTTCTGACCGAAGTACCCCACGAAGTACCGGCGGATTACCGCAGGCTCGCTCTTGCCCTGGTCGGCCCGCCGTTCACCCCGCTCCACCTCGCGCAGGATCTGCCCGATGTACTCCTCAGCCACGCTCTCGAATGTGTGGGCGCGGGCGGTGAGCCCCTGCTGCGCGCGGTACGTGGCCTCGTACCAGATGGCCTCCGCCCGGCGCTGTGCCTCCCGGAGATCGTCGGTGTCGAGGGAGCGTTTGAGCTGCCCCTGCCCGCGGACGCTGAACCGCATCTGCCACTTGGCGCTGCCCTTGCGCTGGAACAGCTGGAAGCGGTCGTCGGGGACGTTGCCAGGGGGTCTCAAGGGGCGGCCCTGTCTGGTTACTGCGGTGCAGATGACTGCGCTAGGAGTGCGCTAGAGTGCTTTCTGACCCCCCAGCAAACCGTTACGGGAGCAGGGCAATTTTTCGGGCTGCGCTAGCACTGCGCTAGGAAATATTGCCGTTCTGGCGCAAGGGCAAGGCAATGAAAAACCCCGCTAAGTGCTTAGCGGGGTTGAAAAACTTTGGTAGCGGAGGAGGGATTTGAACCCCCGACACAAGGATTATGATTTCTATTGTTTCACCGTCGCAGCCCGAGCCGTGCCCCTAAACCAGGGCACAAGGGTGCCGCTAAAAGCCTGAAAAGTCAGGGGATTGCGTTAAGGGGCCGGTGACGCGCCTGGGCGCACAAGGGAAAGTGGATCTCGGGCTGCGCAGCCCGAGAACAGCCCGAGGAGCTCACGTGCCGGTCCGCCTCTCCAAGACCCACGTCGACAAGGCCCTTCGCGACGTCGCCGCCGGCGCCCGAGCCTACGACTTGATCGACAGCCAGCAGCCCGGCCTGCTCCTCCGCGTCGGACCGAGGGGCGCCAGGTGGGGCTATAAGGTGATCCGCAATGGCACGACGTATCGGCTTACGCTCGGATCCCCGCCCGGCCTGACGCTCGACGAGGCGAGAGAGATCGTCGCCAACGCGCGGAAGGGCCTCGCCAACCGGACGGCCGCCCCGGACGATAAGTTCCTTGAGGCAGAGTTCATCCGCCTCGGAAAGGTCGCGCCGCGGCCGCCGAAGCCCCCAAGGACCCCGGAAGTCCTCGCAGAGGCGGAGAGGTATACAGCTGACTTCAGCTATTGGCGGTGGGAGGAGGCGAGAGAGGCCTTCCTCGCCGAGGTCAAGCGGACGAAGCGCCCCGACACACACCGAGACTACACCGCCAAGCTCGGCGTGAAGGAACTCGGCCGGCTAGCCGGCAAGAAGGTGCGGCGGGTCCGGCTGGAGGACCTCGCCGAGGCAGTCTACGAGATCCACGCGTCCGGCCGGGAGACGCACGCGCACAACGTCGCCGCCGTCCTGCGCCCGATGTGGAAGTGGCTTGGCCTTGCACACGTCCGCGGACGCAGCGGCGTCGGCCTCGATGGGATCGGGGCCGACGTGACGAAGCTGCAAGCGCCTGAGCGTTCGGCCGGCGTGAGGCCGAGAGCCAATGGGAAGATCCCCGGGCGATACGTCGCGACGCCGATCGAAGTGGGCACCGTGATCGCAATCGCCCGATCCGGCATCCTGGAGCCGACCGTTGCCCTGTCCCTGGAGCTGCTCGTGCTGACCGCTCAGCGCCGGCGCCCGGTGGCCGACGCCCAGGTCGCAGATTTCGTTCCCTGGGTGGAGATGCCGGGGTGGGGCGTCTGGAGCATGGGCCCTCGCCACCGCAAGACGGCGGACAAGATGGACGACCAATCTCGGCACGTCCTTCCCCTACCACCTGCCCTGTGGGACCGGATCGGCCCGCACCTGGCACGGTGCCGGGAGATCGAAACGCCCTACCTTTTCCCTCAAGTTCGGCCCTGGCGCCTAGGGGACGCGGCCGACGGACACATGTCGGACAGCGCGATTAATCACAGGCTCCTGGACATGGGCCTCCGTGCCAGTCCGCACGACCTTCGCCGGGCGTTCTCGACCTACTCGCAGAAGCTGCTCCGGATCGGACGATCGGATGTGAAGCTCGTCATGGACCACGCCGAGGGCATCCCGGTCGATGACGTCCTCGAAGGCCACTACACAGCCGACGACCGCCTGGACCTGAAGGAGCCCATCATGTCGCGCTGGCTCGCGTGGTGCGACGAGCAGGCTGCCGCGGCCGCGGCTGCGCTCCCTCCCCTGCCGGAGCTCGGGGCCGAGATCGCCACCCGGCGCCGGCTTCGAGAGAAGGAGGGGCAAGCCAAGACCGCGGCGCGCAAGAGGGCTGCCGAGGAGAAGGCCAAGGCCGAGGCGGAGGCCAAGGCGGAGGAGGACAGCAAACGGTACCGGGACATGACCCCGCTGGATCGACGCCCGCCCGCCACGGTTGAGGCCGCGTAGTCCCCCGGAATCGCGGCCCCCCGATTTTTGGAAATCCCGCCCCTACGCGGGGGCGGGCTTCCGCCGGTGCCCTGGTGATTAGAACTTGCCCCACTCGCCGGTGTCAGGGAACCAGGCGTATGTGTGCCTGGGCAGATGATCCGGATTGACCCATTCGTAACGGCGGTCGCCCATCTGCCACCGCGCTGTGACGCGGGCCTCCGTGCCGTCCGACAGGAGGAGCGTCAGCGTGCAGTAGCCGGCCCCGCGGCGGATCCCCTTGATCCGCGTGGCTTCGACGAAACTGGGCGGCCGCCGGGCATTGAGGGCGGCCAGTGCCTCCGCGGCCTCTATGCTCCAGATTTCGCAGAGGCTCTCCAGCTGCGGCAACCCGATCGCGGCGAGGTACGCCGATGGGCCCTCGGCGATCGCCGCGACCCTGCCGGCCCGCTCCCGCTCCTCCTTCAGCTGCCGGCGCCTCATGGCGAGCGGCGACGGCGGGATCACGGTGCGCGCGAGGAGCTGCCGGAGTGGATCGACGGCCGTCCCGCTGTTCGCGATCGGCGGGACGGCCGCAGCCGCCTGGAGCTCCTCGATCCTCTCCTTCGTGATCAGGCGCCGGCGGCGATCCCGGGAGGGCTCGACGGTGGCGTCGATGCCGAGCGCCTTAAAGTGCGTCAGGATCCTCTCCCCGATCCGGGCGCGCGCCTTGGCCGTCTGCGCGGGCGTCGGATGAACGGCGGAGGACCAGGCGCTGTGCGCGCCCGCCTGGATCGCGACCTCGCGGTCCGCCCAGAAATAACGCCCGACGGTGTCCCTGAGCGGCAGCAGGCCCGAGCCAAAGCCGCCGCCTCTGTCCGGGTACTTGTAGTGACAGCGCAGCATCCAGCCCAGCCGCGTCTTGGCGATCTCGACGACTGCGCGATCCCGCTTCCCCTTGAGGGGCACGGCGAACCTCTCCTCAACGGCACCCTCGGCGATCCAGGCGTTCCAGCGATCGCGCGCAGCGTCGCCGACCGGGCCGTACGTGTCGCCGTGGAGAGCGTACGCCTCAACCTCGGCGATCTCCTTCGGCGTCAGGTCGGCGGGGGGCGGCGCCGGGGTCGGCGTAGTCGCGGTGGGGGCCGGCGCTGGGGCCGGGGGCGCACCGGCCTTGAGCTCCCGCCTGCGGGCCTCCGTGACGAGGATACGCCTCAGGCTCGCCGGCGGCGGGACCGCGACGTCGATCCCGACTTTGCCGAGGAACGATTTCATCTCCGCAGCGAGCAGCCGGAAGTGGCGCTCCTTCCGGACGCCGTATCCCTCGGTATCACTGGCGGTCAGCCAGATCCTGCTGGCACAATAGGCAACGGCGGCGTCCCGCGTCTCCCAGTAGAACCACTCCCCTTTCTCGTAATCGGGGCGGCTCAGGCTACCGTGGGCGAGATGGTCTCTCTTGTTCGCGAAGTTGACCCTCGCTCCCCAGCCCAGTCGTGTCTCAATTGTCTCGATGTCGACCATCCCGTCAACGCCGGGGAGCCGCATGATCTCCCTGTGGACAGAGCGGCCGCCCGAGATCCAGGCGTCCCAGCGCTTCACCGCCGCTGTGTCAAGCGTGGAACGGGCGAAGAACGCCTCGATCTCGGCGAGTTCCTCGGGCGTGAAGTTGTCCGGCACCGGCTCGGCCGGGCGCGCCTTCGCGATGGACAGCGTGGCCGGTTTGGGGGGCCTCGCCGCCCTGGGCAGGCACGCGAAGAGGATGGGGGCCGGCTCCTGCGGCGCGGGCTTGGGGCGCGTGATCTTGGGCAGCTTGCGCGGCATGCCGGTGAACGGCTCGGCGCGCAGCCGCTCGACCAGGGCGCGCTGGGCCACGTAGTCGTCGTGACGGATCCGGGCGGGGATGGCGGTGGTGGGATTGGGGTTCGAGACCGGCATCACGCCTCTCCAAGGAGGGAGGACAGGGCCCGGGCGCGGTCGGCGTCCCGGACAAGATCATCGGCGCGCTCGGCGAGCAGGCGCGCCATGACGGGGCCGATCCAGGCCGGGATCGGGCGTGCCTGCTTGTTCGGCTCCCCCTCCGGCGTGAGAGGGTCCGCGAACCAACGGAAAGGGAGCCGCGGGTCGAGGCTTTCCCGCGCGCCGTCGGGGTGATGGGGGCCCAAGAGCTTGGCGAGCGGCCTCTTGAACTCGGGGCCGAGGAGGAGGCGCGCCGCCTCCTCCAGCGTCTGGCGATCGAGGGCCATCAGGCGTCGACCCCGAGCGTGCGGCGAAGCTCGCCCTGGACGTCGGCGCGCCCGGCCTGCTTGCCAAGCTCGTAGGCCCGGATCACGCAACGATAGGCTTCAGCCTCAAGTTCAGCCGGGACTCGCAGGAGCCCCTCATCGGCACCTTCCTCGGAAAGATCGTAGCAGCCGGACGCAAACGGCCGGAGATGCCAGCCTTCGCCGATCGGTCCGATCGCTTCGATGTCGAGCAGCTGGGCGTGATACTGCAACGGCTCGACAACTTCGTACGCAACGACTGGGTTCTCGGTCCCCAGGCGGTCGAGATACTTCTGCATCTTGCGAAGAGCCATGAACGCAGCCCGGTCGATCTCGCTTTCCGCCTGATGCCAGGCCTCTTCGATATCGGCCGGGACATCGATCGCCGCGAGCGCCGCACGGACGATCGGGGCGAGCTTCTCATTGGCGGTGTATCGATGGGGCAGCGGGCTGATGAGCGGCTTGTTGAAGCGCACCCGGGGCGCCGGCTCGGCGTCATCGTCGGAGCCCGCCTGCGTCGCCTCGACGAGGTGGCCGTGGACGTCGGCGGTGATCATCCCGGCGCCGAGCAGATCGTCGGCCCAGGCCCGCGCGCGGTCGGCCTGCATGCTGGCATCGTCGTAGGAGAGGAACGACGTCGCGCCGGCCTTGCGGCAGGACGCCAGCGCATCATCGAACGAGAGGGGGGTGGATGTCTTCGTCGTCATAGTCGCGGTCTCCCTGCGAATCGAGCCGGCACAGCCTGCTCTTGTCCATACATATATGGACATTGGATGCGGAACTCAAGGGTCATGGTTAGGGATTCGTTAACCCGAGGGAGCCCCTTCCATGTCGGCGATCCACTCGGCTTTCGGTCGCTTGCCGATGATCGCCCGCGTGCGGGCCTCCCGAGCCTCAGGGAACGCCTGATCCGCGAGATCGCCGAGCCGCTGCCGCAGCGCGACCGCCTCGGCGTGGAGGGGATGCGCGGAGTACCGGGAGTTCGTCGCGACGATCAGGTTCCCGTGCGCCGCGGCTATCACTGAGCACCGGGACGCCCAGGCGTCGGAGAAGTCGCCATGATGTAACGGTCGCCGGCCGTCGCGCAGGCGGAGCCCCCGTTCCCAGTAGGCGACCGCCTTGCGGCCCTGGATCACGGCGGGCGTCAGGCCGTCGATCGGGAGAACATCGTCTCCGGCGGCGGCGTCACGACGTGCCGGCACTCCGGCGGGATCCGCGGCGCCGGCCGCTGCCGGCGCCCCTCCGGAAAAGGGCGGAAGGCGGCCTCCTCGACCGCCGGCGCTGCCTCGGAAACGGGGGCCGGCTCGGGCGCCGGCGGGGCCTCGGGGGTCGGCGCCGGGTCGCTGGTCGCGGAGGGCAGGCGCTTCAGGAATTCAAGGGCAAGGGCGCCCGCCTCGGCGACGCCGCCGTGCGCCCGGGCGTAAGCGCGCACGATCTCCACTGGCATGCCCGCATGCTCGGCGGACGCATCGCCGGGCTCATGAAAAATCTCGAACCGGGCGAGGCCGGACGACTGGCGCATGGCATCGCGGAAGTTGGCGTAGACGACGACCCGGGCGCCTGGACAGTCATGGCAGCCCTCAGGGCCGACGGAGAAGACATGGCCGTCCTTGCAGCGGATGGAATTTGGCCTGAGTGGGAGATTGCTCACTATAGTCTCCTTAGAACGGGATGTCTTCGTCGAGGGGCGGATTGCGCTCGATCTTGAGCCTATTCTTGCGCTTGCCGCCCTCCTGCTGCTTGTCGTCGATCGGTTCGTCGGGGCCGTCGTTCCACGTGTCGCTGTCGGCTAGCTCTCTCTTCTCATCTGCTGTCAGGCTCTCGTAGTAATCTTCCCACTGACGCGACATTACGCAGCCCTCTTCATTCTGGAGTACGGGATCCAGGCGGACGGCCGGGGAGCGGTCCCACTGACACACAGTGCCCTGTGCGAGGGGCACCAGGGCGACCCCTGCGCGGTGGCGTGGCCGCAGCACGTCGCGCCGCCGCCCGCCGGATCGTCGGCGATGAAGCGGCACATCCCGTCCCTGATCCCGACGAGCGGGATCCTGAGCGACACCGGCAGGCCTCGGTCGGGGGCGGCCTCGATCGCCGGGCGTGGGGGCGCCACCGGCTTGGGGGCGGCCGGGGGCTTGGGGGGCTTGGGCGGGAGCGCCGCCCGGGCAGCGGCGCGGGCGGCGCTTTGCTTCGCGTTCTTGCGGGCCCGGGCGGCGGGGCTCTGGCCCGGCGGCCGCTTCCAGCCCTGCTCGGCGAGGCCCGCGCGGAAGGCGATCCCGATCACGGCGCTCTTCGAGGCAACGACGCCGTATTCCTCTGCGATGACGCCGGCGATCGCGGAGGCCGGCATCGTGCGCGACAACCACAGCTCGCACACGCGCGCTTTCGCTGGGGCAGGCCACGTCATCGGGCCGCCTCCGCAATCTCGGCCGCCGTGGGCAGCACGTAGAGGACCGTCGTGACGCGCTCGACGCCGAGCGCGTCGAGGAGCGCCGGCCCGAGCGCCCGACGGCGCAAGCGGACGTCCGACACGTAGCCTGGCGACAAGCCGACCTGGCGCGCCCATGCCCCAGCGGAGCCCGCCTTCTCGATGGCAGCCTCCAGCGCAGCCCGGACGTCCTCGTCCGGTGCTCTCACACCACCCGACATTAGCTCTCTCACGGAAGAATTCGCACGTCGGCTGACGTGCGTATGCCTGATTTGAGCACGGATCCGCGCCCTGTCCAGAGGCAATCAAGAGGAACGACAGAAAAAATTACGCCACCCATCGGAAATTGATAATTCTACGCACCATAATTATCAATTCAACCCGCAAGGCCGGATGCCAGGCTCAGAGTTGACGCGCCGGCGGAGGCGTTAACCCTCCCGCATACTGCAATTTGGCGGCTGGAATCCCTTGCGGAACGCGGGGCCGAGGGGGACCATACGCGGGCCTGCGTATTCGCAGACCTCCCTCACCCCGGTTTCCCAGAGCGGACGATGTCCCAGCCCCCCTTCGACTTCGGCCTGCCCTTCTCGCCCTCGGCCCACATCAACAACCTCAAGGGCACCGAGACGCCCATCTTCGTCGCCACCCCGACGCCCATCGCGACGCAGGCCGCCCGCCTCTACGGGCGCGAGCTCTCCCGCGCCGGCTACTCGACGAACCGCGCCGTCCGGCTCCCCGGCGCGAACGGCCTGGCCGTCTACGTGACGTGGTGGCCCTCCTACTGCGAGGCCTCCCCTGAGCAGCTGGCCGAACTGGCGCAGCGCGTCGCGGCGATCCCAGAGGAAGAGGAGCGCGCCCGGCAGGCCCGGGCGGCCGCAGTCGCGGAGGCGAATGCCGCCTATGCGGCGCGCGGGCGGTCCGCGGCGCCGAGGCTCGCGGAGATCGTGAGGAGCTCGCCCTGGATGCTCGGCAGGCTCGCCGGCGAGGCCGCCCAGATCCTCGAAAACCCCCTTACCGATTCGGCGGCTTCGAGGGTCGTGGCGCTCCTCGCGACTGCCGATCGGGCGGTCGCGAACGCCGAGGCGCGCCTTCGCCGGCTCGCGCCCCGGGATTGGCGGGCTCTCGCCGCGGATCCGGCGGTCCGGCAGGCGGCGCTGGAAGGCTGCGTCCTTTTGTCCAGCCTCGATGTTGACCGGGCGACCAAGCGCAACGGGATCGGCTGGGGCGCGGACGACACCGGCGTCGGGCACGTCCTCGCCTCGCGCGCGAGCCTGACCGAGAGCGAGGCCGCGCACGCGCTCGCGCTGCTGTCCGTGCATCGCCGCCAACTGCCGCCGGCCCTCCTCGCCCGGCTGGCCGGGGGCGCGCCGGCGGCAGCGCCTGCCCAAGCCGCCCTCGCGCTCTGACTTGCTGGCCGCGCTGCTTTACTGCCCACGGGAACGGGAGAGAGATCATGAAGACGGGATTGCTGTCGACGACGAAGATGCCGGTGGAGGTCGACGTGCCGGATGCCAGGCAGCTGCGCGCCTAGCGGAAGCTGGCGATGGCCCTGATCAAGATGTTCCGGGAGGCCTGGGCCTTCATTTTTGGCGGGACCGTCGAGGACCTCGCCGGCGACGTCAGGAGTGCCAAGCGCGCGGCGGGTAAGACCGCCGACGTGGGCGGGCAGGCCCTCGTCGGCGTCGGGGCGGGCTTGGATGTCGGGCTCAAGGCCACGCACGGAGCGGCGTCTGTCGTCGGTCGCATCTTGGGGGCCCTCCTTCCGAGCGCGCCCGTCGGCCCGGGCGACGTCGCGGACGCTGCGGTCGCGGCGGACGACGCCTCACGCCGGCGCGCCTACGCCAGCGCGAAGGCGAGCATCGAGGCTATGCTGCCGGTGACGGATCCGGCCGCGGTCGCGGCGCTCGCGCTGGAGACCGCGGCGCTTTTCGCGGCGCGGGGCCAGGACGCTGCCTCAAAGGTGATGACGACGCGACTGCCCTCGGACGTGAGCGTGTGGCTCCTCGGCCTCGACGATGCGCAGCTCCGGGCCGTGATGGCGGCCGGCGTCGACGGGATCCAGCATCACCTCGCCGGCACGCGGCCGATCGCCGGCGTCCCTGCCGTCGGCGCGCTCGGCTCCGCGGCTGCCCCGGCGCTAGTCATCAACGACAACGAGCTCAAAGAGAGGGCGTTGGCCGCCCGCCGGAGCCTCGCCGCCTCGCGGTACGATGCCGAGGCCGCATCCCGCAGGGGGACCCGGCACCGGGTCGACGAGACGTTCCCCGAGGAGGAGCCCGCGCCCGCCTCGTATCCGCGCCGGCGAGTGGGACGCGGCTACTACTGAGCCGCCATCCGAGGGATCCGAACACCATGAGGCCCGCCGGGGTGACCGGCGGGCCTCTTCTTTTGCGCGGGTGTCGCCCGGTTGTTACCGGCCCTCGATCTCCGCGCAGAGGCCCTGCAGGAGATCCTGGAGCTCGGCCTTCGAAGCGCGCTCGGCAGCCAGGGCGAGCCGGAGCCGGGCGGCCTCGGCGCGGCTCTGGGCGAGCTCGGCTTGCGCGGCGATGGCGGCCTCGACGGCGGCGGCTTCGTGGGCTCGGGCCTCCCGCAGACGGAGGGCGAGCTCGGCGACGGACGTGGCGGCCTCGTACCTGCGGATCGCCACGTTGTCGGCCGCGATGGAGAGCGCACCGCCGAGGAGCATGCCGCCCGCCGTGATCCGGGCGCTGCTGTCGATGGCGATGTGGGCGACTGCGGTCATGGCTCTCTCCTAGCGGCTCGATCTCTCCCGCACAGTAGGCGCCTGGCCGGCCCCCCGGGTCAACGCGGTCCTGCTGAGTTATCCCTGGGCTCAGCGCATAAATCTCACGGTCCCTGTCGATTTCCCCTTGTGCCTTGCCGTGTGCGCCCGAATTGGACCGCCGTGCGCCCACATTGGCCTTTCCGAATTCTTGCCGGAAATCCTCGAATTCGCGTTACCCCTGCCGCTCGTACAGGCGAGCCAAAATCGAGACGGGGCCTATTCCCCCCGTTACTCCTAGACATTGTAACGAGGATTTCCAAAATACGAACGCCAGGATTCCTGCGACGGTGGAGGCGCGCCCGAGGGGCAGGTGGCTGCGATCGGCATGGCGCCTTGCGTTCGTATGGGCTGAAATGAGCGTACGAACGCATACGTACGCAGGCACCCGCCATGAACATCCCGATCCCGACCACCGCCGCCCCCGACGCCGAGGAGGCGCCGCGCCGCACGCCGGCCCAGCGCGCCGCGGAATGGAGGGCTCGCCGTGAGGAGGAGGCCGCGGAGCTCCGGCGCCGGGCCGCCTTGGATGCCGCGATCGTCGATGCGCTGCTCGTCGAGATGGCCGAACGGGACGATGGCAATCGCCGCGCCGGGATCGAGGGTCCCGCCAAGGTCGGCATGCGCGAGGTGATGGCGGCCGTCATCCGCAGGAACGCGCCCGCGATCCCCCGCGAGGAGACGATCCGGCAACTCCACGCCCGCCTCGCGCCCGGGCGGCCCAATCCATACGACGCAGCATCTAGGGCCAATTAGGTCGGCTTTAGCGGGGCCAGCCACGTGGATCCGCCGATCGAGCGGGCTCTGCTCGCGACGCCGCTGTCCGCGACCGGCCCGCGCACCACGTTCCTGCGAGGGTACCTCGGAGTTAGGACGTGGTCGGGCTGACCTTCGCCGTCCTGCTCGACTAGGACACTGCCATGCTGTCGGGCCTCGCGGGGGGCGACGCGCTGGTGGTCTGCCCCGCCGACGTTCCACCGACCGAGGCGGGCAAGCCCGTCGCCGTCCTATGCTTCGACCTCGCCTCCGGCGTCTGAAACGGCCCGTGGCCTACCGGAAGGCGCTTACCTTGGATCGGGACTATGGCAAGATTTTCTCGGAGTGCTGCGTGGAGGACAATTATTAACATGTCGCGCGTTGTGCTGGAGGTCTATAGACCTCGGACTTGCCACAAGCCGAGGACGATCACGCAGTATCGCTTTCTGGCAGGTCCCTGAGCGTCAGGCGTGCGACGGTGCCCAGAGTAAGGCCTTGCACGATGATGGTGAACAGGACCACCGCGTAGGTCGCGGCCAGCACGACGGACTTGGCGTCGCCCTCCGGCAACGACAGCGCCAGGGCGACGGAGATGCCGCCGCGAACTCCCGCCCAGGTTAGGAACGGCACGTTGCGGGGGCTGAGATGGCCGCCCCATCGGAACGCCAGGAGCGGGGCCGATACCGCGACGAGGCGAGCTACGAGGACGATGGGCACCGCGCAGGCGGCGAGCACAAGCCCGCTCGCCGCGAAGCGCAGAACCAGCACCTCTAGGCCGATGAGCAGGAACAGAACCGAGTTCAGCACCTCATCGATGAGCGTCCAGAGGGACTCGACATAGCTTTGCGTGCGCTCGCTCATCGCGTCGCGCGGCGCGCGGTCGCCCACCAGCAGCCCGGCGGCGACGACCGCGAGCGGGCCGCTGGTGTGCATCTTCTGGGCAAGCGCGTAGGTGCCGGCGACCAGTGCCAGCGTGATCAGCACCTCGACGGGAAAGTCGTCGATAGCCCGCATGGCTCGGTAGGCGAGGTAGCCGGTCACGACACCGAGGAGTAGGCCGCCACCCGCCTCCTGAAGCAGGAGCTTGGCGACGCCGCTGGCGGTCGTCGCCTCTCCGCCGGAGCCGGCGGCGAAGGCGACGAGCACCGTGAAGAGCACGATGCCGATGCCGTCGTTGAACAGGGCCTCGCCCTGCATCTCGACCTCCAGGGCCTCGGGGACCCGCACGTTCTTGAGGGTGGCCAGCACCGCCACCGGGTCGGTCGGGCTGATCAGGGCGCCAAACACCAGCGCCCAGGCGAGGGGCAGAGGCTGGCCGAGGGCACTCGCCGCTAGCCAGAAGGCGCCGCCGACGATTGCGGTGGAGATGAAGGTGCCGACGAGCGCCAGCGTCGCCACGGCCCACGCCCGATCGCGCAGGGCTCCGAGGTCAAGGCTCATGGCACCGGCGAAGAGCAGGAAGGCCAGCATGCCGTCCATCACCACCTTGGTGAAGTCGACCTGCCCGAGCACACGGGTGAGGTCCTCGTAGAGGTGCTGCTCGGGGAAGGCCACGTCGACGGCGACGAGGGCAAGCGAGGCGGCGAGGCCCATGACGAGCAGGCCGACGGAATGCGGCAGATGCAGCAGCTTCCGGTTAAGCCAACCAAACAGGGCCGAGAGCGTCAGCAGCAAGGCCGCGAGATCGAGGATGGAAATCACGGTCGTATCCCGATGAGGAGCGGCATCGTGGCCGCCACGGGCGCGCGGGACTTCAGCGCATGTCCCGCGGTAGGTGCTTCAGGGGGTCTGTCCGGCCACCATTGTTCTTGCCCTGTACGGAGCCTTCGAACCGCATCACCTTCGTGGACGCCTGGATCGCGCTCGGAGGTGCCACTTGGCCGGTGGCCCGGTCGCGCGGCCCGCCATGGCCTTCGACCGTCGACGTACCGGGGGGCAGGGTCCCGGCGGTCGGCTGGTCGATCGCACTGGCAGCCGACTGGGCCGCCGCCCGATCGACGGTGGCGGCCATCGCGCCAAGGCCGGCGACGGCACAGATGACGAGGGTGGCGATGCTCCGCATACAGCGGGCACGTCGGTGATCGGTCATCGGTTCGCGGTACTCACGGTCGGATGGCCGCGCGCGGGCCCGTCGTCCTGCAAGCCCCTCGGATGGCCTTGGTTCCTGATCGGGCCCGACACCATCCGCACAGGCCATGTCGGGGCCGATAGCGGGCACAAATCCGAGGCGACTGCTGCATGGCGCTGCCAGTCGGTCCTGTCGCACCCGGACCATGGTCGAATTCTTCTGAACGTGAGCGAAGTTCGGGCGTTGCCGACCGCGATCCAACACGTCGAGCGGGCGCATCATGGTCGCATCACCCGAATGTTGGGCAAACCTGTCCAGGCCTGACCGAAGGAGCATCACCTTGCAGAAGACCATCCTCGCATCGGCGTTTCTCGCCGGCCTCGGCCTCGCCGCGTCCACCCTGCCGTCCGCGGCGCTGCCTGTGAGCGCCGCCGGCGTGGCGCCCACGGCCGGCATCGACATCGTTCAGGTGCGCATGCACCGGCGCTCCCGGATGCGGCAGGGCTCCGCAAGCCGCGGGAATGCGGCCATGCCTTCGCGGGGCGCCCGCGGGCAGCAATACGGTGGGACGAGCGGCGGCCCGCGCCGCTGACCGCTTACGCGATCATCCCGCGGGCGCCCCTTGCCCCGCGGGTGACGACACGCCGCCGGCCGGCACGCCCGCCTCCGGCGGCTTTTTCATGGGACGGTGCCAGGCATGATCTTCGCGGAAGCGCTCGGACGCCTCGAAGGGCTGGGTCGGTCGGCAGCGGCGCTGCTGCCGGGGCTCGCCGTCGCTCTCGTCCTGTTCGGTCTCGGTCTTGTCGTCGCCCGCGTGGTGCGCGCTGCCGTGCGCCGGGCGGCCGCAATCCGTGACGCCTCGCCGGGTTCGGCCGCGGTCCTCGGGCGCATCGCCGGCGGCGTGACCATCCTCATCGCGTTCCTGGTGGCCGCCTCGGTCGCATTCCCGTCGGTCTCGGCCGCCGACCTGTTCAACCTGCTCGGCATCGGCGGCGTCGCTATCGGCTTCGCCTTCCGCGATGTGCTGCAGAACCTGCTCGCCGGCATCCTGATCCTGCTCACGCGGCCCTTCGTCATCGGCGACCAGATCCGCGCTGGCTCGCACGAGGGCACGGTCGAGGATGTCTGGGTGCGCGCCACGGTGCTGCGCACCTACGATAACCAGCGGGTGCTGATCCCCAACGCCACCCTGTTCGTCGACAAGATCACGGTCATCACCGCGCACGAGAAGCGCCGCCTCGCCTTCCCGCTCACCATCGGCAACGGCGATGACATCCGCGAGGCGCGCCGGGTCATCGTCGAGGCGCTGAAGAGCACCGAGGGCGTACTGGCCGACCCACCACCCGAGGCCCTGGTCACGGGCCTGGGTGCGGCGGGCGTCGACATGACAGCGAGGCTGTGGATCGACCCGCCCCGGCGGCGCGACGCGGTCGATGCGCTCGACCACGCCATCGCCAACGTGAAGGATGCGCTCACCGCGGCCGGCATCGACCTGCCATACCCGACCAGCCAGGTGCTGTTCCATGACCAGACGGAGGAGACCGACGGCGACCGGGGCCGCCAGCGCGAGGGCTGGCCCGCCGGCCGTAATCCCTCGCGGGCGCGCTGGCAGATCACCACGGAGCGTGAAAAGGCCGACGAGGAGAAACGCGCGTGACGCCTCCCCTCAGTCGGCGCCCTCGTCGGGGATGGTGAGGCCGGTGTCGCTGGCCTCGCACTGTACAGTGTCCGTCTCGTGCTGCTGCAGACCGCAGGTCGAGCACGGGAAAGGCAAGTTGTAGGGCCGGAACGACACGTGGGCGAGGCGCAGGAACAGCATCACCCCGCAGACCATCACCACGACCGAGACGAGGCGGCCGCCGGTCCCCCGTGCAGGGCGACATCGCCGTAGCTGGTCGTCGTCAGCGACGTGACCGTGACGTCGTCAGGATGGGGCGACACGAGCAACGCAATTACCTCGCCCCACCTGCTGCGGGTTCCCTCCGCACCTCGACCGCGCAGGACGTAGAACGTCCCGGCGGCGAGGTACGCGGCGATCCAGGTTACAAGCAGGACTACCATATGCATCAGGGCGCGAGGACAACTGCGCCCACACTCCGAGCTGCTGGTCAATGAGCTGGCGCGGCGAGCGCAGCACCCGGCTTATCGTGAGTGCCGAGGCGTTCGACCAAGGTCGCTGTCGCTTCATTCATGCCGATCACCTCCACCGGAATGCTGTGGTGGCGGAACTTGAGCACAACGCGATCCAGGGCGTTGATGCTGGTGATGTCCCAGAAATGAGCGGCTGAGAGGTCGATCACCACGCCCTGCAAATCCTCCTCGCGGAAGTCGAAGACGGAATGGAACGTCTCGGCCGTCGCAAAGAAAATCTGTCCTGTCACCTTGTATGTGCGCACCGCCCGCCCTTCGTCTCGCGAGGTGACGACGCCGAAGAACTTGGTGACCTTGTGGGCAAAGAACAGGCCGCTGAGGATCACCCCGAACAGCACGCCCTTGGCCAGGTCGTGGGTCGCGACGACGACCGCAACGGTGCCGAGCATCACGAAACTTGACGATTTTGGGTGAGTGACCAACGTTCTGAGCGATTTCCATTGGAACGTATTGATCGAAACCATGATCATCACCGCGACCAGCGCTGCCATCGGGATCTGCGCCACGTAGGGGCCGAGCACCACGATCAGGAACAGCAGGAACGCCCCCGCCCACAGCGTGGACAGGCGCCCCCGACCGCCGGACGAGACGTTGATGACCGATTGGCCGATCATCGCGCAGCCCGCCATGCCGCCTAGGAACCCGGAGGCGATGTTGGCGACCCCCTGGCCCGCACATTCGCGGTTCTTGTTCGAGGTCGTGTCGGTCATTTCGTCGACGATAGCCGCCGTCATCAGGCTTTCCAGCAGGCCGACCATGGTCAGGGTCAGCGATACCGGCAGGATGATCTGCAGGGTCTCCCAGGTGAACGGCACCTGCGGGAGGGCCACCCACGGCAGCTCGCTTGGCAGGGCGCCCATGTCGCCAACCTTGTGGATGCCGAGGCCGAGGTACATCGAGACTCCGGTCAGCAGGACGATCGTGACCAGCGGCGAGGGCACCGCCTTGGTCAGGTACGGCAGGCCGTAGATGATGCCGAGGCCGACCGCCGTCATCAGGTAGACGGCGGGCCCCTGTCCGATCAGCTCGGGCATCTGCGCCAGGAAGATCAGGATCGCCAGTGCATTGACGAAGCCGGTCACGACTGAGCGCGAGACGAAGCGCATCAGGTTGCCGAGCTGCAAGGCTCCGGCGGCGATTTGCAGGATTCCAGTCAGGATGGTGGCGGCGAACAGGTAGCCGACGCCGTGATCCTTCACGAGGCCGACCATTAGGAGCGCCATTGCGCCGGTAGCGGCCGAAATCATCGCCGGGCGCCCGCCCGCGAAGGCGGTAATCACGGCGATGCAGAACGAGGCGTAGAGCCCGACCTTGGGATCGACGCCGGCGATGATGGAAAATGCGATGGCCTCGGGAATGAGGGCCAGGGCGACAACGGTGCCCGCCAGCAGCTCGCGCGTGACGTTCGGAGCCCATTCGCTCCGTAGATGGACCAAATCCATGGGGATGGAGAACTTTCTTCGTCCCAGGCGCGTGGGTTCAGCGCGTGGGGCTCGCAACAGGGCGGGTCGGCCTCGTCTGAGGACCGCGACACAGAGCCGATGATTGCGTTGTCCGGCGGATCGGCGGCCGGAAGAGCCACCCGGATTTTCACCGGGTCCAGTTTTGTGCGCTAACACTACCCGTAGGCTCGTTGCGGCGCAATATGCTGCGGGCGTGTATCTGGTCATGGCGTCGCGAGCGCTCGCATGCCTCCAAAGCGGCGGCCAAGACGAGCCGAAAGCCGAGGGTAACGGCAAGCAACACTCGCACGCGAACCCCTGTCCGGTCAGGGGTGTCGTTGAAGGCTGAAGGTAGTGCATCCCTACCTCCCCACCGCACATCCTCGAACACGCGATCCATTCCTGGTCGGCCTACCTGGTCACGCCGGTCTTCGGCTTCGCCAATGCGGGCGTGTCGCTCGTCGGGTTCACTCCGCACCTGCTGCTCGATCCGGTGACGCTCGAGTTGGCGTTCGGCCTGCTCGCCTTCGCGGACGCGCCGACCCGGGGAGCCGAGGTCGAGATCGGCGTAACCGTCGGCTCGGTCGCTTGCATGATCGCCGGGGCGCTCGGGCTCCTGGTCGCCGCCCCAGGGCAACGCCGCGCGCGGCCGGTCCCGGCCTGAGCCGGGCGGCCTGGGAAAGGGAGGCGGTCGGCGCGTGTTGACCCTCGACGCTTCGCCAGACCTCCCGTGAGCCGGACCCGTTCATGCCCCTCGACACCACCACCCTCTCGCTGACGGACATCCTCCTACGTCTCGGCGCGGCCACGGCATGCGGCCTGGCGCTCGGGTTCGAGCGGGAGCGCAAGGGCAAGGATGCCGGCATCCGCACGCTTGCGCTCGTTGCCCTGAGCTCCGCGGTCATCACCACCTCGGCGCTGAGCCTCTACGCCGACGTGCAGGCCCGCGGCGGCGACGCCGATCCTCTGCGCGTCATCCAGGGGTTGGCCCAGGCCATCGGCTTCATCGCCGCCGGCACGATCTTCGTCGCCAAGGGCGACGCCGAGCGGACCGTCCGGAACCTCACGACGGCGGCCAGCGTCTGGCTCGCGGCCTCGGCCGGCATCGTGGCCGGCGCGGCGCAGTTCACGCTGCTCGCCGCGGCGATGGGTTTCGGGCTGGCCATCCTGGTGGTGATCACGGCGCTTAAACGGTTTGGTGTTGCGCGGGGAGAAGCGGAGGAGTGAGTGCGATGTCTGAAGACGGGATGGAGCCACCCGCTCGAGCGCGAGCGGCGGAACGAGGGGATCGCCGGTGAGGGCGAGGGTACGGGCCTGGATCGAGTTCCTGGGCGACCAGTTCTGGCTGCGGCCGGCGCTGGTCGTGCTCGCCTGCATCGGCCTGGCGCAGGCCGCGATTTGGCTGGAGACCGCCCGCATCGCCGGCTACGACCCGTCCTCCCCGGATGCGAACTGGGGCTGGGCCGGCGGCGCCGAGGGGGCTCGGGCGCTTCTCAGCGCGGTGGCATCGTCCACCATCGGCGTGGCGGGCACCACCTTCTCCATCACCATCGCGGCACTGACCCTGGCCTCGAACCAGATGGGGCCGCGGCTTCTGCGCAACTTCGTGCGCGACGCCCGCAACCAACTCGTGCTCGGCGCTTTCCTCGGCACCTTCGCCTACGCGCTGATGGTGCTGCGCACGGTGCGCACCGTCCAGGAGGAAACCTTCGTCCCGCACCTCGCCATCTCGGGCGCCGTGCTGCTGGCGCTGGTCTGCCTCGGGACGCTGGTCTGGTTCGTCCACCACGTCGCCACCAGCATCAACGTCGAGACGGTGGTCGACGCCGTCCATCGCGACCTCTGCAAGGCGGTCGAGGCGCGGACCCTCGACGAGGCCGACATCCAGCCGCCGGTGGGGACGCCGCGCGGCGCCCCGGTCGCGCCGGCGGAGGGCGGATACCTGCAGGCGGTCGATACGGAGGGGCTCGCCGACTGGGCCCACGAGCATCGCGTCGTCCTCGCCCTGCGGGTGAGGCCGGGCGACTTCGTGCCGAGGGGATTTCCCGTCGTCGTGCCATCCGCGGGCGTCGAGGGAACCGCCGACGCGGTGGCCCGCTCGCTCACCTTCGGACGCCGCCCGGCGGCGCTGCAGGACCTAGAATACTCGGTGCGGCAGCTCGTCGAGATCGCGGTGCGTGCGCTGTCGCCCGGCATCAACGACCCGATGACGGCGGGGAGCGTGCTCGACCATCTGGGGGACGCCCTGTGCCGCATCGCCCCGCGCCACCTGCCCACGGGCGCCGTCGCCCGCGAGGGTCGCGTCGTGCTCGTCCATCCGGTGACCGATTACGACGGCCTGTGCGACGCGATGTTCCACATGATCCGCCAGAACGCCGCCGGGTCGGTGCACGTGCTCGCCCGGATGCTCGACGTGCTGGCCCGGGTCGCGGAGGTCGAGCGGCTGACCTCGCGTCTCGCGGAGCTCGGACGCCATGCCGACCTCGTGCTCGCCGCCGCGCGGCGGGACGTCTCCGACCCAAGCGACCTCGCCGACCTGGAGGAGCGGCACGCCCGCTTCGTCCGGGTGCGCGCCGGGACCGGACCGGGCTGATCCCCAGGTCCAGAACGACGCTCGCTGCGGCCCTCGCTGGGCGGGGTGCTGGGGGGCCGACCCCGGCGCCGCCAGGGAATGAGGGTATCGCTACCGCAAGGCGAGCGCGTCGAACCAGCCATGCGCGGCGCCGTAGCGGATGATCTCGGCCCGGGTCTTCAGCCCGAGCTTCTCGGCGGCCCGCGCCTTGTAGGTCTCGACCGACTTCACGCTAACGTCGATGCGCCGCGCGATCTCCTTGTTGCTGAACCCTTGTGCGATCAGCCGCAAGGTCTCGGTCTCGCGCGGGCTCAATGGCTCGCGCCCCTCCGCCATGCCCGGGCGCCCGTCCGCCCCGCAGGGCTCCGCCAGGGCGTGGCCGGCGATCGAGGGGTCGAGGTAGACGCCCCCGGAGGCCACGGCCCGGACCGCGCGCAGCAGGTCGTCCGCCGCGGAGCGCTTGAGCAGGTAGCCCCGCGCCCCGGCCTTCATCAGCGGCTGCACGTAGGCGGCGTCCTCGTGGACCGTCAGCACCAGCACCCGGGTCCCCGGGCACTCGCCCGTCACCCGCTCGGTCAGTTCGAGACCGTTCAGGCCGGGCATCGAGACGTCGACCACGGCGATGTCGGGCGCGACGGCACGGATCATCGGCAGCGCCTCGCCGCCATCGGTGGCCTCGCCGACGAGCTCGATTTCGGGGTCGGCGTTCAGGAGCGCCCGTATGCCCGCGAGGACCACGGGATGGTCGTCGGCCAGGACGACGCGGATACGGTCCATGATGGCTTCTCCCGTGCGTCAGGCGGCCGGCGCCACCGGGATGCGGACGAACAGCGTCGTGCCGACGCCCGAGGACGTTTCCAGGGTGAGCGTGCCACCCAGCAGGGTCAAACGCTCGCGGATGCCCGAAAGGCCCAGCCGCGGCTCGACGGACTTGCGCCCGTCGGGCGGAGCGGGGCCGGAGGCGGGCTCGCAGCCGACGCCGTCATCCTCGATGATCACCTGGACCTCGTCCGGGCGGTGGTCGAGGCAGACGCTGACGGTGGCCGCCCGCGCGTGCTTCAGCACATTGGTGAGCGCCTCCTGCACGATCCGGTAGATCGCGCTCTCGACGGCCGCCGGCAGGCGCGAGGCCTCGCCGATGAATTCCAGGTCGGGCCGGATGCCGTGGCGCTGGCCCCACTCGCCCAGGAGCGTCGCCAGCGCCTCGCGCAGGCCCAGGTCGTCGAGGGCGGTCGGGCGCAGGTCGATGGCGGCGCGGTGGATGTCGCGCCCGACCTCGCCGGCGAGCCGCTGCAGCCACGCGATCTGCCGTTTGGCCTCGGTCGAGGTCCCGTCCGAGGTGAGCATCCGTTCAAGCCCCTTGAGGCCGAGCGACAGCCCGGTCACCGTCTGCCCGACCTGGTCGTGCAGCTCGCGGGCGATCCGGCGCTGCTCGTTCTCCTGCGCCTCGCCGAGGCGGCGCAGCAGGTCGAGGCGCTCCGCCTCGGCGCGCTTGCGCGGCCCGACATCCGAGACGACGCCGTAGACGAGGTCGGCGGGGTCGTCCTTCCGAAGCCGGGGCGCACGTCCGGTCAGGCGCACCCACCGCGGCTCCGGGCTCCGTTGCGAGACCCGGAACTCCACGTCGAGGGGCATGCCCTCGGCGAGGCTTCGCCGCAGTTCCGTGACCAACCGCTCGCGGTCGGCGGCGTCGACCGCCAGCAGGGCGATGTCGGCATCCGCCGTCATCTCGCGCCCCTCCGGCACCTCCGCCTCCCAGCCCA
The DNA here is from genome assembly GCF_016804325.1 of Methylobacterium aquaticum. Taxonomy (NCBI): domain Bacteria; kingdom Pseudomonadati; phylum Pseudomonadota; class Alphaproteobacteria; order Hyphomicrobiales; family Methylobacteriaceae; genus Methylobacterium; species Methylobacterium aquaticum. The sequence goes on from NZ_CP043627.1 coordinate 6,075,769, forward strand.
GGAGTTCGGCGGCGCGCCGGGAGGCCGTCACGGTCTCCTCCACCGTATCCCATCGCAAGGTGCCGAGTTCCGCCGCCTCGGCGGCGACCGCGCCCTGCTCCTCGCTCGACCGCAGGGCGAGGGCGAAGCGCGCCTGCTCGCCCGCCCGGCGCTGGGCCATGTCGCGGCCGACGAGGCCGACCAGCGCGAGGCCGAGGCCGATGCTGAGCACGCTGCCGCCGGCCAGCACGAGGTAGGAACGCGAGACCGGCGCGTTCAGCGTGGCGGCCGGCAGGCCGAAATGCACTGACCAGCCGCCCGTCTCCGTCAGCGTGCGGTAGACGACCTCGACGTCCGGTCCCTCCAAGGTGGAACCGGTGTAGAAGCCCTGTGGCGCCCGCCGGATGGCGGCCCGCAGGGCGGCGTTGGCCGGGTGGCCGAGTTCCTCCGCCTCGGCCCGGGTGCGGGCGATGGTGTTGCCCTGCGCGTCGACGATGGTCCCGACCCAGCCCTCCGGCGCGCCCGCATCGCGGAGGATCGAGCTGACCGCGTTCGTCGCGAGGCCGACCGAGAGGACGTGGCGGAGCGTTCCGTCGCGGACGACCGGGACCCGCAGCGCGACTAGGCGCTTGCCCGAGATCCGCCCGACCGGTCCGATCCCGCCGACCACCGGCCGCTTCGTCCGTACCACCGCGTCGAAGCTCACGCGGTCGGCGGTGGGGCCGAGTTCGTCGTCGAGGGAGCGGAGCAGGTTGACGACCTGGGCCCCGTCGGGGCCGGCGAGCTCGACGGTCTCCCAGAGCGGGTGCTCCTGCCTCAGACGCTCGGCCTCGGCATAGAAGGCGGCGAGGTCCGGCCGGTCCAGGCTGGCCGAGGCAGCCTCGGCGCGGAGGACCGCGACCTGGGTCGCGATGTCGGAGGCGACGCGCTCGGCGACGCGGGCCGCGCTCGCCACCGCGGCGCTGCGGGTCAGCCCGCGCTGCTGCTGCGCCATGAGCGTCGCTACCCAGCCGCTGAGGAGCAGCACCGGGATGGCGGCCGCCACCGCGAGCGCGACGACTGTGCGTCCGTTTCCACGATGGATCTCGGGGCGGCCGGCGTCGCCGTCGTCAAGCCTTGGGATCATGCAGGGGCTATCGGGTAGGCTCGTTCGCGGCGGTCGTCCCGGCCGACGAGGCCGGTCTTTCCGCGTGCGGACCATCGGCCGAGATCGCCGTATCCTGCAAGGGCGCCCCGGTCGAGGGCGCCTGGACAGTCTCGGGGTCGGTCGGTACGCCCGGGCCAGTCAAGGCCTGCCCATCGCCGAGCAGGCGCCGGCCCGACGCGATGACCTGGAGGATCTGGCGGTCGCCCCCTGCGGCCATCGCAGTCCGCTGCAGGTGCCGCAGCCGTTCGATGAGGTTCGGCGGTGCCGCCGCAGGGTCCTGCAGGCCCGCCTCGACCAGGGTGGTCACCACCCGTTCCAGGCGTCCGAAGGCCCGGCCGTCGACACAGTGGGTTCGCTTGCGTCCCATCGCCCTCTCCGTTGCCGTCCAGACCGGCGCCGAAGCCCCGCAGGCTCGAGGGCGACGTCCGCGATCTAGATCGAGGTCGGGTTGGCCGCCGCGTCCCGGGTCGTGCGGCTCCGGGACGCGACGGCCGGATGGGTGACCCGCTCGGCGAAATCCCACGTCGAACCGTCGTAGCCCTCGTACCAGGCCCGGCGCTCGCGGGAATCCAACGGGTAGTTGCAGGCATCCCGCGGGCGCCCGAGGGCCCTGGCGCGGGAGCCCTGCTTGATGATGTCCATGATCATCGCCACTCTTTCCGCTGTCTCGATGTTGATGACGCAGTTCAGAGTAGCGTCCGGATCCTGGCAGGCGACAAGAGGTTTCGCCGAGCCTCGCCGTTCTCACCGACGCCTGTCAGGTTTACCCCGACAGCGTCTGCGCACGGGAGTGCTTGAGCGTGGCTCCGCGGGCACGGAGCCACGCGCGACGGATCAGGTGTTTCGGTTGTACTTGAACTCGGGCGCGTTCTTGAGGGCGTCCTTATCGGTGTCGACCATCGCCTTGAGCTTGCCGTCCGCCTTGTGCAAGAAGATCGACGAGGGGTCGACCACCACGTAGCGCTCGCCCATGCCGAGGAAGCCGCCGACGCTGACGACGACGCCGGTGACCGTCTTGCCGTTGTCGATGACGAGATCCTCGATCTCCCCGACGGTTTCGTTCTTGTTGTTGTAGAGGTTCTTGCCGACGAGCCTGGACGAGGTCACCTCGGCCGGCTTGGCGGTGACGAACTTGATCTTGGCGGTCGCGGTGTCAGCCATGGTCATGCCGCCTGCGTTGCCGGCCGGGGCCGGCATCGCGGCGCCGGCCGGCGGCGGCGTCATCGGTGTGGTCTGGGCACCGGCGGGCGGCTGCGCCGCCTTGTCCTGGGCGAGCGCGGGGCCGGCGAGCAGGGCAGCAGCGAGGGTGGTCGCGAGAAGCGTCTTCATGGGTTCGCCTCGGTCAGGTGGGAAGGGAGGTCCCGGCGGGATGGGACCGCCAGGATCCGGGTGCGGGTCCGATGGACGAAGGAACTCAGTAGCCGCAGCTGCAGGCGGGCTGGCCGTAGCCGTACCCATAGCCCACCGGGGCGTAGCGGTAGCCGTATCCGTAGCCGCCGTAATAGGCAGGCCTGGCTGCGGCCGCGGCGAGGCCGAGACCGAGGCCGGCCGCCAGCCCGAGGCCGCGATGGCCGCGGCGGTACCCGTAGCCGTAGCGTCCGTAGGGGCGCCCATAGCCGTACCGGGCCCGCGAGAGGCCGTAGCGGCGGTACCCGCCGAAGCGCCGGGTGTGGGGGCGCAAGCCGATCGAATGGTGACCACGGAAACCGTGGCGGAGCCCGCCGTGATGGCCGCCGAAGCCGCCATGGTGGAAGCCGTGCCCATGGCCGCGCCCGAAGGGCCGGGCCTCGCTCGCTGACGAGAACAGCATCAGGCTCGATGCGGCCGCGAGGGCCAGTGCGAGACGTTTCATCGGTTTCAACTCCGTGATGGTGGTGGCTGACCCTTGCGGGCCACGACCGTGACGGGTTCGACGAGGTGGCCTGTGGCTTTTGGCCCGCGGGTCGCAGGGTCCTCTCGCGCCGGCCCCTGCAGCGACCGGGCTCGGTGCCTCGGTCTCCCCGCTTGCCGAAGGATCTGTGGCGCCGGGGATGGAGGCGCAGTCGGAGAAGACCGCAATCCTGTCGGGACAAACCTGACACGCCCCTGGACGCGCCTTCGCGGGCGGCTTGCGCCGGCCGAGTTGGTTTACGAAAGCTTAGGCTCGAACCTCCGACCCTTGCTGCGCCAAGGCACGGGCGGCGGTTCCCGGTCCGCCTCAGCCACCGAGACGGGAGAGCGACATGAAGAAGGCCATCGTTCGGACGGCGCGGTTCGCCTGGGGCGGCTGGGCGGGGCCAGGCCCGGTGGCCGGAACGGCCGACGCATCGGGCCCCACCCTCCCGACGGACGGGTCGATCGAGGATTGGGCACGCCTCGGCGGCGGCCTGGCCTCGACCCATCCCGATCTCCTGTCCGGGCATGGCGGCATCGTCACGGATGAGTACGCCACCGGATGTCCCGGTCATGTCGTGCCGCCATCACCCTGACGCCGGCTCGGTCTCGTCGGTCCTGCAGGCCCCGTCGACATGTCGACGATGGCGGCGCTGGCCGAGCGCACTGCCGCGGCCCGGCAACGACAACCGGCATGGTGCCATCGCGTGGCTCCTTTGGGCTGCGGGCGGGGTCGGGCTGTGTCTGGCCCTTGTCCTTGGCGTTGCCGCCGTCGCCGGGTCCTGAACCCGGCGGTCCGTGCGAACCAATTGCGGGGCGCAAACCCACTGGTCCCGGAGCGGACCGCACCAGGGCAATCCTTCGTGACCCATTTCACGCTTCGCAAAGGCCGCTGGAGACAGCTCGCCTTCGGGCCTCGCCCCGGCTCGCCACGGACCTCCGACGTGGTCCTGGCGATCGTCGCGATGTCCTCCCTAGCCGGTCTGTGCCTGCTGGCGGCGGCAAACGTGGTCGGCCACGGGGCCGTGATGCACGGATGACCGGCATGGTCACCCACGGGCCGTCCCAGGGCCGTATGACGCGTCACATCGGCCTGTACCCGCTCCAGGGTCCGGCGGGTTGTCCCTCGAACGGGACCACCGGCAACGATGAGCCGATCCATGCTCGACACGACCCGCAGGGCCACCGTCTACCGGATGGTCATGGAGAAGCATGTCTGCCCATACGGGCTGAAGACCAAGGACCTGCTCGAACGCGAGGGCTTCCAGGTCGACGACCATTGGCTGACCACGCGCGAGGAGACCGACGCCTTCAAGGCCGAGCATGGCGTGAAGACCACGCCGCAGACCTTCATCGGCGGGCAGCGCATCGGCGGCTACGACGACCTGCGGCGACACCTCGGCAAGGCCGTGAAGGATCCGAAGGCAACGAGCTACACACCCGTCGTCGGCGTATTCGCGATGACCGCGCTCATGGCGCTTGCTGCGAGCTACGCCGCCTACGGGACGCCGCTGACGACCCGGGCGGGCGAGTGGTTCATCGCCTTCAGCATGTGCGTGCTGGCCATCCTGAAGTTGCAGGACGTCGAGATCTTCTCGTCCATGTTCCTGGGCTACGATCTGCTCGCCCGCCGCTGCGTGCGCTACGCCTACGCCTACCCGTTCTGCGAGGCCCTGGCCGGCGTGCTGATGGTCGCGGGTGCCCTGAACTGGCTGTCGATCCCGGTTGCGCTCGTCATTGGCACGGTCGGCGCCGTTTCAGTATTCAAGGCGGTCTACGTCGACAAGCGCGAGATCAAATGCGCCTGCGTCGGCGGCTCGGGGAGCGTGCCGCTCGGTTTCGTGTCGCTGACCGAGAACCTAATGATGGTCGGCATGGCCATCTGGATGCTGTTCGCGCACCACTGAGCCGCCCGCAAGCAATAAGGCTGTACAGCCCGCATCCGCAGCGATGCTCGCCAGAACCTCGTCGGCCGGAGGTGTCGGATCTGCAGTGGAACGCTGCCGTCATGACTAGCACGATTTCCGGATGATGACGCCCGGTACTTGTCTCAGGGGAAGAGAAACATCCCACGATACGACGAAGGGGTGGTGCCGCGCCACTCCCGATCGAGCTCCAAGCTGACATCGTTGAGATATGACGCGATCCGTCGGAGCGCCCCGGGATCCCGACAGGCGATCGTGACCCCGATCCTGAGAGGACTCCCCCCGTGACGGCGCAGCACCGACTTCGCCATCAGCGCGACCTCACGCTCGGTCTGAGCCGTCAGGACGCGCAGACCGGCCGGCGTGGCCAGCGTCACCTCGTAGTCGAATGCAACCGTCACGGGTCAATCTCGTCGGCGCAGGGGTCCGGGGACTGCCCCGGATCGAAGGCTCGGTAACGGTCGAAGTCCGGATATCGATCCATTGGCGCCCACCGCGCTCGAGCCATGGCCTGACCCCGCAAGACCCTGTGGCGGGCCGTCAAACCTTAAATTCCCTGTCACTCAGGAACGTCGGGTGCGCCTCGTTCGTCCTTGTCGACCGGGCAGGACCTTCGGCCTGCTTCATCCGGCATGATGCTCACCCAAGGTTCCCCATGACCCGCTCGATCCCGTCCCTTGCGTTCGGACTTCTGCTCGTCTCAACGGCCCTGTCGCCCGCGCTGTCCCGTGATGCCACCCTCGCCCAGGCCAGGGGGACTGCCCCCTCGGCCAGCCAGATCCTCGCCCGCGTTCAGGTCGCCCAGGCCGACCGGACCGCACCCGCGGCGGACCCGCAGACCTCGGGAGCGCGGACCGACGGCGTCCGCCAGTCCTCGCAGACCCAGGTCGGCAGCCGTCAGCCAACCGGCGCGTTCCCGACGAACGAGATCAGCCGTCAACCCGTCATCGACCTCGGCGCCGGCGAGGACGGGATGAAGAAGGACGTCGCCGCCCTGCAGCAGACGCTCACCGAGCTGCAGCAGCTCCAGCTCCAGACCAAGCAGGCGCACTGGAACGCATCCGGCACGCTGTACTACCCGCTGCATCTCCTGCTGCAGGAGCACTACGAGGGGCTGTCGAAATATGCCGACACCATCGCCGAGCGGCTGCTCGCCGTCGGCGCCTCGGCGGACGGGCGGGCCAACACCATCGTGAGGACGTCGGGCGTCCCGGAAATCCCGGGCGGCTTCCTCGACGACGCCCAGATCCTCGCCTGGTTCACTAACGCCTACAAGCGCGTCGGGGAGGAGGTGAACGCCGCGATCAAGGCGACCGAGAAGGTCGACCCGACCACCTCCAACCTGCTCCAGGAAGTCGAGCACGGCATCGCCAAGTACCAGTGGCAGATGCGCGCCCAGCTCCAGCGCACCGGCACCGATCCGAATACCGGGTGGGACCTCAACGACAACAAGCCCATCGACCTCCAGGGACAGCTGGGCACGGGCCAGAACCCGGGGCAGAGCCAGAACCCGGCGCAAAACAAGCCGTGACGACGACCCCGGTAGCCTGCCTGTGCGGCACGGCTCCCGGGGGCGGCCGAACCGAGGCCGCGGCCCTGCTTCATGCTGCCGCGACACGGATGCACCATGACACGCGGCGCGATGCGGTTTCCCGCACCTGCCCCCGGAGATCCCGACCCCGATGCGCCCCGTCCACGCCGAGAGGCACCTCATCGACCGTATCGGCTGGCTGCGCGCCGCCGTGCTCGGGGCCAATGACGGCCTCGTCTCGACCGCCAGCCTGATCGTGGGCGTCGCCGCCTCCGCGGCCGGGACTGGCGAGGTCCTGGTCGCCGGCTGTGCCGGGCTCGTGGCCGGAGCGATGTCGATGGCGGCGGGCGAGTACGTCTCGGTCAGTTCCCAGGCCGATACCGAACAGGCCGACCTCGCTCGCGAGCGCGGGGAACTTGCCGACGATCCCGCGGCCGAGACGGAGGAGCTGGCACGGATCTATGTCGACCGCGGGCTCGACCACGCGCTGGCCGTGCAGGTCGCCGAGCAGCTCATGGCCAAGGATGCCCTCGGGGCCCATGCCCGGGACGAACTCGGCATCTCGGACTTCACCACGGCTCGGCCGGTCCAGGCCGCCCTGACCTCGGCCGCCACCTTCTCGGCGGGGGCGGCGCTGCCGCTCCTCGTGGCGGTCGTCTCGCCGGCGAACCTCGCCGTCTACACCGTGTCGGGCGCCTCGCTCGTCTTCCTGGCCGTCCTCGGTGCCCTCGGTGCGCGCGCCGGCGGAGCGGCGGTGCCGAAGGCGATGGCGCGGGTCGCCTTCTGGGGCGCCCTCGCCATGGCGGTCACCGCCGGCATCGGGAGCTTGGTCGGCAAGGCCGTGTGAGGCGACGTGGCACGCAGTCGACGGGCTGTGTCGTCCAGCAAAGGACCGGTCCGATCTCGGTTGCGCTCATCGGAACCGGCACGCCGGGAACGTCCCGTCGGGAGGCAGGGCGCGGGCGGGGCTTCGGCGGCGGTCAGGCCGGCTCCACCACCCCGCCGGCCTTCTCAAGCGCGGCGAACCCCCCGGCGACGTGGGCGACCGGACCGAGCCCCATCTCCTGGAGCGCCTTGGCGGCGAGCGCCGAGCGGTTGCCCGAGGCGCAGTAGAGGATCAGGCTCCGGCCGCCCCCGAGCTCGGCCTTGTGGGTCGGGCTCGCCGGGTCAGCCTGGAATTCCAGCACGCCGCGCGGGACGTGGACCGCACCGGCGATCCGGCCGGTCTTGGCCAGTTCCTCGCTCTCGCGGACGTCGACGAGCACCGTCTCCGTCCGGGCGAGGCGGGCCAGCGCCTCCTCGGCCGACAGGGTCGTCACCTCGCGGTTGGCCTCGGCCACCAGGTCCTTCGCGCTCTTCGTCGTCATGCTCGCCTCCATCGCTCGCTCCATGCCGCGCCCTCGAGGGCGTCGCGCGGGGTCTTCGGGTAACGCCGACCGTTCGCGTCGGGCCCGGTCACGCGCCCCGCGCCTCTGGACGGATGCCGCCTCGGCGGGCGTCTTGATCGGTTGCGGGTTCGGGCACGAGGCGGACCAGCAGCATGCCGGCGATCATGGCGGCCACGAAGGTTGCGGCCTGGGCCGGCGCCACCGTCAGGAGGGTGAGGGCCGGCCCCGGGCACAGGCCGGCGAGGCCCCAGCCGAGGCCGAAGATCGCCGCACCGGCGACTAGGGGCAGGTCGAGGTCGCGCCGGGTCGGGATCTCCAACCGGGGCGCGAGGAGCGGCCGGCCGCGACGCCGCGCCGCCAGGGTGCCCAGTGCCGAGACCGCGACGGCTCCCGCCATCACGAAGGCGAGGCTCGGGTCCCAGTGGCCGGCGAGGTCGAGGAAACCAAGCACCTTGGCCGGATCGCTCATCCCGGAGACGAGGAGGCCGAGGCCGAACAGGAGGCCGGCGGCGAAGGCGGAGACGGTTCTCACGGCTCAGGCTCCGATCAGGTGACGGGTGACGAGGACGGTGAGGATGGCCACAGTCATGAAGGTGACGGTCGCGGCCATCGAGCGGGGCGACAGGCGGCCGAGGCCGCAGACGCCGTGGCCGCTGGTGCAGCCGGAGCCGAGGCGCGAACCGAACCCGACCAGCAGGCCCGCCACCGCCAGGAGGGGGAGCGAGGCGCCGACCGTCACGGCGGGCAGACGCGCGACGAGGCCGTAGGCCAGCGGCGCCAGGACGAGACCCGCGAGGAAGGCGACCCGCCAGCCGGTCTCGCGCGAGGGCGCGGCCAGAAGCCCGCCGAGGATGCCGCTGATGCCGGCGATGCGCCCGTTGAGGATGAGGAACAGGGCGGCGGAGGTGCCGATCATGGCGCCGCCGATGAGGGCGCTGACAGGCGTGAAGCCATCCATAGTGGTCGCTCCCGAGCGTCGGTCCGGGCGATGCCCGGATGCTTCGCGGAGGACGCCGTCCCCCGCGAAGTCATAACATTAGGTGATACTCAATTAGCATATCCTAATGTTTTGGCAAGAGCGGCTGCGGCTCTCCGGCCTGGAAGGCGTGCGCCGGTGCGCGAGCGGCGCCCATCCACCCTCGGTGCCGGATCAAGGGTGGATGTAGGAGAAGCCCATGCCCTGCAGGCGCGCCAGTTCGGCGACGCCGCTCGGCACCACGTCGTCCTCGGTCACGCCGTAGAGCGTCCCGCGGTCGATCCTGCGCTCCCGCAGGGTGTTGGCGCAGACCAGGAACCGGACGCCCATCGCCTTGAGGGCGTCGATCCGCCCGGCGAGGTCCTTGTCGGTCGCGGCCGCCTGGAACAGCGCGACCCCATCGCCGTGGCTCACCACGCGGATCTCGACATGCGTCCGGCCGACGGCCTCGACGTGGTTGCGCAGGTTGCCGAGCAAGCGCCGGACATAGGCGGGGCCGTCCTGGCCGCCATCGTTGTGGTAGACGACCTTCTGGTCGGCGTAGTACCCGGCGGGCGCCTCCGAGCCGGCCTGGACCGGCCCCGCGCCCAGGGCTGTGAGGACGATCGCGAGCACCAGCCCCTTAAAGACCTTCATCATTCGCCACTCCCTCTGGTATCGGCGCTTCCGTGGCCTCGCGGGACAGGCCGTCGAGCCCGGCATGATCGAGACCGTCATCCGGTTGCAGCCCGGCGGGCACGCCCCGCCCGAGGCTGCCGGTCATCTCCGGCCCGGCTGGCCGCGCCGCATGGGCGGTGCCCCGCGATCCCAGCACCACGACCCTGGTGCCGGTGGGCACGCGGCGATGCAGGTCGATGACGTCTTGGTTCAGCATGCGGATGCATCCCGAGGAGACCGCCTCGCCAATGCTCCACGGCTCCGTCGTGCCGTGGATGCGATAGAGCGTGTCCTTGCCGTCCTTGAACAGGTAGAGCGCCCGCGCGCCGAGCGGGTTCCTCGCCCCGCCCGGCATGCCGCCGGCCCAGCGCCCGTTCCGCTCCGGGTCGCGCCGGAGCATGTCGGGGGTCGGCGTCCAGCGCGGCCACGACGCCTTGCGGGCGACCGTGGCCTCGCCGGTGAACTCGAAGCCGGCCTTGCCGACGCCGACCCCGTAGCGCATCGCCTTGCCGCCCTCCATCACGAGGTAGAGGAAGCGCCGCTGGGGGTCGACCACCAGGGTGCCGGGCGGCTCCCGCGTCGGGTACGCGACGACCTGGCGGACGTTGCGGGCCTTGAGGTCGTGCGGGTCGACCGCCTCGACGGGAAAGGGCTCGTCGGTGATCGCCGCGTAGCGGCGCGACACTTCTGGGGGCACCTGCGGCCGGGCCTCCGCGACCGGGCCTTGTGCCCCCATCGAGGTGGTGCAGGCGCCGAGCATTGCGGCGAGCGCGACCGGCGCCGGGAGACGGAGGAGCCGCCGCCTCACGAACGGCCTCCGTTGGGGGCCTTGGCGCGGGCCTGGGCGGCGGCCTGCCGGAAGCCGTCGTAGTCGAGGGCCGCCGCGACCTTCAGCTGGCCGATCAGGAAGACCGGCGTTCCCTGCAGGCCCAGCGCGTCGGCCTGGTCGAGGTTGCGCTGGAGCAGGGCCGCGATCTCGGCCCGATGCGCCGTCGCGTCCTCGTCCAGGCGGGCCATGTCGACGCCTGCGGCGGCCACCGCGTCCCGCATCCGCTCCTTGGGGATCTTGCGGCCCGGAATGGCCATGAGGGCGCGGTGTACCGTGTCGTAGCGGTCCTGGTAGCGCGCCGCGAGGGCGAGCTGTGCGCCATAGACCGAGGCGTCGCCGAGGATCGGCCAGTCCTTGTGGACGAGGCGGATGCGCCCGTCCGTCTTCACCAGGCGGAGAAGATCGGGCTCGGCCTTCTTGCAGAACGGGCAGTTGTAATCGAGGAAGGCGACGATGGTCAGATCGCCCTTCGGGTTGCCGGAGACCGGCGCCTCGGGGTCGTTGAGGATCGCGTTCGTGTCGATCCCTTGGGCGAAGGCCACCTCGGTCCGCAGACCGGGCGAGAGCAGGGCGGGCGCGAGCGTGGCGGCGGGCAGAAGGGCGAGCAGGGTCCTGCGGTCCATGACAATCTCCATGGCTGGTGGTGGGTCGAAGGGGCGGATCAGGCGCCGACGAGGGCAAGGCGGCGCGTCAGGTCCTCGACCGTGAGCTCGCCCTCGGTGCGGGCCTCGCGGACCTCGCCGCCGTCGGGGCGCAGCAGGATCAGGGTCGGCGGTCCGACGACCGCGAAACGCTGCATCAGGGCGCGGGCGTCGGTGTCGTCCCGCGTGACGTCGGCCCGGATGACCGAGACGGATCGCAGCCGCTCGCGGATGCCTGCATCGGCCATGACGGTCCGCTCGTTCGTCCGGCAGACGGTGCACCACGCGGCGGCGAATTCGACGAGCGCCGGCTTGCCCTCGGCCCGCACCGCCGCGAGGGCCGCCTCGAGCGCCGGGACGGAGGTGATCGTCCGGGCCTCCGCGACGCGAACCTCCTGCCCTTGGCCGAGGCCGGCGAGCGGCCGCAGCGGGTCTGTCCCGCCTGCCGCAGCGCCGACGAGGAGGGCGCAGCCATAGGTCACCGCGACGATGCCGGCGGTCTTCGCGAGACGTGACGCGACCCCGGCCCCGATCGGGTCGAAGGCGCCGACGAACACGCCGGTGCCGACCGCCAGCAGGCCCCAGAGCGCGAGCGTCGCCTCGGGCGGTGCAAGGCGGGACACCATGGTGATCGCGAGGCCGAGGAAGACGACGCCGAAGGCCTGCTTGGCGGCGACGAGCCAGGGGCCGGAGCGCGGCAGGATCCCCGCCCCGAACGTGCCGACCAGGATCAGCGGCAGGCCCATGCCGAGGCCGAGCGCGAACAGGGCGGCGGCGCCGCGGGCCA